>NZ_JBIVTZ010000012.1:215194-311002 GCF_044756945.1 Streptomyces sp. NPDC091387 | reverse complement strand
CCAGTGGCTGCACACCTACAATCACCACCGCGGACACACCGCACTCAAGGGCCAACCACCCGCCAGCCGTGTCCCCAACCTCACGGGGCAGTACAGCTAGTCCACGTCGATGCCGTACTCCTGGATCAGCTCCTCCAGGCCGCCCCGGTATCCCTTGCCTCCGGTGACGAACTCCCAGTCGCCGTTCGCACGGCGACGGAAGGACCCCAGCACGAGGGCGGTCTCGCCGGTGCGGCCGTCGGAGACCTCCAACTGGTCCAGCGGTGTTCGCTCGGAGTCCAGCAGCCGAATTCCGGCGTCGGCGAACCCGGACAGGTCGGCCGCGGGGTTGGCGACGGGATCGACCGCGGCGATGACGACGAGGCGGTCGGCGCGCGCCGGCAGGGCATCGAAGGAGACCTGGATGGCGGCTCTGTCCGGCGCGACAGGGATGAGTGTGCGGACCGTGCCGTCGGGTGTCCGGGGGTTGTTGAAGAAGACGAAGTGGTCGTCGTCCAGCACCCGGTTGCCGTGGCAGACGAGCGCGCACACGTCCAGGGTGACGCTGCCCGACCAGTACATGCCCAACACGTTGGGGGCGTCCGTGCCGGTCTCGTTGTCCGGCGCCGGCCGCGGTGCAGGCACAGAGCGTTCGCCGTCGCCCAGTCGCCCGCGCAGCCCGTGGCGGTGCAGCAGGTCGACCAGCTCGGAGCCCGCCACCAGTTCCAAGGGTTTGCCGTTGGCGAAGGTGTGCGAGCCGGGTCCGAATCCGGACGTCGTGACCAGCACACCCTTGTTGGCGCCGGCGTCCTGGACGGTGCCGTACAAGTCGCGGACGGCTGTCGGGGGCACGGTGTTGCGGTAGCGCTTGACCTGCACGACGATCTTGCCGCCGCGAATCGGGGTCGGGTCCAGCGCGTCGACGTCCACGCCGCCGTCGTTCGAGCGCTGTGTGGTCACGGCCTGCATGCCCATGGTCCGGAAGAGATCGGCGACCAGCCCTTCGAAGGCGAGGGGATCCATCGCGTACAGATCCGGCTCCTCGTCGCCCCCATGGGTGACGACGCCGTTACCGACGTCCTCGGGAACCCGGCCGGGCCGCACGGACGCGTACTGGTCGGGGCGCGACGACACCTGCCCCCGGAGACCGTCCACCAGGCAGGTGACCGCGTTCACCTGCTCCAGATGCAGTTCGGCGAAAGCCGAACGCGAAGCCATGACCGTGCCGAGGAACATGGGCGCCCGTCTGCCGGTCGTCGGGTCGTGATCGTCCACGAACCCGTTCAACGCGACCGATTCCAGCGCACCGAACTCATCGGCCGCGAAGAGATCACGCAGAACCAGCAGGAGACACTGCGCGAGCACGTCCCGGTACAGGGCGCGGCGCTGGGTGACCGGCCGGGGCGACTCCTTCTCCTGGTCGGCGTTGATCATGTAGCGCACCGACTTCGCCTCCGGGACGATGTCGTACCTGGGCAGCTCCCAGTTCAGTACCAACTGGCGCGCGCCGGAGTCGTACGCCGCGGAGACCTGGCGGGGCAGATCCTCCGGCCAGCCGGTCGAGGCGTAGAGGGCGGCGGAGAAATACTCCACCGCGGCCTCGGGATCACCGTTGCGAAGCCCCGTCGTCATCTCCGCGATGCCGGCGTTGTGCCGACGGATCTCGCCCAGCTGGGTGTCGGCCCACCGCTGGTACTGCAACTGGTAGGCGGCCAACTGCTGTTGACGCTGCGCCTCCGCGGCCTGCGCGGCCTGCCAGTCGTGCTCGAACCTGGACCGGGCCTCCGCCTGTGCCTGAGCCCGCCGCGTGGCGGTCCAACCGCCCTGCGGCTGGTACTGGTTCGGGTCCGGCATGCGGATGGGGTGGGCGAGCTGCCCCGGGGAGAACGCCTCGACCCGCTCCGCCCGAGTCAGTGCGTCGGCCCTGAACGCCGGAGCCCGGCACCCCGCCGCCAACAGGCCCTGCAACGACTGGACCCGCGCGTCGATTTCCTCCGTGCGCCGCCGTGCCTCCGCCTCGCGCTGCTCCCGGTAGACCGCCTTCTGCTCGCGATGGCTGCGCGCGATTTCTCTTTGGTGGGCGCGTTGTTGCCTCTCCTGATCCCGTTGGTACCTGGCTTGCGCCTCGTGTTGACGTTGCTGTTGGCGCTGCGCTTCCGCCCAGACACCGACCAACCCATTGGAGCGACGGTTCATGCTCTACAGGCCCTCCCCACCAGTGACTCGGCGTGCGTGCACCCAGCCCTGGCCCCATAACCAGCAGTGATGAGGCGACTCTAGTCGGCAACCAGTCGGGCGCCCATGCCCTTGCCCCACTTGACCTCGGCTCCGCCCCGACCTGCGATACCCGAGGTGAACTCGTCTGGTTCGGCGGGACGTTAGCCCTCCTGTCGGGCGGAGGGAAGCGCCCTGGAACGTTCCGCAGGTCCGAGCTGAGGAAAGACCGGTTACTCGGGCCACGGCCCCCATAGGCTGCGGCGCACCGGCACGCTGAGGCACCGCCGCCATGTGAGGGGTCACCGTTGGAACAGCTACGAGGAATCGTCGACATCCATGCCGGGCGCAGACAGGGCCCGGTGCGATTCCGTCCCGGAACCTGGCGTCCATGGCTGGAGCCGCACGGAGCCGGGCACGTCCTCGGCGCCGGTAAGGAATGCGCGAGCGGCCCGAGCGGAGACCGCCAGATCGGCCGGGACGACCTGACGGCGATACGGGAGCGCGCCGGCGACGACCCCGACGGGCTGCGCGATCTGTTCGTAGCCGTCATGGTCTGGGGCTCGGGCACGACCAACGGACGCGGCCTGCGGCACACGGATGCGGCGCTGTCGGACGTCCGCACGCGGAGTGTCCTGCGGACCACATGCGCGTCGGTCCGGAGCGGGGACTTGAGCGCGGCCTACAGCCAGTTCGCGCTCAACGGTGTCCGCCGCTCCTTCTTCACCAAATGGTTCGCGGCCGTGGACGACCGGGGCTCCGAGTCCGACCGGGCCCTGATCCTCGACGACCGGGTGTTCCGTTCTCTGAACGCCCTCGGGTGGTCCAGCTGGGAGGCGGCGGGCACGCGCCATTGGCCAACCAGGTACGCCACCTACGTGAGCACCATGCACGGCTGGGCGGGAGCGCTCGGAGTCACAGCCGACTGGCTGGAGTGGCTCCTGTTCGATCTGAACGGTCAGGTAGACGCTGACGGGTCCTGAGGGCGTCCGTACCGCTGGGCCACAGAACGGATGACCTGTCGCCCCGGGCAGGAAGTCCGTCCGCCCGGCGGGACGGGCCGCCGGGCGGAGCCTCATCGGCGGAGGCGGGGCGTATCCGCGAGAAGTGCCAGGGCCACTCGGGGGATTCGAACCTGCGACACCCGCTTCAGGCGTGCGATCGGAGCCTTGCCGGGGGTGCTCGACATCGCTATGCGGTGCTGTTTTCGCTGGTCAGCGACGCGCGGTTGCGTAATCGAAGCTCCGAGACAACAAGGGCCACTGTGTCGGCTCGCCTCAACCGCGCCGGCCGGCGGTTGTGGTGTCCGCGGCATCGAGCCGGCGTAACGGCCCTGGTCAGCGGGGGTGAGCCGGCCCGAGCGGTACCACTGCGCACCCGTTCGGTGGCCAAGGCCGACTATCTCTCGACCTGACTCACGGAAATCTATGTCGACGGTAGTAGACATTGGGTTGTGGTGTGGCTATGGTTTCTCTCGTAGCCCAGAGAGACAGCAGGGCCCGGCAGAGAAGAACTGCCGGGCAGCAGTAACCGCAGGACGGTACGGTGGTGGAGTTTCGAAGCCAGGGTTGTTGCAGGACGGCGACGGGACTGACGACCGGACCGGGCGGCCCGCAGTGATCAGGGGCTGCCGCGAGCAGGACCGCAGTAGCAGTTCGGCAAGTGCAGTACCCAGCAGTGAGTCAGTGAGCAGTACCTCGGTGAAGGCGTCGGCTGCGGGCGCGCGTACCGGGAGGTTCGGCAGTGGGGTTCCAAGCCAGAGCGGACGCAGGACGGGCGACGGGGCTGGCTGCCGAAGAGTGGCGCTGTCGTAGGCCACGGAGCAGTTCGCATCATCAGCAGTACCAAGGAAAAGCAGTACCAGCAGCAGGCAAGTGATCGATCCCAGAGGGAAGAAACGGAGGACCAGGCGCCATCAGGATCGCCCGGGCGGAAGTCTTGAGCCCGGGTACCGCAGGACATCGATAGTGAGGTGGTCTCCGGTCAAGCAACCGCGATCCCCGCAACCCCGACGCCTTCCAGGTCGGGCCAGCGGAAACAGAACGCCGGCGCAGTATCAAGGCCGGCAGATGGTGTAGCAGTTCCTTCGGGGCCCGGGTGCCATACGGCACCCGGGCCCCTCCACGCGTTCCACAGAGAGGTGCAAATGACAGCAGACGACTCGTTCGGCCGTCTCGACGACGACGACTACCCCGCCTACACCATGGGCCGGGCGGCCGACATGCTCGGCACCACCCAGGGCTTCCTCCGCGCCATCGGCGAAGCCCGCCTCATCACCCCGCTCCGCTCCGAGGGCGGCCACCGCCGCTACTCCCGCTACCAGCTGCGCATCGCGGCCCGCGCCCGGGAACTCGTCGACCAGGGCACCCCCATCGAAGCCGCCTGCCGCATCGTCATCCTGGAAGACCAGCTCGAAGAAGCTCAGCGCATCAACGCCGCATACCGCCACGCCGCCGAATCAGAGGACCAGGCGACCGCGAGTTGAGGTGGCGCGTGCCCGCCGGGTACCGCACACACCTGGCGGCACCCCGGGCCACCACATCAACCCCGCCTGACCTGCCGGCCCCCGCTCCGACCGGCTCATGCGAACCGCGGGCGTCGACCTTCAGTTGATGGTGCTGGAAGCACACGTGACAGGGCCGCTCAGCAGCAGCGCTGCGCGGCCCTGATCTGCGTCGGGACCGATACCCGGGCTGGCTGCGGAAGGGGTCGCAAGCCGATGCCGCCCCCCCGTCCGCTCACGCACCCCTCACGCAAACGGCCCCGGACCGGGGCCGGACCGGACTGGGGCCGGACCGGGGCACGTGTCAGGCGTGGACGCCGACGCCGGTCCTGCATTTGCTGAACGTGCCCTTGACGAGGCAGACCTTCAGGGTGCGCGTGGCGCCCTCGTCGAGGTTGCCCGTCGTCGTGTCCGTGTACGGCGACGAGTGCCCGCGAGTCGTGGCCTTCCGGCCGTCGTTCAGCGTCGCTTCGATGCCGTAACCGTCCGCCAGCCCGTCGTAGGCGATCAGGGTGTCCCCGGTCGAGGACCCAAAGGAGCCTGGGTTGGCCGCCCATGAGCCGTGCCCGGCGAAGCTGCCGTTGTTGAAGACCTCCACGCGACCCGAACCGTCTGTGTACGTGTAGGTGATGAAATAGACGTCCGGCGCGGCGCTCGCGGAACTCACCGGTCCCGCGAGGACCAGACCTGTGGCCAGCACCGTCGCCGCGGTAGCGACGGACGCCATTCTCTTGCCCCGTGTCTTCACTTGTGACCTCGCCTCACGGAAGTTGATGTGGAACGAGGCAACATCATTCAGTGTCGGACGAGCTAACTGCAGTCGGTTTCCGGCCAAGTGGATCATGGGTGCGCCAAATCGGCCAGCTACGTACACATTTACTTCACCGAAGATCATGAAGGGGAGGACGTGGAAGACCGGGAGAGGGTGACGCGGGGCCTGATCAACTTCGTTTGCCCCCGAGCGCGGCAGAGGGGCAAGCACGATCAGGCGATTGGCCCTCCGGCTGGCCTCGGGGTGGCGGGATTCGAACCCACGGCCTCTCCGTCCCGAAGCAACTTGGGTGGCGGTGCCGCCTCGGGCTGTCGTGCCCCTGACCTGCTGCGACCATCTGCGGACGTCCGTGCCTGAGCGCCGTTGTTCGTCGGTGTTGTCACAGGGCTAGACACTCACCCAGGTTCGCTGGGCGGGATCACCAGCTGATCCTTCAACGCCGCGTATGCGCGCTCGACCTCGCCCAGGTACTGCTCCAGGCGAAAGCGCACCTCCTCGATGACCCTCCCGTCCAGGCCCGGGTACATCAGGTCGGACCAGATGACGGTCTCGCCCCGGAGCCGGATCCGGACGGTCAGCCTGCCCGGCCCCGGCTCGGGCTGCTCCGGGGCTGCCACATCCACCGTGCACGGCATATCCGTCGGACAGAGCGGTCCGCCTGGGCGGAGCAGTCGTCTCGGATCGAGGCCGGCCATGCTGCTATCGCTGCGCGCGACCACGTCGAGGCCGTCGACGAAGAGGTACGTGTGCACGGCAGCACACGCCGGCGGGCCAGGACACGCGCTGATGAGCAGCGTGCTCACCGCACCCTCACCTTCCCCATCGGGCACGGTCGGCCTCAACTGGTGCGGGGATCTACGCGGCATCCGCCTGATGTGACGTCATGGGCCGACCCTATCGGCTGTGCCGCACCAGTTCGGAGGACTCCGTACTCGGACGGGGCCTGAGCTGCGAACACGCTGACCTGTGGGCTTGATGAGGTGGAGATGTCAAAGACCCCGGACCATGATCGGTCCGGGGTCTATTCGCTTGTGCCCCCGGCAGGATTCGAACCTGCGACACCCGCTTTAGGAGAGCGGTGCTCTATCCCCTGAGCTACGAAGGCGCGGGCTTGGAGGGAACCTTGCTGAAAGCCCGGTGAACGGGTCATCGGCAAGGGCCGCAGGCCCACTGGACGGACGAGGTGTGGCGCCTTCTGCGATCTCGCTGGGGCAGGCGGCGGGACATACCAATGAACGACCAGGGACAGCGTAGCGGATCCGTCCCCGCGAAGGGTTTCCCCATGGTGTTAGCGGCATCGGGCGAAGGGCGTCTGCTTCTGACCCGCCAATTCTGTGAGTGTGCGGGGCCGTGGGGCTGGGGTTCTTCGGGTGGGGTCGCTCCCGGGTGGGCGGTGCGGACGGCGGCTCTGTGGCCTCGTCTCCACGGTCCTCCCTCGACGGCGGCACACCGCGAGTTGATGACGCGTCACGGGCACTCGGGCTCTGTGACGGTGGGCGGACGCGGGGCCGGGCCGGGACCTCTTGACGGGGTTCGGGTGCGGGCATAGCGTCGCGAAGGCCCTGAGCAAGCGCTTAGAAAGGTCGTTCGTGCCGGACACCGACCCGACTCCAGCCACACCCGCTCCCGAGTCCGCGGCCGACTCCACCGCCGCGGCGGCTGCCCGGGTGGAGGCCGCGTTGACCGGGCCAGGGGGGCCGTTCGCCGTCGTGCGTGCCGAGGACGGGCCGCAGGCGGGCTCGCTCGTGTACGCGGACGGGCCCAGGACCCTCCGTGAGTTCGTGGAGACCACTTGGGCGTTCGGTGAGCAGCCGTTCCTGATCGCGGGGGACCGCAGCTATTCGTACGGGGAGTTCTTCGCGGCGGCCTCCGCGCTGGCGTGCCGGCTGAGCGAGGTGTACGGGCTCCGGCCGGGTGACCGGGCCGTGGTGGCGATGCGCAATCACCCGGAGTGGCAGATCGCGTTCTGGGCCGTCCAGCTGGCCGGACTGGTCGCCGTCCCGCTGAACGCCTGGTGGACCGAGGACGAGTTCACGTACGCGCTCGACGACTCCGGTCCGCGGGTGCTCCTGGTCGACGGGGAGCGGCTGCCGCGGGTCGAGGCCTGGGCCCGTACGTCAGGGGCGCGCGTGATCGTCTTTCACGACGAGGAGCGTGAGGCGCGAGAGGAACGCGAGAAGCCCGAGGTCGGTGCAGCGGGTGAGGCCGATTCGGGGGGCCGGGTCGAGTGGTACGCGGATCTGCCCGCGCCCGATCCCTTCGCGGCGCCACCGGACGTCGAGATCCGGCCCGAGGACGACGCGACGATCATCTATACCTCCGGCACCACCGGCAGGCCCAAGGGTGCCGTCGCCACACAACTCGCCCAGGCGGGTGCCGCGCGCAACCCCCGGTTCCACGCGGCGGCCTCCGCGCTCGGCCGGGGTGTCATCCCGGGGCAGGGGCCCGCGCCCGTTTCGCTGCTGACGTTCCCGTTCTTCCACGTCGCCGCGTTCACCAGCTTCTACGCCGCGATGTCGGCGGGTGGCGCCCTCGTGCTGATGCGCAAGTGGGACGCGGAGGAAGCGCTGCGGCTGATCCGCGAGCACGGGGTGACCCACTACGCCGGGGTGCCGACCACCGCGCTTCAGCTGCTCGCCGCGGCCGCCCGGGACGGGGACGGGCTGGAGAGCCTCCAGATGCTCAACACGGGCGGGGCCGCCGCCCCGCCGGATCTGGTCGCTCGGCTCACCGCCCGCTACGGCGAGCGGATCGAGCCGCGCAACGGGTACGGGCTGACCGAGACCAGCGGTGGCGTCCTGGCGAATTTCGGTGCCGACTACCGGCTGCACCCGGGCAGCGTCGGCCGCCCGACCCCCACCACGGAGGTGCGTATCGCCGATCCGGCGGGGGAGGCGCTCCCCGAGGGGGAGGTCGGTGAGCTGTGGCTGCGCGGACAGGCGCTGGTCCGGGGCTACTGGCGGGACGAGGCGGCGACGGCGCAGGCGTTCACCGGCGGCTGGTTCCGCACCGGAGACCTGGCGGTGGTCGGCGAGGGGCGGATCAGCGTCGTCGACCGGATCAAGGACATGGTGATCCGCGGCGGTGAGAACGTGTACTGCGTCGAGGTCGAGGCCGTGCTGCACGACCACCCGGATGTCGAGGACGCCGCGGTCCTGGGAGTGGCCCACCCGGTGCTGGGCGAGGAGGTCGCCGCCGTCGTACGGCTCCGGCCGGGTGCCGTTGCCACGGCCGAGGACCTGCGGGCGCATGTGGGGCGGAGCCTGGCCGCGTTCAAGGTCCCGGCCCATGTGGTCGTGTCCGGGGAGCCACTGCCCCGCAACGTCACCGGGAAGATCCTCAAGCGCGAGCTGCGCGGACCGGTGGAGCGGGAGGTCCGGGAGACGAGGGAGACGAGGGAGGAAGGGGAGGCGCGGGAGGTCAGGGGCGAGTGACCCTTACCCGGTAGTCCCCCTTGGCGTCCTTGTCGACCACCGATATGCGTATCCCGGTGGCCCGGTCGGTGAAGGTCTGGCCGGGCTGGAACGGGGCGTCGGAGAGTTCGGCGTGCACATTGGGCAGCCGGGTGCAGCCGCTGCTGTCCTTGGTGCTGTCCGCGACGGAGATGGGTCCCTGGCCGGTGTCGACGTCCGAGCTGACCTTGTAGATCAGTACGCCGGGCCGGCAGACCGCCTGGTCGTTGCCCGCCTGGGTCCGTACCTCCACCGCGTAGCCGGATTCCGCGGTCAGCGGCACGAACGCCAGCTTCGTGCCGCCGCGGGTGGCCAGCGGTTCGAGGACGTGGTCGCTGGTGCCGGTCCCCGAGGCGCAGCTGACCTGGCTGTTGTCCAGCCAGCCGAGCTTCCACTTGTGCCAGCCGAGCAGGTCGTTGTTGGCGCCCCAGTCCTCGGACATGATGTCCCAGTGCCCGACGGAGCCCCCGCCCTCCATCGTGTAGAGGTCGGGCAGGCCGAAGACATGGCCGTTCTCGTGCGGCAGGACGCGGTATCCGGTCTGGGAGTACGACCCCGAGCCGTCGTCCTGCCGGCTGTAGACGAAGGACGTGTTGGCGAGCGGCACGCCGTCCGCGTACGGGGCGTCGTCGTTGCCCGAGAAGGTCACGGACAGCACGGTGTCCAGGGCGGAGGGGCCGGCGTTCGGGCTGACGAGGATGTTGACCAGGTCGTACGCGCTGAAGTCCACCTTCAGGTCGGCGGCGGCGACGATGTCCTGGACGAGGTGGCGGTAGCCCGGCTCGTACGGTGATCCGCGCTCGATCCCGTATCCGGAGAACGGCAGTGGCATCCGCAGCCAGGACTTCACCGGGGCTTCCGGCACGTAGGTGAGCCGCCCGTACGAGCTGGTGCGGAACCAGTCGGTGGTCTGTGGGAAGAATTCGGCGAGCCGGTCCATGGCCGGCTCCTTCCCCGGCGCGTCCGGGAAGTCGACCATCAGGTTGAGCGCGTGGATCTGACCGGTGGAGTGGGCGTAGCCCGGCTGCGTCGGTATGCCCTCCGACATCTGTACGCCCATGGCCGACGATATCCGGCACGGGCCGAGCCCGGCCGATCCGGTGCTGGAGACCGGGCCGGCGGAGGCCCGGCTGGGAAGGGGGAGCGTGTTGCTGGCCGAGGCCAGCGCCGCGATGACCAGGGCTGTTGCCGCGCCAAGGGCGACCGGGTGGCGGTGCTTGCGTATCCGGTGGCGGGGCTGCTGCATGGAGGCGCCTTCGGGGCCGCGGCAGCCGGCCGTCCCTGGCTGCGCTCTGCGGATCAGCCTGTGTCGGGTGGTGCGGCGCCGCGCGTTGGGTGCGCCGAAGGGGTGGGATTTTCCCGTTCCCGGGTGACGTGACTCAGGTCACATCGGGCCGGGAAATAACCGGGGAGCACTTCCCCGTTTGCACCGGTGTCCCTGCGAAACGGGGAGGCGCTCCCCGGTTACGCGGAGGGGTCGCCCGAGTGACGCAGGGATGAACAGCTCAGCACGGACCAGGAAGAGAAGGAGCGCCGTCGTGGACACCGCCGCCCGTACCGCCGCCGGAACCGCGCAGCCGCGTACGACCCGCCCGCGGGCCGACGCGCTGCGCAACCGGGAGCGGATCGTGACGGCCGCGCGCGAGATGTTCGTCGAGTTCGGGCCGGATGTGCCGCTCGACGAGGTCGCCCGCCGCGCAGGCGTCGGCAACGCCACGCTCTACCGGAACTTCCCCGACCGGGCCGCGCTGACCCGCGAGGTCGTCCTCGCGGTCACCTCCCGCACCACTGATCGCGCCGAGGAAGCCGCGAACGAAGGGGGAGACCCCTTCGTCGCGCTCAGCCGCTTCGTGCACGCGGCGGCCGACGAACGGATCGGGGCGCTGTGCCCGATGCTGTCCGGCGGTTTCGACAAGGATCACCCCGAACTGCTCGCCGAGCGGCGGCGCCTCGAAGAGGCCGTCGAAGGGCTCGTCGGGCGTGCCATGTCCGCGGGGCGCCTGCGTACCGACATCGCCGTCGGTGACGTACTGGTCGCCCTCTCCCAGCTCACCCGGCCGCTGCCAGGCATCGCCTGTATGAACATCGACCGGTTCACCCACCGCCACATCCAGCTGTTCCTGGACGGACTGGAGGCCCCGGCCCGGTCCCGACTGCCCGGAACGGCGGCGACCTTGGAGGACCTGCGGCGCCGGACATGACCATGGTGCCGGGCTCCTGAGACGGCTGCCCGGCCCGCGTCCGCCCCGCCTCGACCACGCCTTTCTTCCCGACCCGTGCCCGACCCTCGCCGACCCACGTCCGACCCTCGCGCTCACCGAGCGTCTCCGAGCCTTCTCCGCGTGCGCGGTTCCTGACCGCTTCACGGATCACGACCGCTTTCACGGTTCACGACTTCGCGCGCCCGAGCGCGCCCTTAGGTGGCTACTCCCATGTCAAAAACAGCTGATGTCCGACTCCCTGATCCGAGTCGCTGGAAAGCGCTGGCGTTCATCGCGCTCGCTCAGTTGATGGTCGTGCTCGATGCCACGATCGTGAACATCGCGCTGCCGCACGCCCAGACGGATCTGGGCATCACGGATGCCAACAAGCAGTGGGTCATCACGGCCTACGCCCTCGCCTTCGGCGGACTGCTGCTCTTCGGAGGCCGGATCGCCGACCTCTGGGGCCGTAAGCGCACCTTCGTCGTCGGTCTGATCGGCTTCGCGCTGGCCTCCGCGCTCGGCGGAGCGGCCCAGAACCAGGGCATGCTCTTCGGCTCGCGCGCCCTCCAGGGTGTGTTCGGCGCCCTGCTCGCGCCCGCGGCCCTCTCGCTGCTCGCGGTGATGTTCACCGACGCCAAGGAGCGCGCCAAGGCGTTCGGCATCTACGGTGCGATCGCCGGTGGCGGCGGCGCCGTCGGCCTGATCCTCGGCGGCTTCCTCACCCAGACGCTGAACTGGCGCTGGACGTTCTTCGTCAACATCCCGTTCGCGATCGTCGCGGCCCTGGGCGCGTACTTCGTGATCCGCGAGCCGGCCGGCAGCCGTAACCGCTCGTCGCTCGACATCCCGGGCGTCGTCCTGTCCGCGCTGGGTCTGGTCTCGCTGGTGTACGGATTCACCCGCGCCGAGTCCAGCGGCTGGTCGGACCCGATGACCATCGGTACGTTCGTCGCCGCTGGTGTCCTGCTGCTGGCCTTCGTGCTGACCGAGTCCAAGGTCAAGTCGCCGCTGCTCCCGCTGCGCGTCCTGATGGACCGCAACCGCGGTGGCGTCTACCTCTCGCTGGGCCTCGGCGTCATCGCGATGTTCGGCCTGTTCCTCTTCCTCACGTACTACCTGCAGGTCGTCCAGGGCTTCTCGCCGATCAAGACCGGCTTCGCCTTCCTCCCGATGATCGCGGGAATGATCACCGGTTCGACGCAGATCGGTGCCCGGCTGATGACCCGGGTTCCGGCCCGGATGCTGATGGGGCCCGGCTTCCTGACCGCCGCCATCGGCATGCTGGTACTCACGCAGCTGCAGGTCGACTCGTCCTACGCGGCGGTCATCCTGCCGGGTCAGCTCCTGATGGGCCTGGGCATGGGTACGGCGTTCATGCCCGCCATGTCGCTGGCCACGCACGGTATCGAGCCGCGTGACGCGGGTGTCGCCTCCGCGATGATCAACACCTCGCAGCAGGTCGGCGGTGCGATCGGCACGGCGCTGCTCAACACCATCGCCGCCTCGGCCGCCACGGCGTACGCCACCTCGCACGCCGCGCTCGGTGCCACCGACCCGGAGCAGCTGAAGCTCCAGTCGATGGTGCACGGCTTCACCGGCGCCATCTGGTGGGCCGTCGGCATCCTGGTGGTGGCCTCTGCCATCGCGGTGACCTTCATCAACGCCGGCCGTCCCTCGTCGATCACGACGTCCGGCGGTACCGGTTCGGGTTCCGCCGACGGTGTCGAGGACGAACTCAGGATCCCGGTCGTCGCTCACTGACCCCGGCGCACAGGCCTCTGCCCCGGTTCCGTCCTACGGAGCCGGGGCAGAGGCCTGTGCAGTGGTTGGTGCGCGTGGGTCAGCGGAGCCAGGGGAGGTCCGCGTTCGGGCCCTCCGGCTGCAGTCCGGCCGCGATGACCTGCATGATCTCGCCGAGTGAGCGCACCTGCTCGGGGGTGAGCCGGTCGAACATGGCCTGGCGCACGGCGCTGACGTGGCCCGGCGCCGAGCCGCGGAGCATCTCGTGGCCCTCGTCGGTGAGGACCGCGTTCTGGCCGCGCTTGTCGGACGGGCAGTCCTCGCGGCGCACCCAGCCGCTCTTCTCCAGCCGGGCGACGGCGTGCGAGAGCCGGGAGCGGGTGATCTTGGCGTCCTTGGCCAGCTCGGTCATCCGCTTCTGGCGCCGGGGCGCCTGGGAGAGCTGGACGAGCAGTCCGTAATAGATGTGCGGCATACCGGCATCGCGCTGCAACTGGCGGTCGAGATGATCCTCCAGCAGCGTGGTGGCGTGGAGGTACGCCCGCCACACGCTCTGTTCTTCGTCGGTGAGCCAGCGCGGCGCACCGGTGGATGCCGTGGTCATGTACTCCACTGTACGACCTTTTCTTGAAAGTTGAACTAGATAGAGCTAAGGTCTCCGAATGTAGGAACTTGAAGGTTAAAGAAGTGTTCCTTCTGAAGGCCCCAGTAGAAGACTTACCTTGAGCAGCAGCGGATGGGGAGTGCCATGACAGTCACCGCGGAGCGCATGCCCGCCCTCTACCTCTCCCACGGCGCCCCGCCGCTGGCCGACGACCCGGTCTGGCCCGGCGAGCTGGCCGCCTGGTCCGCCGGGCTGCCGCGGCCCACGGCGGTCCTGATGGTCTCGGCCCACTGGGAGGAGGCCCCGCTCGCCCTCGGCGCCACCGAGACGATTCCGCTCGTCTACGACTTCTGGGGCTTCCCCGAGCACTACTACCAGGTGCGGTACGCCGCGCCGGGTGCCCCGCGACTGGCCGAGAGCGTCCGCAAGCTGCTGCGCGGAGCCGGTACGCCGGTCCAGGACATCCCGGACCGCGGACTCGACCACGGGGCGTACGTCCCGCTGGTGGAGATGTTCCCGGAGGCCGACATCCCGGTGCTGCAGATCTCCATGCCCACGCTGGACCCGCAGAAGCTGATGGACATCGGACGCAAGCTCGCGCCGCTGCGCGACGAGGGCGTCCTGATCGTCGGCAGCGGCTTCTTCACCCACAACCTGGCCGCTCTGCGGCATCCGGGCGGCGGCACCCCCGGCTGGTCGGCGGAGTTCGACGACTGGGGGAGCCGCGCGCTCCAGGCGCGGGACATCGACGCGCTGCTGGACTTCGAGAACAAGTCACCGGCGGGCCGGCTCGCCCATCCGCGCACCGAGCACTTCGCCCCGCTCTTCGTGACGCTCGGCGCCGCGGAGCAGGAGCTCGACCAGGGGCGCAGCGTGATCGACGGGTTCTGGATGGGACTGGCCAAGCGCTCGCTGCAGTACGGCTAGGACGGCCCGGGGGCGGTCCGGAGGGCCTGTCCGGGCGGCGGTTCGCTCGCCGGCCGGACAGGCCCCGGTCCATGGCAGGGGTCAGAGCACCGGAGGGTTCAGCTCGATCGAGCGGAGCGCGGCGGCCAGCGCGGTCGGGTCGCCGACGTCCAGCGCGGTGTCGGTGAACTTGATGGTGTGGTCGTCCCCGTGCGCGGCCGCCCGCGCGAAGATCTCCTCGGGGGTCAGGCCGTCGGGCACGGCCGGGAAGTCGGCCGGTCGCGCCGGTGAGTACGCGGCGGTGACCGCCGCGCCTGCCGCCCACGCGGCATCCAGGCTCGGCGCCCACAGGTCCCGGGGGAGCGCCGGCAGCGTACGCAGGACTGCGTTGGGTGCCGTGGCGGCGTGCACCAGCATGACCGGCGAGCCGTGCGCGTACGCCGCGTAGCGGTGCGTCGCGGCCCGTACGAGCTCCTCCAGACGGGCTCGGGCGGCGTCGGGGTCCGTCACGGGCTGCTGCGGCCACAGCGGGAACGCGGTGAGCTGTCCCAGCCGTTCCCGGACGCCGCCGCTCTGGTCCGGCACCCGGTCGACCGCGTCCAGCGCGGCAGCGGCGCCCGCCGCGGGGGCGAGTGACGCCAGCGGGGGCAGTGGCTGGTGGCGGGCGGCCCAGTAGCCGAGTCCGTGGGCGAGTTCCGCGACGCGGGGCGCGTTCTCCCCGGAGTCCAGCAGGGTGCGTACGCAGTGGCCGACCCGGATCACCGGGTGCGTGGCGCCTGCCGCGATGCCGGGGAGCAGCCGGGGCCACCACTCGGCGAGGACCTCGCGCCACGGCCGGTCGGCCGTCTCCCGTTCGAAGTACGCCGTCCAGTCGGCGATGCGGCGGGGGTCGCCCAGCGCCTCGCGCCAGTTCGCCGGGGTCACCTCGGTGAACCGGTCCGGCATGTCCTCCAGCTTCGCGCGGTAGTGGTCCAGCCATCGGTGGACGCCGGGTGCCTGGCCGTGGTGCACCAGCGCCTCCACGGCCATCGGGGCGTGATTGCTCAGCCAGCCCTCGCGTTCGGGGCCGAAGGAGTGAAGCCGTTCCAGTGCCTCGTCGAGCGTGCCGGAGGTGTCGGGAGTCCTGCGTGCCGTGTCGTCCATGCGGCATCACGCTAGGCACCGCGGCGGCTCTCCGTAACGGGCTGTGGACCTAGGGATACAACGGCCTGTGGACCTAGGGATACAACGGCCTGTGGACCTAGGGAGGTGACGGGCTGTGGTCCTAGGGAACGCGGCGATCGGGACCAGGCCCAATGCCGTTCGGCCGGGGGTTCGGTGCCTCTCGACATTACGGACATCCTGAGCAACCAGGAGCCGGTGCGGGCCGTCTTCGAGGGTGGAGCGGGAGCGCGGCCGGGGCGGGCGCCGGTCCGGGGTGGAGGAGATCGTGCCGGATGTGAGGGCGGTCTCACGCGCGCAAGGGTTGTGAGGGGTTGAAGCTGCCCGTCAGGGCCCGCGCATCGCTCTCGATACCCGGTCTGACCTGCGTCTCCGCACCTCACCGCACCATGTGTCCTGCGCCGGTGGTGCGACAGGGTACTGCATGAGCGCGAAATTCAATGCCAGGCATGGGAATTCTGTCCGGATTCCAGTCGTTGTTTCCATCGGAAGCTGGGCACCCGAAAGGGTGTCGCGACCTACTCAGCAAGGAGCACGCATGGCAACCCGTGCCGTCGCCCGTCGTTCGTCCGCCACCGGCGGGACCAACCGGGCAAGCAGTGTTCGCGCCGTGGGCGGGGAGATCGCCGATCGCGACCTGGTCGGCATGTACCTGGACGAGATCGCGCGCACGCCGCTGCTCGATGCCGCCAAGGAGGTCGAGCTGTCGCAGATCGTCGAGGCGGGCGTCTTCGCGCAGCGGATACTCGACGGCGTGGTGGAGAGCGATGCCGGCGGCGCCTCGCGCGAGGAGCTCGAGGCGCTGGTCGCCGAGGGCGAGCGCGCCAAGGACGTATTCATCCGTTCCAACCTCCGACTCGTGGTGGCCGTCGCCCGCCGCTATCCGCGGGCCGGGCTGCCCCTCCTCGACCTGATCCAGGAGGGCAACGCGGGCCTCGTGCGCGCGGTCGAGAAGTTCGACTACGCCAAGGGCTTCAAGTTCTCCACGTATGCGACGTGGTGGATCCGGCAGGCCATCACCCGCTCCATCGCCGACCAGTCGCGCACGATCCGGCTCCCCGTCCACCTGGTGGAGGAGCTCGGCCGGATCCGCCGGGTGCAGCGCGAGTTCAACCGCGAGCACGGGCGCGACCCGGAGCACGCGGAGATCGCCGCCGAGCTGGACTCCACGACCTCGCGGGTCAGTGACGTGCTGGACTGGGCCCGTGACCCGGTCAGCCTGAACATGTCGGTGGACGACAACGGCGACACCCAGTTCGGCGACCTCCTGGAAGACACCTCCGCGGTGTCTCCCGAGCAGTCGGTGATGACGCTGCTGCGCAGCGAGGAGCTGGAGGAGCTGATCGGCAGGCTCGACAACCGCACCGCCTCCATCATCCGGATGCGGTACGGCATCGAGGACGGCCGCGAGCGGACGCTGACCGAGGTGGGCAAGCAGCACGGGCTGACCCGGGAGCGAATCCGCCAGATCGAGAAGCACGCACTGCTCGAACTGAAGCGAATGGCTCACGACACGGGCTTTGACGCTGCGGCGTGAGCCGAAGTCCAGTAACCTCCGAATTAGGCCGCTTCACATCGGCCCCCTGAGCTGAGTCCCGGCGCCCACCCCCCCCTGGCGCCGGGGCTCATCCCTTTTCCGGGGGGCCGGCCCCGTGCCTGTGCTCAGCCTTCAAGAGCCGCGGAGGACGCCGCACGGGTGAGCCTGCCGCCCAGTTCGTTCAGATGCTCCACCAGCTGCGGTGGCCGGTGCACGGTGAACTCGCACTCCGCCAGCGCCAGCCGCACCGCCACCCACTCCAGCGAGTCCGCCAGCACCGTACGCAGCAGGCAACTGCGCTCGCCGGTCGGCTCCAGCGGTCCGATCGCGGCGGGCAGCCGCGCTCCGACGAACTCCGCCGAGGCCGCGAAGCTCACCTCGATCGCCACCCGCGGCTGGATGCGCGACATGGAACGGCTCAGGAACTCCGCCGCGTCACCGGTGGGCAGCTCACGGGGTGCGAAGCGGGCCCCGGTCGCGAGCGGATCGCTCACCCGGTCGACCCGGAAGGTACGCCAGTCCTCCCGCTCCAGGTCGTACGCGACCAGATACCAGCGCCACCCCGTGCTGACCAGGCGATACGGCTCGACCTGCCGCCGCGTCTCGGCGCCGTCCCCCGCGCGGTACGCGAACCGCAGCCGCTCCCGGCCGGTGACCGCCGACGCCATCACGGTCAGCGTCTGCGGATCGATCGTGGCACCGTCACCTCGGGTCAGCGGCACCGTCGCGTTCTGGAGGACGGAGACCCGGTGGCGCAGCCGCGAGGGCAGCACCTGCTCCAGTTTGGCCAGCGCCCTGACCGAGGCCTCGTCGACGCCCTCGATGGCGTGACCCGCACCGGCCCGCAGCCCCACCGCGATGGCCACCGCCTCCTCGTCGTCCAGCAGTAGCGGCGGCATGGCCGTGCCGGCGACGAGCCGGTAGCCGCCGACCGCACCGCGCGACGCCTCGACCGGATACCCCAGGTCACGGAGGCGGTCGATGTCCCGGCGAATGGTGCGCGGGCTGACGTCGAGCCGGTCGGCGAGTTCACTGCCCGGCCACTCACGCGGCGTCTGGAGCAGTGACAGCAGATTCAGCAGTCGTGCCGGGGTGTCGGTCATATCACCCAGGATGCCCGCCCAATGGGTCACGAGCTGACCTAATAGGCCCTTAGTTTCTTCATATGACTTCTTCCTCACCCCAGCCGTCCGGGGCGGCCGCGACCGCGGTGTCCTCGGACTCCTCGGACCGCCGCCGGTGGTTCGCGCTGGCCATCGTGATGACCGCGGCCTTCATGGACCTGGTCGACGTCACGATCGTCAACATCGCCATCCCGAGCATCCAGCGGGACACCGGCGCCACGTTCAGCTCGATCCAGTGGATCACCGCCGGATACGCCCTGGCCTTCGCCGCGGGGCTCATCACAGGTGGCCGGCTCGGCGACATCTACGGCCGCAAGCGGCTGTTCCTCATCGGTATCGCCGGCTTCACCGTGGCCTCCGCGCTCTGCGGCTTCGCCGCCAGCCCGGAGATGCTGGTCGCCTCCCGCATCCTCCAGGGCGCCACGGCCGCGCTGATGGTCCCGCAGGTGCTGTCGATCGTGCACGCCACCTTCCCGGCACACGAGCGCGGCAAGGTCTTCGGCCTCTTCGGCGCGATCGTCGGCCTGGGCGCCGTGTCCGGACCGCTGCTGGGCGCGCTGCTCACCGAGTGGAACATCGCCGGTCTCGAATGGCGTCCGATCTTCCTGATCAACCTGCCGGTCGGCATCGCGGGCCTGATCCTGGGGCGCAAGTTCATCACCGAGTCCAAGGCGCCGAAGGCGCTGCGCCTCGACCTGACCGGCGTGGTGCTGGTGACGGCGGGCATGCTCATGCTGATCTACCCGCTGACCCGCGGCGAGGAGCTGGGCTGGCCGCTCTGGGGCTACCTCTCGATGGCCGGCAGCCTCGTGGTGTTCCTGGTCCTCGTGCTCTTCGAGCGGGCGAAGGCGAGCCGGGACGGTTCGCCGCTGGTCGAGCTGTCGCTGTTCCGGGTCAAGAGCTTCGCCGCGGGCATCGCCGTGCAGCTGACCTTCGGCATCGGCCTCGGCATCTTCTTCCTGGTCTGGACGCTGTACATGCAGGAGGGGCTCGGCTGGAGCGCGCTGCGGGCCGGTACGACGGGTATCCCGTTCTCGGTCGCCGTCTCGTTCGCCGCCGGGATCTCCGTACAGAAGCTGGTGCCGCGCTTCGGCCGCAAGGTCCTCCAGGCGGGGGCGCTGCTGATGGTCGCCGGGCTGCTGCTCTACATCTGGGAGTCCGACCGCTACGGCATGGGGATCACGTCCTGGCAGATGGCGTTGCCGCTGTTGGTCATGGGCGTCGGCATGGGGCTGATCGTGGCCCCGCTGGCCGACGCGGTGCTGTCCGAGGTGCCCAAGGAGCACTCCGGTTCCGCTTCCGGGCTGTTCAACACCGTGCAGCAGATGGGCAACGCGCTGGGGCTCGCGCTCGTCTCGGTCATCTTCTTCGGGGCGATCGGTGACAGGCTCACGCCCGCGCAGGTGGGTCCGGCGTTCGCCGACGCCTTCGAGCAGTCGCTGTGGTGGGTGGCCGGCGTGCTCGCGGCCATCTTCCTGCTGATGTTCGCGCTCCCGGCCCGGCCGAAGCAGCACGTGGAGGGCGGCGAGGCGGCCACCGACGCCACCACGGAGCCCGTGAACGAGCCCGCCGAAGCGTCCGCCCACGGGCCCGCCGACGAGCCCGCGCTCACGCACTGAGCGGACGGGGCGACGGGACGGGGACGTGATGGTGCCCGCACTCCCTCGGGGGTGCGGGCACCGTCATGTCCGGTACGCGGCACGGGGTGGTGGGGCGTGCCGCGCCGTCTTACCCCGTGCGGGCCCTCCGGAGCGGTCAGCAGATGCGCGTACGGCTCTCCATCGCGCCGCGTGCGGTCTCCTCGTCGCCGTACACCTCGCACATGTGGCGGCCGTCGGGCGTCGCCGTGTGCTCGACCTCCCACAGGCTCGTCTCGCTGCCGTCCAGGAGCAGGAAGGCGTGCTCGTACAGCGTGAAGCCCGCGTCCCGCCCGTCCACCTGGCACTGCCGGCCGAAGATCTGCGTGATGTGGTGGGCGAAGGCGGCCCGCAGCAGGTGGGCGGTCTCCTCGCCCGGGACGTTCCCGTTCTCCGCGCGGCGCAGCACGCGGCGGGCGTGGTCCGCGGAGTTGTCCGGGGCGTACATCCGGGGGAGCGGCGCCGGGGGCGCGGCCATCAGGGCCGCGAGGACCTCAAGATCGGCCTGCGGCCCGTCGTCCCCGAAGACCGGGGCGTCGCAGAACCCGCCGGTGAGCCGGGCCGCGGCGATGTGCACGTCGGCCTCGTCCTCGTACAGCTCGTGCTGCCGGGCAGCGGACTGCGAGCCGTGGCGGGCGTCCCCGGCGTCGCGCTGACCGCAGTGCACCAGCTCCCAGAGGACGAACGGGCTGCCGTCGGCCAGCAGATACGTATGCCGGTACGTCTCGCGGTGCAGGGCCGAGCTGTGGTGCGAGGAATGCAGGGAGCTGCTGTGGGCGAGCGCCGTGCCGAGCCGCTCCACCGTGCTGTCGGTCAGGTCGAACGAGTTGAGAGCCCGTCGCAGGAGTCGCTCGAGGTGCTGCTCGGTTGTCTCGTACGGATCGCTCAAGGTGCTTCTCCAGGCCGTCGCCGCGTGTTACCCGATGCGTGCTTAACGTAGTCCCTGGGTCTGACATCGTGACCGGGCTTCCGGAAAACGTACGACGCACGCAGAAGGTTCCCGGCGATTTGCCCGAACTTCCCTACGCGGAGGCCGAGTCGGTTGCGGCGCCGCTGTCGTCCGCCGGCCGCCGCGGGCGATGCCGTGTGCCGTAGAGATCGCTGTACGAGAGATAGGCGGCGCCCTCGCGGCCACTGACGCCCGCCGCCGCCCGCACGGCCTTCACGATGGCGCGGGTCACGGCCTCCGCACCCGCTGCCAGCAGGTCGTTGAGTGCGATCGGGTTCGCCGGATCCAGCGCCCGTCCGCCGGTGGCCAGTGCGAAAACGGTGTCCCCGTCGGTCAGCAGATGTACGGGCCGGATGGCGCGCGCCAGCCCGTCGTGTGCCGTGCCCGCGAGCTTCTGCGCCTGCGCCGGGCTGAGGTCGGCGTCCGTGGCGACGACGGCGAGCGTGGTGTTGAGCGGGGGGCGCGCGTTCGCGTCGTGCGCCTGCGCCAGGCGCTGTTGCGCCGCGCGGTGGATCTCCGGCGCGGGAGCGACGGCCGGTTCGGCGGCGCCGTACTCCCCGTACAGCACTCCGGTGCGGGGGTCGAGCACCGAGCCCGCCGCGTTCACCACGGCCAGCGCGCCCACGGTGATCCCGGACGGCAGCAGGACGCTCGCCGTCCCCACCCCGCCCTTCAGCTGCCCCGCGACCGCGCCGGTGCCCGCGCCGACGCACCCCTCATCGACCGCCGTCCCCGGCTCCGTGCGCGCGGCGTCCTCCACGGCGGCCCGGCCGGTCGACGCGTCCGGGCGGGCCCGCCAGTCGCCGCCCCGGCCCAGGTCGAAGATGCACGCCGCCGGGACCACCGGAACGACCTGCGCCGGATCCGCGCCGACCCGCACCCCTCGCCCCTGCTCCTCCAGCCAGGCCATCACGCCGGACGCCGCGTCCAGCCCGTACGCGCTGCCGCCGGTGAGGACCACGGCATCGATGCGCTGCACCAGATTGCGCGGGTCGAGCGCGTCCGTCTCCCGGGTGCCGGGGCCGCCGCCGCGCACATCGACGGCGGCGACCGCGCCACCCTCGGGGGCGAGGACCACAGTGGTACCGCTGAGCGCCCCCTCGCCCACGAGCGGCGCATGACCGACCCGCACTCCGGCGACATCGGTCAGCGCGTCCAGCCGACCGTGCGCCGGGTGCGGTGGGTGCGCCGGTTGGGGCGACTGCGACGGATTCGATGGCTGTGGCGGCTGTGGCGGCTGTGGCGGCTGTGGCTGCTGTGGCGGTTGCGAGGGGTGGTTCAGAGGGGCCGCGTTGTCCTGGCCGGTCATCCGGTGCTCCTCGCGCTCGGGGTCGTGCTCGGGGTCGTGCCCGTGGTGATCATTGTGCTGCGGTGGCCGGCTGCTGGGCAGTGCGAGGCGAACGTGTCTGCGGGTACCGTCCCGCCCCGACGCGCTCACCCCGTAGGGCCATAAAGCAGGAGTATTCGCCCCATGTATCTCTACGGTGGCGGAGTGATCGAGCCACCAGAACCCTGACCGGCGGACGCACCACTGACTGCGGCCGCACGGCTGTGCCACAGAGGCGCCCGTACCCGGAGGGCAGCCGTACCCCGGAGGGCAGCCGTACCCTGGGGGTATGAGTACCGCCCCCGCCCCCGCCCCCGGACCGCGTGATCCGAAGCCGGATTCGTCGGACCGGCCCGAGCCCGAGCCCAAAGCGGCGCTGATCTTCGACGATCCGCTGGACCAGCAGTCTGCGGACGACACGGACCGGGGATGGGGCGAGCGGGGCCCCTCCGGCGGCAGCGCCGCCGATTTGGCCCGCTTCCTCGACGAGAAGCCGCCGCACCACATCTGACTCCGCGCCCCGGGACCGGGCAGGGGAGCCACGGGGCAGGGCCCTATCCCTGCTCCGGCCCCGACCCAGGCGCCTCGCCACGGTTCGGCCCGGCCGGGCCGCCGCGCTGCGAGACCAGTGCGTCGCGGATCTCCTTCAGCACCTCCAGCTCGCTGACCTCCAGCGTCTCCTGCACGCCTTCCTTCGCCGCGAGCATGGCCGCGCGCCTGGCGAGGTACTTCGCCATCGGCAGGACCATCAGGAAGTAGACGACGGCAGCGGTGATGACGAAGCTGAGGGTGGAGCTGAGCACCGAACCCCACAGGATCCGGATTCCCTCCGTCGCCTCGCCCGTCTTCGGGTCCGTCACGCAGGGGCCCTTGAGGCAGGAGCTGTAGTTCTCCAGGTCCTTGGTGCCGAACGCGCCGACGAGCGGATTGATGACGCCCTTGACGATCGCGTTCACGATGTTGGTGAACGCGGCGCCGATGACGACGGCGACCGCCAGGTCGATCACGTTGCCGCGCATCAGGAAGGCCTTGAAGCCCTCCAGCAGATTGACCTTCTTCTTCTCGCTCAAGGGTGAGCCGTCCTTTGTGGGTGCGGTAAGGGGAACGAACTCCTCCGCAACCTACGGCAGTACAAGGCGAGACGACCCAATCCTGTTGTGTTGTCAGGTGACATGATGGTTCGTCAGTGCGAATCAGCACAGAATCACCGCAAGTCCGGCTGAAACTCCCGCACCCGCCAGCGTCGCTGCCGTGGCTCTCGGCACGGACAGCACGATGAGTGCCCCGTTCTCCGTCGAGCCCTCGGTGGACGGCTGCGGTACCTGGGCCACTCGCGCGCCCTTCGCCAGTACCCGGGCGTCGGTCCCGGATCCCGCGGACGCGATCACATCGACGCGGTCTCCGGGGCGCAGCAGTCGCACGGTCGCCGCATCCGCGATCCGCACCGGCGCCGATACCAGCCGGGCCGGCGGCGATGCCCGCTCCCGCACCGTCCCGGCCGTGCTTGCCGCGCCCGCTGTCGTACCCGCTGTGACACCGGCCGCTTCATGCCCCGTGTCACCGCCCCCGTCACCGCCTCCACCCCCTCCGGCCCCCGAGGCGGCCAGCGCGGCAGCTGCCAGCGCCAGCCCGGCAGCCATCGCCCGCCGCCGGCGCCACGCGGCCCGCCACAGCCGGTGCCCGCCGCCCCCGCGCACCCGCAGCGGCGGGAACGCGGGCACCCCGCAGGGTGCGGGCACGGGTGCACACGGCAACGCGGAGCCGGACGGGGCAGCGGACCGCGGAGATACGAGTGAGCCGGGTGAGCGGGTTGAACCGGGTGAGCCGGGTGAGCGGGTTGAACCGGGTGAGCCGGGTGAGCGGGTTGAACCGGGTGAACCGGGTGAGCGCATGTCGAACACCGCCTGGGGTGAGGGAGTCGGGGAACCGAGTGGCCCCGATGAACAGACCTCACGATCCGGCATCCGAGAGATTCCCGCTGAGCCCTGTGGACGGATCGGCCGATGTGGAGAACTCCCTCACCCGCCGCGCCTCACCCGCCGCGCCTCACCCGCCGCGCCTCACCCCGCCGCGCCTCACCCGCCTCGCCCCGCCGCACCCCGACTCACCCCACCGCCGCACCCCGCGCCACCCCGTACAACCCACCCACCACTCACCCC
Organism: Streptomyces sp. NPDC091387; assembly: GCF_044756945.1. Taxonomy (NCBI): domain Bacteria; kingdom Bacillati; phylum Actinomycetota; class Actinomycetes; order Kitasatosporales; family Streptomycetaceae; genus Streptomyces; species Streptomyces sp. NPDC091387. The sequence continues at coordinate 286,734 of NZ_JBIVTZ010000012.1, read as the reverse complement.
GTACGCCCTACGGCAGCGCGATCCCCGTGTCGATCCCGTCCAGCGCATGTGCGCACGGGCAGTCGCGGTCCGCCTCCGCGGGCAGCGCGGCCACCGCGTCGAAGAGGACCGAGCGCAGCCGGTCGACGTTGGCCGCGAACACCTTGAGCACTTCGGCGTGGGAGACGCCCTCGCCGGTCTCCGCGCCCGCGTCCAGGTCCGTCACGAGCGTCGTCGTCGTGTAGCAGAGCCCCAGTTCGCGGGCGAGGACGGCCTCCGGGTGCCCGGTCATGCCGACCACCGACCAGCCCATCGCCGCGTGCCAGCGCGATTCCGCCCGGGTCGAGAAGCGCGGCCCCTCGATGACCACCAGCGTTCCGCCGTCCACGGGCTCCCAGTCCCTGCCGCGCGCCGCCGCCAGCGCGGCCCTGCGCCCCTCGGGACAGTAGGGGTCGGCGAAGCCCAGGTGCACCACGTTCGGCACCACCCCGTCCGCGCGGGTCTCCCCGTCGTAGAAGGTCTGGGTGCGGGTCTTCGTACGGTCCACCAGCTGGTCCGGCACGAGCAGTGTTCCCGGCCCGTAGTCCGGCCGGAGCCCGCCGACCGCGCACGGGCCGAGCACCTGGCGTACGCCGACCGAGCGCAGCGCCCACAGGTTGGCGCGGTAGTTGATGCGGTGCGGCGGCACATGGTGGCCGCGTCCGTGCCGGGGGAGGAAGGCGACCCGGCGGCCGCCGATCTCGCCGAGGAAGACGGAGTCGCTGGGCTCTCCGTAAGGGGTTTCCACGCGAACCTCGGTGACGTCCTCCAGGAAGGAGTACAGCCCCGAGCCGCCGATCACACCGATCTCTGCGTTCACCATGCGGTCACAGTAGCGGGGCCGGAAACGCCGGTACCCCGCCGAGTGGATCGGCGGGGTACCGGTCGAAGCAGGTGGGCCGGCGGCTCAGGCGGCCGACGTACCGCTCGATGAGGACGAGGACGAAGAGGACGCCGAGGAACCCGAGGAGGAGGACGTCGACGAGGACGAAGAGGCCGAGGACTTGGTGTCCGACCCCGTCGAGGACGACGATCCTGAACCGGAGGCCTTCGCGGCGGCCGGTGCGGGCGTGCTGCTCGACGACGAGCCGCGGCTGTCGTTCCGGTAGAAACCGGAGCCCTTGAAGACAATGCCGACCGCCGAGAACACCTTCTTCAGGCGTCCTTCGCAGTTCGGGCACACCGTCAGGGCGTCATCGGTGAACTTCTGCACCGCTTCGAGGCCCTCGCCACACTCGGTGCACTGGTACTGATAGGTCGGCACTTGTTCCTCCTGGCACTCTGACTCAATGAGTGCTAACGACGCTCCATAGTGACGTATTCCGCTGGATCAGTCCACCGTGACCGGCCCGCGGTGACCGATACCACGTGCCACGGTCCGTCCCGAAGTGCTCGGCACGAGCCTGGAACGCAGCGCCAGCAGGGTCGCCAGCGCCAGCACCGTACCCACCAGCGGCACCAGGAATCCGGTGCTCGCGCCGTGGGCGTCGGCGAGCTGACCCGCGACCGTGACGGCCGCCGCCTGTCCGAGCGCGACCGCACCCGTCAGCCAGGTGAACGCCTCGGTCCGGGCGGACGCCGGGATGAGCGCCTCGACCAGGGTGTAGCCGCTGATCAGCGCGGGAGCGATGCAGAGCCCGACCAGCAGGCCGAGCCCGGCCAGCAGGGGCACGGAGTGCACCGCCCACAGGCCCGACGCGGTCAGGGTGAGTGCCGCGTACCCGATGATCAGCCGGCGCCGCGGCCCGGTCTTCCAGGCGATGGCGCCGCAGGCGATCCCGGCCAGCATGTTGCCGGCCGCGAAGATTCCGTACAGCACGCCGTTCGAGCCGGGACTGCCGATCTCCTCTGCGAAGGCGGTCAGCGAGACCTGCATGCCGCCGAAGACCGCGCCGATCCCCAGGAAGGCGACCGCGAGCACGCGTACGCCGGGTACCGACAGGGCGGAGGCGTGGCGCGGGGAGCCGGCGGGGCCGGCGTCGCGCACGGCCGGCTGGGTGGCGCGCTGCGCGGCGAAGAACAGCCCGCCGGTGAGCGTCAGCGCGGCTTCCGCGATGAGTCCCGCCGCCGGATGCACCCCGGTGCACAGGGCGGTGGCGATGACCGGGCCGATGACGAAGGTGAACTCGTCCGTCACCGACTCGAAGGCGGCCGCGGTGGACATGAGGGGGGAGGCCTCGCGGCCGGGCGCGGCCCCGAGCACGGCCGCCCAGCGGGCGCGCACCATGGGGCCGATCTGCGGGATGGAGGCACCCGTCGGCACGGCCGCCAGGAACAGCGCCCAGATCGGCGCGTCCGAGAGCGCGAGCACCGTCAGGGCCGACACGGAGGCCGCGTGCACCAGGACACCGGGCAGCAGTACCGCCCGCTGTCCGAAGCGGTCGGCGAGCTTGCCGGTCTGCGGCGCGAACAGGGCCATGGAGACGCCGCTCACGGCCGCGACGGCGCCCGCGCTGCCGTAGGAGCCGGTGGTGTGCTGGACCAGCAGGACGATGCCGATGGTCAGCATGGCGAAGGGCTGCCGTGCGGCGAAGCCCGGCAGGAGGAAGGTCCACGCACCTGGAGTGCGCAGCAACTGCCCGTATCCGGGGCGGTCGGAGACCGTGGACGCCACGGTCCATGCCTTTCTGCCGCCTGGTGGCCGTGCTCCTGCGGGACGGGCCTGCACCTGGGTGCGGGCCCGGTCAGGAGCTGCCGAGAGCTGTCCTCTTCGCGCGGGACTGCGGTAGATGCCGGGCGCTCGCAGCAGAGGCGGAGGACGCCACGACCGCCATACGGTCGCGCCAGCTCTGCGTCAGGCAGAGTTGGTCGATCAAGATCGTTGAGTATCGGTGAAAGCGAATGCGGGTGGATCAGTCACTGCCCGACACGTGCGGCACGGCGATGCGGCACCGGAGTGCGTCACCGCCGTGCGGAGCCTGGACAGATTTCCTTCATCGTACAGGCAGGTTTCCGGATGTACCTGTGATTGTGCGCCAGTCACCCTCCGTGACCTGAGAACGCGAGCGTGTTCTCACTGGTGCGCCTTCTCTTCACGGGCTTTCTCCTCACCGGCCTTCTCCTCGCGGGTCCTGGACGCGCGGACCTTCGCCTCCCGGGCTTTCGTCTCGCGGGTCTTCATCTCCCGGGGCGTCGTCTCGTGCGCCTTCGTCCCGTCCGGCGTCCGGCCCAGTTTCTTCACGGCCTTGAGCGCGTTGGAGACGTGCGGTCCGGTGAAGGGCTCCGTGCCGGGATTCCCGTCGGTGCCCAGCCAGCTCGCCAGCTTGCCGCCCTCGCCGACCGCGCGCAGCCGCGCCTCGGTCGCGTCGCGCACCGGATCGGTCGTGATCACCAGCAGTTCGTCGCCGCGGCGCAGCACCGTCGGCGGGGTGGGCACGAAGCTCTTGTCGTCCCGTACGACGAGGGTGACCGCGGCCCCCGAGGGCAGCCGCAGTTCGCCGACCTCGACGCCGTGCATCTTCGACTTGGCGGGGATGGCCACCGACAGCAGATGCCCGCGCAGCCGCTCCAGGGGCGCCGACTCGATGCCCAGGTCGGCCGCCTCCGACGGGTCGTCGGCGATCTTGAGGGCCTTCGCGAGCCAGGGCAGGGTCGGGCCCTGGATGAGGGTGTAGACGATGACGAGCACGAAGACGATGTTGAAGACCCGGGTGGACCCCTCGATACCGGACACCATCGGAATGGTCGCCAGGATGATGGGCACGGCGCCGCGCAGCCCCGCCCAGGACATGAGGGCCTTCTCCTGCCACGGCAATCGGAACGGGGCCAGCGAGAGGAAGACCTCCAGCGGCCGGGCCACCACGGTGAGCACCAGGCCCACGACGACGGCGGGCCAGAAGTCGTCGAGCAGGTCGTGCGGGGTGACCAGCAGGCCGAGCAGGACGAACATGCCGATCTGGGCCAGCCAGCCGAGTCCGTCGGCGAAGCCGCGGGTGGCGGGCCAGTGCGGCAGCTTGGCGTTGCCGAGGATCATCGCCGCGAGGTAGACGGCGAGGAAGCCACTGCCGTGGACCATGGCGCCGGCCGCGTAGGCGGTCACCGCGATGGCCATCACGGCGATCGGGTAGAGGCCGGAGGCGGGCAGTGCCACATGCCGCAGCCCGAACGAGCCGAGCCAGCCGACCGCGATGCCTATGGCCGCTCCGATGGCCAGCTCCAGTGCTATCTCGCCGACCAGCACGTACCAGTGGTCCACCGGACCGACGGTCGAGAAGGCCACCACGAGGATCACCACGGGGGCGTCGTTGAAGCCGGATTCGGCCTCCAGGACACCGGTGATCCGGGAGGGCAACGGCACCTTGCGCAGGACGGAGAAGACGGCGGCGGCGTCCGTGGAGGAGACCACCGCGCCGATGATCAGTGCCTGCCGCCAGTCCAGGCCGACCAGGTAGTGCGCTCCGGCGGCGGTCACGCCCACGCTCACCGCGACGCCGACCGTGGAGAGCATCGCCGCCGCGGGCAGTGCGGGTCTGACCTCTTTCCACTTCGTGCCGAGGCCGCCCTCGGCGAGGATCACGACCAGGGCCGCGTACCCGATGACCTGCGTCAGTTCCGCGTTGTCGAACTTGACGTCGAAGAGCCCGTCCTGCCCCATCACGACCCCGATGCCGAGGTACAGGAGCAGGCTGGGAAGCCCGCTGCGCGACGAGATCCGTACCGCCGCCACCGCGACGAGCAGGACAAGTGAGCAGACGAGCAGGAGCTCGTTGAGCGCGTGGACAGTCAGTGGCCGGTCCTTTCCTGCGAGCGCCTGCCGGATCGTGTTCCGGCGGCCGGTACTTCGTTACCTTACCTAATCTTTAACGCTTTCTTGATGCGTTCGAGTGCTCGTGCGAGCGCTACGCAATTCGAACCATCCCCATACCGCGTCAGAGGGGCTCCGGCGCTGCGCCTATGGTTGCTCCTGCACTCCCAGGACCACCCTGCCCCTCGAAGGACAGCGATGCCCGCCAACACAACCGCCTCTTCCGGCTCCACCGGTTCCGCCGGTGGCAGGCCGCGCAAGAAGAAGGGGCGACGCGCCCGCCTGATCGTGATCGTCCTGGTGCTGGCGCTTGTCGCGGGTATCGGATACGGCACGTACTGGTCCGTATCCACCGTGCGGGCCTCGTACCCGCAGACCAACGGGACCGCCCAGCTCGCCGGACTCGACAGCGATGTCGAGGTCAAGCGCGACAGCTACGGCATTCCGCAGATCTACGCGGACTCCGACGCCGACCTGTTCCGCGCCCAGGGATTCGTCCAGGCGCAGGACCGCTTCTGGGAGATGGACGTCCGCCGCCACATGACGGCCGGCCGGCTCTCCGAGATGTTCGGGTCCGGCCAGGTCGAGACGGACTCCTTCCTGCGCACGCTGGGCTGGCGCAAGGTCGCACAGGAGGAGTACGACCACGTCCTGTCCGCGGAGACGAAGAAGAACCTCCAGTCGTACGCGGACGGGGTGAACGCCTACCTCAAGGGCCGCGACGGCAAGGACATCTCCGTCGAGTACGCGGCGCTGGGCCTCACCAACGACTACAAGCCCACGGAGTGGACCCCGGTCGACTCGGTCGCCTGGCTGAAGGCCATGGCCTGGGACCTCCGCGGCAACATGCAGGACGAGATCGACCGCTCGCTGATGACCAGCAGGCTCGACGCGAAGCAGATCGAGGACCTGTACCCGCCGTACCCGTACGACAAGCACAAGCCGATCGTCGCCGAGGGCGCGATCTCCCCGGTCACCGGGAAGTTCGACCCGCAGGCGGCGCCGTCCGACGGCCTCGGCTCGTCGACCGCGCAGGGCGCCACCGAGGGGCTCAACACCCAGCTCGGCGCGCTCTCCGACACCCTCGACAAGATCCCCTCGCTGCTGGGCCCGAACGGCACCGGCATCGGGTCGAACTCCTGGGTGGTCTCGGGCAAGTACACGACGACCGACAAGCCGCTGCTCGCCAACGACCCGCACCTGGCGCCGCAGCTGCCCTCGCTCTGGTACCAGATGGGGCTGCACTGCCGCACGGTCTCCGCGACCTGCAAGTACGACGCCGCCGGCTACACGTTCTCCGGGATGCCGGGCGTGATAATCGGCCACAACCAGAACATCGCCTGGGGCTTCACCAACCTGGGCGCGGACGTCACCGACCTCTTCCTGGAGAAGGTCTCGTCGGACGGCTACCAGTACGACGGCAAGATGAAGCCCTTCGCCACCCGCGAGGAGACCATCAAGGTCGCGGGCGGCAAGGACCGGCACATCACCGTCCGTGAGACCAACAACGGTCCGCTGGTCTCCGACCGCAGCAGCGAGCTGGAGAAGGTCGGCCAGAAGGCGCCGGTCACCAACGCGGCCCCGGACCGTGCGGACGGCTACGGGGTGGCGCTGAAGTGGACCGCGCTGGAGCCCGGCAAGTCCATGGACGCCGTCTTCGAGCTCAACCGTGCCAAGGACTTCACGACCTTCCGCGCGGCGGCCGAGCACTTCGAGGTTCCCTCGCAGAACCTCATCTACGCCGACACCAAGGGCCACATCGGCTACCAGGCGCCGGGGAAGATCCCGCAGCGCAAGTCCGGCGACGGCACGATGCCCAGCCCCGGCTGGTCCTCGGCGTACGGCTGGAAGAAGGACCCGATCCCGTTCGACGAGCTGCCGTACGAGTACGACCCGAAGCGCGGGTACATCGTCACCGCCAACCAGGCGGTCATCGACGAGGAAAAGTACCCGTACATGCTCACCAAGGACTGGGGCTACGGCAGCCGCAGCCAGCGGATCAACGACCTCATCCAGTCGAAGATCAAGGGCGGCGGGAAGATCTCGACCGATGACATGCAGAAGATGCAGATGGACAACACCAGCGAGATCGCCACGCTGCTGGTGCCCGAGCTGATGAAGATCAACATCTCGGACAAGGACGTCCGGGAGGCGCAGAAGCTGCTGGAGGGCTGGGACTACACCCAGGAGTCCGACTCTGCGGCGGCCGCGTACTTCAACGCCGTCTGGCGCAACATCCTCAAGCTGGCCTTCGGCGACAAGCTGCCCAAGGAAATGCGGGTCAAGGGTGAGTGCCTGAACGTCCCCCCGGCCAAGAGCTCCGGCCCGGTCGACGAGCAGGACAGGCTGGTACGCGAATGCGGCCAGCGCGCCCCCGACTCGGCGCAGCCGGACGGCGGTGACCGCTGGTACCAGGTCGTCGAGAACCTCATGGACAAGCCGGACAGCGACTGGTGGAAGGCCCCGGCGAACCGCAAGGACAAGGCGACCGCCAACCGTGAGGAGCTCTTCGCCCGCGCCATGGAGGACGCCCGCTGGGAGCTGACGGCCAAGCTCGGCAAGGACATCACCACCTGGAACTGGGGCCGGCTGCACCAGCTGACCCTGAAGAACCAGACCCTCGGTACGGAAGGGCCCGGACTGCTCCAGCGGGCGCTCAACCGCGGACCGTGGAACCTCGGCGGCGGCGAGGCCGCGGTGGACGCCACCGGCTGGAACGCGGCCGGCGGCTACGAGGTCGTCTGGGTTCCGTCCATGCGGATGGTCGTCAACGTGGGGGACTGGGACAAGTCCCGCTGGATCAACCTCACCGGCGCCTCCGGGCACGCGTTCAGCGCGCACTACACCGACCAGACGGACAAGTGGGTCAACGGTGAGCTGCTCGACTGGTCCTACGGGACGAACGCCGTGGCCGGGGCGACGAAGGACACGCTGACCCTGAAGCCGTAGGGGGCGCGCCGCCCCTCAAGCCGTGGGTACGGGCCCGCTCCTGGAGTGCCAGGGGCGGGCCCGTGGTTCGTCAGCCGTCGCCGAAGCGCCGCGAGCCCGTCGGCGTCACCACCGCGTCCACGGGGTGGTCGTGCGGTTCCTCCGGGACCCGTGCGGCCACCTCGCCGTCGTACAGCAGGACGATCAGCGCCGGGTGCGCCCCGGCCGCGGAGAGCCGGGCCAGCACCCGGTCGTAGCTGCCGCCGCCGCGGCCGAGCCGCATCCCGCGCCCGTCCACCGCGAGGCCCGGCAGCAGCACCGCGTCGGCGTCCAGGACGGCGTCGGGTCCGAGCCGCTCCCCGTCCGGCTCCAGCAGTCCGCGACCGGCCTGCGCGAGACTCCCGGCGCCCTCGTACGGCGCCCAGTCCAGGTCGTTGTCCGGCAGGAGCACCGGGAGCAGCACCCGGACGCCCCGTGCGCGCAGCGCGTCCAGCAGGGCGCGGGTGCCCGGTTCGCGCCCCACCGAGACGTACGCGGCGACGGTACGGGCCCCGGAGAGCTCGGGGAGAGCGAGTGCGCGACGGGCCAGAACCGCGGCGGCCCGTTCGACGTCTTCCCCGGTCAGGAGGCGTCGTGCGGCGAGCAGTTCACGCCGCAGCAGCGCCTTTGCGGACATGTCGTCGTTCAACGGGGCACCCACAGATCTCTCGTACTGGCATATATGAGTACAAAGTTAACCGGAGACTCATCTTCCGCCCATGTACGCCGGTTAAGGTTCTGCGCATGACTCAGTCGAACCCCAGGATCAGCAAGGCTGTCATTCCGGCGGCGGGCCTCGGTACCCGCTTCCTGCCGGCCACCAAAGCCACTCCCAAAGAGATGCTGCCTGTCGTCGACAAGCCTGCCATCCAGTACGTCGTCGAGGAGGCGGTGGCCGCCGGACTCTCCGACGTACTGATGATCACCGGTCGCAACAAGCGTCCCCTGGAGGACCACTTCGACCGCAATTACGAGCTGGAGTCCGCGCTCACCCGTAAGGGCGACGCCGAACGGCTGCGCAGAGTCCAGGAGTCGAGCGACCTCGCCACCATGCACTACGTCCGCCAGGGCGACCCGCGCGGCCTCGGGCACGCGGTCCTGTGTGCGGCGCCGCACGTCGGTGACCAGCCGTTCGCCGTGCTCCTCGGCGACGACCTGATCGACCCGCGCGACCCGCTGCTGGCCCGCATGGTGGAGATCCAGGAGCGCGAGGGCGGCAGCGTCGTCGCGCTCATGGAGGTCCCGCGCGAGATGATCCACCAGTACGGCTGCGTGGCCGTCGAGCCCACCGCCGAGGGCGATGTGATGCGGATCACCGGCCTGGTCGAGAAGCCGGAGCCGGCCGACGCGCCCAGCAACCTCGCCATCATCGGCCGCTACGTCCTGGACCCCGCGGTCTTCGAGATACTGCGCCGGACCGAGCCCGGCCGCGGTGACGAGATCCAGCTGACCGACGCCCTGCAACTGCTGGCCGAGGACGAGAAGACCGGCGGCCCGGTGCACGGCGTCGTCTTCAAGGGCCGCCGCTACGACACCGGTGACCGGAGCGACTACCTCCGTGCCATTGTCAGACTCGCGTGCGAACGTGAAGATCTGGGACCGGAGTTCCGGACCTGGCTCCGCAGTTACGTCACCGAGGAGATGTAAGACCTTGAGCAGCACGATCTGGTCGGTGGACGAGCACCTGGAAGACATCCTCGCCGCGGTGAAGCCGCTCGAACCCATCGAGCTGCAACTGCACGACGCACAGGGCTGCGTCCTGGTCGAGGACGTCGTGGTGGAGATCGCCCTGCCCCCCTTCGACAACAGCTCGATGGACGGTTACGCGGTCCGCGTCGCCGATGTGGAGGGTGCCACCGAGGAGTTCCCCGCGGTCCTCACCGTCATCGGTGACGTCGCGGCGGGCGACGCCGGACTCCTCGGCGACCAGCGGGTGGGGCCGGGCGAGGCCGCCCGCGTCATGACCGGCGCCCCGCTGCCGGCCGGTGCGGAGGCCGTGATCCCGGTCGAGTGGACCGACGGCGGCACGGGTGAGGGCCCCGCCGCCGAGATGCGCGCCCACAGCGACGCCCCGGAGGGCGCGGGCGGCGAGGTCCGCGTCCACCGCCCGGTCGAGGCCCGCGCCCATGTCAGGGACCGCGGCAGCGACGTCCGGCCGGGCGATCTGGCGCTGCGCGCCGGTTCGGTGGTCGGGCCGCCGCAGATCGGGCTGCTCGCGGCGATCGGCCGCTCGACGGTGAAGGTGCGGCCCCGGCCGCGCGTCGTCGTCATCTCCACCGGCAGCGAACTGGTCCAGCCCGGCGAGGAACTGACCGGCGGCCAGATCTACGACTCCAACAGCTTCGCGCTGACGGCCGCCGCGCGCGACGCCGGAGCCATCGCCTACCGGGTCGGTGCCGTCACCGACGACGCAGAGACGCTGCGCGCCACGATCGAGGACCAGCTGATCCGTGCCGACGTCGTCGTCACCACCGGTGGCGTCAGCGTCGGCGCGTACGACGTGGTCAAGGAGGCCCTGTCCTCGGTGGGCGACGAGGACGAGCCCGGGAGCGGCATCGACTTCCGCAAGCTCGCCATGCAGCCCGGCAAGCCGCAGGGCTTCGGCTCCATCGGCCCCGACCACACCCCACTGCTGGCGCTGCCCGGCAACCCGGTCTCCAGTTACGTCTCCTTCGAACTGTTCGTACGGCCCGCGATCCGCACCCTGATGGGCCTTCAGGACGTGAACCGCCCCACCGTCAGGGCCACCCTGGCCTGCGACAAGGCACTGTCCTCGCCTGCCGGCCGACGGCAGTTCCTGCGCGGGACGTACGACGCGGAGGCGGGCACCGCCACGCCCGTGGGCGGCTCCGGATCGCACCTGATCGCCGCTCTCGCCCAGGCGGACGCGCTGATCGTGCTGCCCGAGGACGTCACCTCCGCCGAGCCCGGCACGGACGTCGAGGTGATCCTGATCCGCTGACGGGCGCCGGGTGGCGGTACGGTATCTGCCGCTGTGCCTTCCGGGGGACACCCCCCGGACCCCGGGCCCGCACCCCGGTGCGGCCCAGGGGCAACCGGCGCCCTACCGCTAGGCGGAGTTAGTTGAGTACGCAGAACAGGCTGACGCATATCGACGAGGCGGGCGCCGCCCGCATGGTCGACGTCTCCGAGAAGGACGTCACCGCGCGCGTCGCCCGTGCCAGCGGCCGGGTCCTCGTCTCGCCGCGTGTCATCGAACTGCTCCGGGGCGAAGGGGTCCCCAAGGGCGACGCCCTCGCCACCGCGCGCATCGCCGGGATCATGGGGGCCAAGCGCACCCCCGACCTGATCCCGCTCTGCCACCCGCTCGCCGTCTCCGGCGTCGAGGTCGACCTGAGCGTGGCCGACGACGCGGTGGAGATCCTCGCCACGGTGAAGACCACGGACCGCACGGGCGTGGAGATGGAGGCCCTGACCGCGGTGTCGGTCGCCGCGCTCACCGTCGTCGACATGATCAAGGCGGTCGACAAGGCCGCGGTCATCACCGACATCCGGGTCGAGGCGAAGTCGGGCGGCAAGTCCGGCGACTACCGGCGCACCGCGCGGGCCGGGGCGGACGCGTGAGCGCCCCGGTGAGGGATTCCACCGGCTACCGCGCCCTCGTGGTGACCGCATCGAACCGCGCCGCCGCCGGAGTCTACGAGGACAAGGGCGGCCCGCTGATCGCCGAGGCGCTGGCCGGGCTCGGCTTCACCGTCGACGGGCCGCGCGTCGTCCCGGACGGAGAACCGGTCGAGCGGGCGCTGCGGGACGGGGTGGCCGCCGCGTACGACGTCATCGTCACCACCGGCGGTACGGGCATCTCGCCCACCGACGGCACCCCCGAGGCCACCCTCAACGTCCTGGACCGGGAGGTCCCCGGCATCGCCGAGGCGATCCGCGCGGAGGGCCGGGACAAGGTCCCCGCGGCCGCCCTCTCACGCGGGGTGGCGGGTGTGGCCGGCCGCACCCTCGTCGTCAATCTGCCCGGCTCCACCGGCGGGGTGCGCGACGGGCTCGCCGTCCTGGCCCGCATCCTGGTGCACGCCGTCGACCAGCTCCGCGGTGGCGATCACCCCCGACCCGGGAGCCCGAGCTGAACGTCCCGACCTGGCCGGTGACCCTGGTGGACGGCGACGTCACCCTCCGGCCGATAAAGCTGCGCGACCAGGCCGTGTGGCGCGAGGTCAACCGGCGCAACCGGGACTGGCTGCGCCCCTGGGAGGCGACCGTGCCGCCGCCCGCCCCCGGTGGTCCGGTGGCCCAGCGCCCCACGTACCGGCAGATGATCCGCCATCTGCGGGCCGAGGCCAACGCGGGCCGGATGCTGCCCTTCGCCATCGAGTACCGGGGCCGGCTGGTCGGTCAGCTGACCGTCGCCGGGATCACCTGGGGCTCGATGTGCTCGGGCCATGTCGGCTACTGGGTCGACCAGGAGGTGGCGGGCCGCGGGGTGATGCCGACCGCGGTCGCCCTCGCCGTCGACCATTGTTTCCGCTCGGTCGGACTGCACCGGATCGAGGTGTGCATTCGCCCGGAGAACGCGCCCAGCCGACGGGTGGTGGCGAAACTCGGATTCCGCGAGGAAGGGATCCGGCCCCGCTATCTGCACATCGACGGGGCCTGGCGGGACCACCTGATCTACGCGCTCACCGTGGAGGAGGTGCCCGACGGGCTGCTCCGGAGGTGGCAGCGGGCCCGGCCGGAGCACCCTGAACATCACACTAAATGAAATATGTGTTCGAAATTGATCGGTGTTTGACTGCTAACGGACAGGCAAACGCCGACTGCTGATCCGAACAATCACAAAAAAAGTCCGTGATATCAGCCGGATCGCGCGACACACCGGGCCAATTGGCGGATGCCTCCAGGCAAACCCCTCTACGGTGTGAGATGTGAGCAGCAGCGGCCTCATCTACGCAGTCATCGTCGGGGCCTGGGCCGCCTACTTGGTGCCGATGTGGCTCCGCAGGCAGGACGAGCTCAACGAAGCCCGTCCGACGGAACGCTTCAGTACCGCCATCCGGCTGCTGTCCGGACGGGCGGCCATGGAGCGGCGGTATGCCAAGGGCCTGGAGCGCACCGACGATGAGGCGGCGCCCGACGCCGAGCCGGACGTGAGCACGGATCGAATGGATTCCGTCGACGTCCGGAACTTCTCCGCGCCTCCGGCGCACACCGAGGCCCGGGTGCACGACCCGGCCCGGATGCCGGAGCGCGCACCGAAGGAGCCCCCGGCCCGGGAACGGCCGGAACCCCCCTCCGACCCCGCACCCGACCGGCGCCCGCGTTCACGCCCCGGCGGGATCGACGCGGAACGGGCCCGGCGTGCGCAGCGCACGCAGGTCCTCGCACGCCGTCGGCGCACCACCGTCGTCCTCTTCCTCGCCTTCACGCTCGGCGCGGTCGTGGCGGCGGTCGGCGGCCTCGGCTTCCTCTGGGCCCCCGCGGTTCCGGCGGTGCTGCTGAGCACGTACATCGTGCATCTGCGCGCCCAGGAGCGGCGCAGGTTCGCCTTCACCATGGACCGGCGACGGGCCGAGGTGGCGGCACAGCGGCTCCGCGAGAACCGCCCGCGCAGGCACCAGCCCGCCACGACGGCCCCCGCGGAGTCCGACGAGGACCCCGAGGCGCGCCACCCGGTCCCCGAGCCCACCCCCACGGTCTCCCCGCAGGAGGCCGGCCGCCGCGCCCTGGTCGAGCAGACGGACCACGCGGAGTGGGTGGACCAGCAGCGCGAACGCGGCCGGGTCCAGGGCGACAGCTGGGAGCCGGTCCCGGTCCCGCTGCCGACCTACGTCACCGCCCCGGTCGCCCCGCGCGCCACGGGCGGCGTCGAGGTCGGCAACCCGGAGACCTGGAGCGCGGCCCGCTCCAGCACCGCGGAGCCCACCCAGCCGCCCGCCGCGCCCCCCGTGGACCCGGCACCACGCCAGCGCACCAACCAGTCCCGCCGCTCCCGCGACCGGGGCCGGACCCCCCTCTTCGACCAGTACGACGAGGACGACCGCCCCCGGGCGGCCAACGAGTGAGACGTCCGCCCGCGCCGCGACACCGACTCGGCTGACCAGCGCGGAACGGATTTCCGAGCACCCCGGTGAGGGTGCTAAAGTTTCACTCGTTGCAAGGGCCTGTGGCGCAGTCTGGTAGCGCACCTCGTTCGCATCGAGGGGGTCTGGGGTTCAAATCCCCACAGGTCCACCGCAGCGACTGTTCTTGAGTTAGCTCAGGAAGAGTTCACAAGATCCCGTCCGATCTGATTGATCGGGCGGGATCTTGGCGTTTCCGGGGTCTGTGCGAGGTGGCGTCCGAACGGGGCCGGTGCAGGGCAGGCAGGAGCCGTCGGCGATCTCACTCGCACACCGCTCACTCGGCCCCGGCGAATCAGGACGGTACCGGAAGCGCCGCGTCCAGGGCCTCCGGCGGGGCGGGCAGGCTCAGTTGGCGGTGGATGTCCAGGGCGGCCGTGGAGTGGTTGAGGGTGATGTAGTGCAGCCCGGGGGCGTCCGCGTCCAGGAGGCTCTGCGCGAGGGCGGTGGCGTGTTCCACCCCTGTGCGGTGGGACAGGGCGGGATCGTTGCGGGCCGCGTCCAGTCGGGCGGCGAGGTCGTCGGGGAACGTGGCGTCGCTGAGTTCGGCGAACCGGCGGATCTGCCGTACATCGGTGGCGGGCATGATCGCGGGGATGACCGGGGTGTCGCAGCCCGCGGCCCGGAGACGGTCGCGCAGGCGGAAGTAGTCCTCGGCGCGGAAGAACATCTGGGTGAGGGCGTAATCGGCGCCGGCCCGGCACTTCGCGGCGAAGTGGCGGATGTCGTCGTCCCAGCCGACGGAGCGCGGGTGGCGCTCGGGGAAGGCGGCCACTCCGACGGAGAAGTCGCCGCAGGTACGGATCAGCCGCACCAGGTCGGCGGCGTGCCGGAGCCCTCGCGGGTGCGGTGTCCAGGTGCCCCGCGGGTCGCCGGGCGGGTCGCCTCGCAGGGCGAGGATGTCCTGGATGCCCGCGTCGGCGTAACCGCCGATGATCCTGCGGAGTTCGGCGACGGAGTGGCCGACGGCGGTGAGGTGGGCGACCGGCCGCAGAGTGGTCTCCTCCGCGATCCGCCGGGTGAGATGAACGGTACGGGCGCGAGAGGAGCCGCCCGCGCCGTAGGTGACCGAGACGAACGCGGGGCGCACCGCCTCGATGCGGCGTACGGCCTCCCACAGGAGGCGCTCCCCCTTCTCCGTGCGGGGTGGGAAGAACTCGAAGGAGTACGAGCGCGCCCCCGCCGCCAGGACCTCGGCCACGGACGGCCGGGCCCCGAGTGAGGCGCGCGCGGACGGGCGGGCGACGGCCGGCGCGGCGGTCATCGCGGTGCTCCTGTCATCAGGGCGGCGGCACCGGGGCCATAGGCCGCGGTCAGCGATTCCTCCAGCAGAGCGGTATCCGGCTCGTACGTCTGCGGTCCGACGTGCCGCAGGGCGAGGGTGGCCAGGGCGGATCCGGCGCGGGCCGCGCCGACCGCGTCGTGGCCGTGGCCGGTCGCGGACAGGTACCCGGCGCGGAACGCGTCACCGACACCCGTGGGGTCCACGGCCTCGGCGGTGGTCACGGCGTCGACCTCGACGACGGGCTCGCCGCGGCGTTCGATGAGGCTGCCCTTGGCTCCCCGGGTGGTGATCCACGTGCCGACGCGGGCCAGGACGTCCTGCTCGCGCCAGCCGGTCCTGTCGAGCAGTAGCGCCCGTTCGTAGGCGTTGGTGAACAACAGCGCCGCGCCGTCGACGAGTTCGCGGACCGTGGGGCCGTCCAGGCGGGCCAGTTGCTGCGAGGGGTCGGCGGCGAACGGCATGCCGAGCGTGCGGCAGGCCCGCGTGTGGCGGGACATCGCGGCGGGGTCGTCGGCGCCGATGTGGACGAAGTCGATGCCGGCGTCGTCGTCGCGCAGGAGGTCGGTGAGGTCGGTGGCCGAGGCCTCGGCCATGGCGCCGGCGTAGAACGAGGCGAGCTGGTTGCCCGAGGCGTCGGTGGTGCAGATGAAGCGTGCGGTGTGGAGGGTGGGGGACACCCGGACCGCCCCCATGTCGACACCGAGGGAGGCGAGATGGGCGTGGTGTGCGGCGAAGTCCCGTCCCACGGCGCCCACCAGGAGCGGGTGGTGGCCCAGGCGAGCGAGACCGTACGCGATGTTCGCACCCACGCCGCCCTGCCGGATGTCGAGGGTGTCGACGAGGAACGACAGCGAGACATGGTCGAGTTGGGCGGCCAGGAGTTGCTCCTCGAAATGCCCGGGGAAGACCATCAGATGGTCGGTGGCGATGGAGCCGGTGACGGCGATTCGCATGTCACAGCCCCGCAGCCGTGCGCAGCGCGTCGGCCCGGTCCGTCCGTTCCCAGGTGAAACCGGGCAGCTCACGGCCGAAGTGCCCGTACGCGGCCGTCTGCGCGTAGAGGGGGCGCAGCAGGTCGAGGTCCCGGATGATCGCGGCCGGGCGCAGGTCGAAGACGTCACCGATGGCGGCGCCGATCCGGTCGTCGTCCAGGGTGGCCGTGCCGAAGGTCTCGACGAAGAGCCCTACCGGTTCGGCCCTGCCGATCGCGTAGGCGACCTGTACCTCGCAGCGTGTGGCGAGTTTGGCGGCGACGACGTTCTTGGCGACCCAGCGCATGGCGTAGGCCGCCGAACGGTCCACCTTCGAGGGGTCCTTGCCGGAGAAGGCGCCGCCGCCGTGGCGGGCCATGCCGCCGTACGTGTCGATGATGATCTTGCGGCCGGTCAGGCCGGCGTCTCCCATCGGGCCGCCGATCTCGAAGCGTCCGGTCGGGTTGACCAGCAGCCGGTAGTCGTCGGTGTCCAGCTTGGTTCCCTGGGCGGCCAGTTCGGCGAGGACCGGTTCGACGACATGGCGCCGTACGTCGGGAGCGAGGAGTCCGCCGAGATCGACCCCGGCCGCGTGCTGGCTGGAGACGACGACGGTGTCGAGCCGGATCGGGCGGTCCTCCTGGTATTCGATGGTGACCTGCGTCTTGCCGTCGGGCCGCAGGTAGGGCACGGTGCCGTCCTTGCGGACCCGGGTCAGTCTGTCCGCCAGCCGGTGGGCGAGCTGGATGGGCAGCGGCATCAGCTGGGGTGTCTCGTCGCACGCGTAGCCGAACATCAGGCCCTGGTCACCCGCGCCCTGGCCGTCCAGGGCGTCGGCGGGTCCGTCCTTCGTGTCGACGCCGAGGGCGATGTCGGGCGACTGCGCTCCGATGGAGACCGAGACCCCGCACGAGGCGCCGTCGAAGCCCTTCGTGGACGAGTCGTAGCCGATTCCGAGGATCGTGTCGCGGACCAGTTGCGCGATCGGCGCGTATGCCGTGGTCGTGACCTCGCCGGCCACGTGGACCTGGCCGGTGGTGATCAGGGTCTCCACGGCGACCCGGGAGGCCGGGTCGCTCCGGAGCAGTGCGTCGAGGATGGTGTCGCTGATCTGGTCGGCGATCTTGTCGGGGTGGCCCTCGGTCACGGACTCGGAGGTGAACAGACGACGGGGCACAGTGCTCCCTCGGGTTGCGGCGGCTACCGGCTCGGACGGGGTGGGGCGGGGCGGCGCAGGGGGCGCCCGGTGGGGACGCCGGATCCGTGGCGCCGCCGCACGCGGGCCGCCGGGCGTGGGCACGGGCGGCGGCCCGCGTGGACGGGCGGCGGGGACACGGCCGCCGGGGCCACTCGTTCGGATCACGGCAGGGCAGGGTCATCCCGGTCGGGACCGGACCGCGTGGGTACCCCGGCTGAGGGCCCCGCCGCCTCAGCTCTCCGGGTGGTGCAGCGCGTACACGGTGTAGGCGTGCGGGTCGGGCTTGGCCAGCTCCGCCGCGCGTTCCCGGGCGGCCTGGATGTCGGGGTCGCCCAGCGCCGCCTTGATGTCGGCCTTGCTGCGCCACTGCGCGATGTAGAGGAGCCGCTTGCCGTCGTTGCTGGTGAGGAGGTTCACCGAGAGGCATCCCGTGTGGTGCCGGATGTACTTGTCGGCGCACTCGCTCATGACCTCGGCGAGTTCCTTCTGGTTCTCCGGGGCGACGTCGAAGACATTGATCATGAAGGCCGCGCCGTCCTCGGCGCGGATGACGGTCTCGGTCATGGTGTGTTCCTTTCCTTGGCGGACGGCACGCGTGGGATGTGCGCGGCGGGACGCCGCGCCTGCCGCGGGTGCCGGGTTCATGCGGGCGGGTTCGCCCACACGCGGGCCACTTCGACGGCCTGCGCCGGGTTGAGGCGCGGGTCGCAGTGGGAGGACGAGGGGCGGGAGGGGCCGCGGGCGCCGCTGACGGTGTCCACCTCCGAGAGGTCGTCGCCCCAGACGCATTCGGTGACGTCGTGCGGGGTGGTCTCCAGGTGCAGGCCGGCGGGGATGCCGCCGGCCTCGGTGACCGCCTTCAGGAAGCCGCGGACCTCGGCGACGATCGCGGTCACCGGGCGGACCTTCGTACCGCCGGGCGAGGTAGCGGTGTTGCCGTGCATGGGGTCGCTCAGCCACACGACGCGGTGACCGGCCTCCCGTACGGCGGTGACGAGCGGCGGCAGCGCGGTGGTGACCGTCTCGGCACCCATGCGGGCGATGAGGGTGAGGCGGCCGAGCTCGTGGTCCGGGTCGAGGCGGGCGCACAGGGCGAGCAGTTCGGTCGGCTGTGTCGTGGGTCCGATCTTGCACGCCACGGGGTTGGCCACCTCGGCCAGCATCATGGCGTGCGGGCCGTCGGGCTGCCGGGTCCGCTCACCGATCCACGGCAGATGGGTGGAGGCCAGCAGGGTGTCGCCCGTGACGGTGCGCCGCAGCAGGGGCAGTTCGTAGTCGAAGACGAGTGCCTCGTGGCTCGTCCACACCGGGGCGCCGGTGGGCGGCATCCAGGCGCTGGTGCGCTGGCGCAGGTAGGTGACGGCGCGGAACGCCGCGTGATAGCAGTCCAGCATGCGCGTCGGATCGGCCCGCCGGGCGGTGGGGGTGGGTTCGGGGCCGTTGACCAGGTGCCCCCGGTAGACGGGCAGTTCGATACCGTCGACGGTCTCTGTGGTGGCGCTGCGGGGCTTGGCGAACTGCCCGGCGATGCGGCCGATGCGTACGACCGGCTTGCCGGTGCCGGCCACCATCACCCCGGCCAGCGCGTCGATCAGACCGGCCTTGCGCATGACCGCCCACGGTTCGCACTCCGCCGGGTCCTCGGCGCAGTCGCCCGCCTGGATCACCAGGTACTGGCCGGCCGCGGCCTCGGCGAGCAGGGTCCGCAGCAGGCGGATCTCCTCCCAGGTGACCAGACCGGGCAGCTGGGCCAGCTCGGCGCGCACGGCCGCGGCCTGTACCGGGTCGCCCCAGACCGGCTGCTGCTCGGCCGTGCTCAGGTCCCAGGGATACTTTTCGTCGAGGTCCACGAACGGGCCCTCGGCCCCGAGCGAGGGCAGCGGGTAGCCGACTCCGGTCATGGTGCTCACGTATGGCCTCCTGGCGGGCGGAGCTGAGGGCGGGGGAGTCGTCGGCATGTGCGGTGCGCCCTCAGACCGGCGACTCGCCGGGCGGCAGCCGGCGGGCCATCGTCAGGCCGTCGGCGAGCGGCAGCATGACCAGCTGTACGCGGTCGTCCTGGCGGGCGTGCTCGTTGAACGCCCGGACGGCGGCAGGCTTCGGCGCGGGCTTGTCGTCGATCACCTCGCCGTTGAAGAGCGTGTTGTCGACCAGCAGGAGCGCGCCGGGCCGCAGACGCGGAACCAGCTCTTCCCAGTAGCCGATGTAGCCCGGCTTGTCCGCGTCGATGAACGCGAGGTCCAGGTGCGGTTCGGCGGGCAGGGCGCGCAGGGTCTCCAGCGCGTTGCCCAGCCGGAGTTCGATGCGGTCGGCCACGCCGGCCCGGGCCCAGAAGTCGCGTGCCAGGGCCGTCCATTCGGCGGAGATGTCACAGGTGATCAGCGAGCCGCCGGACGGCAGGCCGCGGGCCAGGCAGAGCGAGGAGTACCCGGTGAAGGTGCCCACCTCGACGATGTCGCGGGCGCCGAGCAGCCGTACCAGGAAGGTCAGCAGGGCGCCCTCCTCGGGCGCGACCGTCATGTGTGCCTGGTCGGGTATCGCCTTGTGCGTGTGCTCGATCAGCTCGGCGAGGACCGGGTCGGGTGTCATCCGGCCCTGGTCGAGGAGGTAGGTGTGCAGTTCGGGGGTGAGGGCGAGATTCCTGGCGGTCAGAGTGTCGTTCCGCAACACGGAGTGCTCCTGAGGACGTGAGGAATGAGGACGCGGAGCTGGACCGGCCGGGCTTCCCGGCAGGTCTCAGAGGTGCGTTACATGCTCGGTGCGGCGCCACGCGGTGTAGGCGTGGCGGACTGCTTCGGTGTCCTGTGGAGTGCGGGCGATGAACTCCCTGAGGTCGCCCGCGCAGTGCAGTTCGAACCGGCGGCGCCGGGCGGGCCAGGCGTGGTCGCGTACGAAGTACATGACCGTCGATCCGTGCGGGCCCTCATGGGGGTTGTAGCCGCCGCCCTCCCACAGCAGCCCGGCCTCGGTGCGCCAGGCGGTGACGAGGCCGTCGAGCACGGGGACGCTCGGGTTCTCGCACACGAAGGCGGTGTGCTGCTCGAAGTCGTGCGTGACCTCGGACTTCTCGATGACGGGGTCGAAGGCCGCGGAATCGCGGGGAAAGAGGAACACCTCGACCGACGCGTGCCGCCGCCCGTCCGGCAACTCCGGCCGGATGCGAGCGATGTGGACGCTCGCTTCGGCCGGGTCGAGGCCGTAACGCTCACTCAGGCGCCGGCGGACCACCGTGCTCGGCACGGTGGGCAGGGGCGCGAGGCCACGCTGGTGCAGGTGGTGCAGGCCTGCGGTGAGGGTGCGCGGGAACAACAGCACGGCACAGTGGTCGAACACGCAGTGCTGTTCGGTCAGAAAGGTGGCATCGCCGCCGGTCTCCACCTGAGCGAGAAGTGACGAAGCCGAGGCCGTCCAGGCGGAACGGGCATCGCGGACGGTGTCGGCCAGACGCCGCAGGTCGGCACCGGAGAAGGCGCTTTCCTCGGAAATCCCCTCGACGGACCGCATGCGTTCATTTGCTTTACCGGAAGGCTGGGCAACGGACATCGATACCTCCTGTGTCGGGGCCGCCGACATTCTTAGGCCGTTCTCTCGGTCTCAGCAAGCCCGTCTGTGGCCGCGCAATCAAGAAATGCCTGACCGGAAATGAGCCCGCCCCGGAAAGAGGCGGATGTGCTGGGGAAACGCGATGTTTCGGTCTTGGCGATTGCATCCATCGGCTTCACCGAACGGGTGTGCGGTGATCGAATGCACCGGAGATCCGAAGGGCATTTCTGGTCCGTCTCCATCAAAATTCCTTACCGGCCAGATCCCGAAGGAGTGCAGGCAGGGACGCGAGAGTGCAGCAAGGCGCCCCTGCGCGAGACGCCGGCGCATGGTTCGGTCAAGCCGATGCGAAGGATCGGCCGTTCCGAAGGGACGCGCTAAAACCGTAGCGAAACCGGGGCTGACACCGGCCATCGATCACGGAATAAGGGTTGCTTATCGATCTCGCCGGGCGGCCAGGATCATAAATATTTATGAGGGATTCCCTGGACGATTCCTCAGCCCACGGCCCAGAATCCGTGTCGGCCAGCCGGCGCATGTTCGTTCTGCCGTAGACGGAGGATCCTCGTGAGCACTCCCCGCCCAGAATCGACGACAATGCCCATGACGTTCACCGAAGCCCTGGAGCGTGCCGCGGCCCTTGGCACGGGACCTGCCGTGTGGGACGGAACCCGGTGGCGAACCTGGGGCGACTGCCGGTTCCAGGCCGAGCGCACCGCCGGGGCGCTGGCCCGGCGGGGGCTGCGGGCCGGTGAGGTCCTGGCGGCCCAACTGCCCAACTGCTGGGAGTGGGTGGTGCTGCACGCGGCCACCGCCCGGCTGGGCGTGCTGCTGCTCCCGCTGCACGTGAACTACGGGGTGCACGAGGTGCGGTCGCTGGTCGAGCAGTCCGGGGCCGTCGCGCTGGTGGCAAGCGGTACCCACCGGGGCCGGGACCGCGTGGGCGACATGGTGGAGCTGCGCGCACACTGCCCGTCCCTGCGGCACGTCTGGGTCTCCTCCGGGGCCTTCGCGGACACCGGCGGCCCACGGCCGGGGACGGCCGGGCTCCTGGACCCGGCCGAGTTGCTGGACGGGGCACCGGACCCGGTCGGGGCGCCGGCGGACCGGCCACAGGACCCGGACGCGCCGCTGATGCTGCTCGCCTCCTCCGGGACCACGTCCCGGAGGCCCAAACTCTGTGTGCACAGCCACACGGGGCTGCTCGGCAACGCGGCAGCCGTGGCGCGGGACGGCGGCCTCGGCGCGACGGACACGATCGTCTCCGCGAGCCCCCTCAGCCATGCCTTCGGGCTGCTCTCCGTGCACTTGGCGCTGGTCACCGGTGGTCGCGTCGGCCTCTTCGACGGGTGGGACGCACGGCGGTTCCTGGAGGCGCTGCGCGCCGCTTCGGCGACCGCCGCGTTCGCGGTGCCGGCCCAACTGCGCGACGTGCTGGCCGTGCTGAAGGAGCGGACGCCGGAGACCGGCGCCCCGGCCGGACTGCGGGAGGTGCGCACCGGCGGGGCACCCGTGCCCCGCGAGCTGGCCGACGACGTACGGCGCACGCTGGGCGCTCGCCTCGTCGTGCAGTGGGGGATGACGGAGATCGGGGCGGGCACCTGCACCCGGCCCGGCGATCCGCCCGAGGCCGCGTCCACCATCGGGCGGCCGGTGTCCGGCGCGGAGGTCAGGGTGGTGGACCGGGACGGCGTCCCCGCCGCGCCGGGCCGGACCGGTGCGTTGCAGTACCGCAGCCCGTACATGTTCCACGGATACCACGGCGCCCCGGAGCTGACCCGGGCCGCGCTCACCGGCGACGGCTGGCTCCGCTCCGGAGACCTGGCGGTACTGAACCCGGACGGCTCGGTCGGCTACCGGGGGCGCGCCGACGAACGGATCAACCGGGGCGGGCTGAAGTTCAGCGCGCTGGAGGTGGAGGAGCTGCTCGACGATCTTCCGCAACTGGCGCAGCACGCGGTGCTCGGGCGCCCGGATCCGCGCCTGGGCCAGCGCTCCTGTCTGGTGGCCGCGCTCCGTGAGGGCGCCGGGGAGCTGACCCTGGGGGAGGTGACCGCCCATCTCTCGGCCAAGGGGCTGGCCACGTACAAGCTGCCCGAGCAACTGGTGATCGTCGACGCGCTGCCGACCACGGTCACCGGCAAGATCGCCCGCTCCCGGCTGAAGGCGATCCCTCTGCCGCCGCTCGTGGAGCCGCGGCCCACATCGACGCGGACCACGACCACGCCGGCGGCGCCCGCCCCCGAACCGCAGGCCGCACGGCCGTGACCGGGGGCAGAGCGGTGTCAGCCGCCCAGTTGCTTGCGCAGCACCGCCTGGAAGTTGGCCAGGCTGGGATTGGTGGAATTGCGGTCCAGCCACGTCATGGTCACCGTGGTGCGCAGGTCGGTGTCGCCGACCTCCACGACGACCACCTCGCCCCGGTCGGCCTGCCCGCGCACCGAGATCAGCGGGAGCAGTGCGCAGCCCATCCCGGCCGCCACGCACGCCCCCAGCGTGCCGATGCCGGAGACCTCCGCGACCGGTTCCTTCGGCGGGGTGGACGCGAAGGCGTTGTCGTACATCTCCCGGAACCCGCACCCCCGCTCGGTGGCGAGAAAGGGTTCCGCCGCCAGCTCGTGCAGACCGGCCGCCCGTCCGCGTGCGGCGAGGTGGTGGCCGGGAGGCACGATGACGACCAGTGGCTGTTCGGCCAGGGTCTCGAAGCGCAGACTCGCGTCGCGGGGCGGGTCACCGAAGGTCAGGCAGAGGTCCAGATCGCCCCGGCGCACCGCCTTGTACAGCTCACCGCGGCTGTCCTGCCCCACGCGCACCCGGGACTCCGGGTAGAGCGAGCGGTAGGACGAGAGGACGGTCGGCAGCAGGTGCAGCCCCACGGTCTCCAGCGTGCCGATGGCCAGTTCCGAACCGGGGCGCGAGACCGCCCACCGGGTCTCCTCCAGAAGCTTGAGGATTCGGTCGGTGTACTCCGACAGCACCGCACCCTGCGGAGTGAGCCGGACCTTTCGCTGTGACCTGTCGAGCAGATCGACACCCAATTCACGTTCCAGTGAATGAATTTGGTCGCTCACGCTGGACTGCGCGTAGTGCAGTTCGCGAGCCGCCTGCGTCACGCTGAGTGTCCGGGCCACTGTTTCGAACGTCCGGAGATGCCGTAACTCCATGCTTTTGCCCCCCAGTTCCTGATCCATCGGCCGTGCCGATGTCACCCATAGGGTATTCCCTCCGCCATCACCGTCAATCTCACTTATGGGTCAGCTTGAATGAAGAGTCCGTCCCCGGCGAACCGGTTCGGGCGGCGGAAAGACCGATTCTGAATCCGAGGAGAAACACATGGCAACGCAGGCGGAACCACAGCGGGCTTCCGTCACCGAGGAGGAACCCACCGGTAAGCCTTCGCGCACGCTGCTGGTAGGACTTTCGCTCGGCTACTTCATGGTCCTGCTGGACATGACCATCGTCTCGGTCGCGCTCCCCGCCATTTCCAGCGATCTGCACATCGGGCTGAGCGGGCTGCAGTGGGTCACCAACGGCTACACCATCACCTTCGCCGCGCTGCTGCTCACGGCCGGCTGGCTGTCGGACCGGTACGGCGGCCGGCGGATCTTCCTCTGGGGACTCGTGGCGTTCGGAGTGCTCTCCGGCGTCTCGGCCGCGGCGACGACGCTCAACGCGCTCGTGGTGCTGCGCCTGGCCCTCGGCGTGGCGGGAGCGCTGCTGCTCCCGGCGTCGCTGGCCGTGATCACCAACGCGTACACCGACGCGGCGGAGCGCGCCCGCGCGGTCGGCTCGTGGGCCGCGATCACGGGCGCCGCGCTCGCCGCCGGCCCGCTGGTGGGCGGTGTCCTGACCGACACGGTCGGGTGGCGTGCCATCTTCCTGATCAACGTGCCGTTGGCGGTGATCAGCCTGGTCATCACCCTGCGGCTGGCCCCGGAGACCGCGCGCAAGCAGCGCAGCGGCCTCGACCTGATCGGACAGCTCAGCGGTGTGACCGCCCTGGCGGCCCTGGTGTACGGACTGATCGAGGGCCCCTCCAAGGGCTGGTCGGACGCCGGCGTGCTGATCGCCTTCGCGCTGACGGCGATCGCGGTGGTGACCTTCCTCGTCACCGAGTCGCGCGCCGGGGACGCGGCGATGCTCCCGCTGCGGATGTTCCGCAGCCGTAGCTTCTCGGCCGCGCTGGCGGCCGGTCTGCTGGCCAACTTCGGTCTGTCCGGGCTGCTGTTCGTCCTGTCACTGTTCTTCCAGGACAGCCGCGGCTACTCCTCCTTCGCCGCCGGCCTCGCGTTCCTCCCGCTGACGCTGCCGACCGCGTTCAACCCGATCTACACCGGCCGGCTGGTCGGCCGCATCGGTCCGCGCCGCCCTGCCACGATCGGCTTCGTCCTGATGGGGACCGGTGCGCTGCTCCAGGCGCCGTTCACCGGCAACTCCGGCTTCGATCTCGCCGTCACCGTGGTGGGCCTGCTCGCCTTCGGGTTCGGGATCTCCTTCGCCCTGCCCGCCCTGGTGGCCGGGATGGCGAGCTCGATCCCGGTGGACCTCGCCGGCATCGGGGCGGGATCCCTCAACTCGGCCCGTCAGGTGGGCGCCTCGCTGGGTGTCGCCGCCTTCGGTGTGATCCTCAACCTCGCCCCGACCAACGCCGACGGGACCCGGTGGGCGCTGGTCGCAGGTGGGACGGCCCTGCTGATCGGAGCCCTCATCACCGGCACGGGACTGCGCGGGAAGAGCCCCTCTCCCGCACGCTGATCCGTCGTACCGGCAGCGCCGGTTGCCGTCGTCCAGCCCCTGTGCCCCATCCCCATGCCCGCCCCATGAACGAGGAGGAACATTGGAGAGCGCACCGCCACCCCCGCAGACCCGTCGGCCGGGTCCGCGTCTGGACGGCGTCGACCACCTGGCCTTCGTCACCTGGAAACCGCGCGCTACCCAGGAGTTCTACACCCGGGCCCTCGGTATGCCGCTGATCCACGCCATCACGGCGACGGGCTGGGTCACCGAGGACTACCCGGACTTCGTGCACTTCTTCTTCGACATGGGCCGGGGGAACCGGATCGCGTTCTTCTACTACTTCGGCCTGCCGGACGAGGAGCCCCCGAGCGACCTGATGCACCGCTCCCGCCATGTCGCCTTCCACGTCGACACCGAGGAGGAGCTCCTGGCGTGGCGGGACCGGCTGAAAGCGCACGGGGTCCGGGTCACCCGGCCGATGGGGCACGAGCTGATCGAATCGATCTACTTCGACGACCCCAACGGGATCCAGTTGGAGATCACCCGGCCGCTTCGCGAGATGTCCGGGATCGACTCCCGCGACGCGGAGCTGACCCTGGCCGCGCTCGCAGACGTCTGCGAGTCCCCCCAGCCCGCGGCGCAGGCGCTGTGGCAGCGCAAGGCGGAGCTCATACGCAAGAACGCGGAGGTGCCGGGCGCATGACGGTGTCGGTGTACGTGCTCGACGTACCGGAGTTCGAACCCGTGGTCCACACCGCGCGAATCGCCGGGATGGACGTCCACCAGGTGGGCGATTACCTGAAGTTGACCATCGAGGACCGCGAAGTGGTCCTGCGTCGCGAGGAGACCGGAATGCGCCCCGCCCTGTGGCACGCCATGCTGACCGGCGGCCTGGACGGCCACATCGTCTCCTTCACGCCGGATGTCGTCCACCTGGCCGAGGGGGAGGAGGCATGAGCAGCGGCACCGGAGCGACTTCCCGTCATCCCGTTCTGGTCGTCGGCGCCGGCCCGGCCGGGCTCACCGCCGCGCTGGCGCTGCGCGCCGCCGGCCTGCCCGCGGTGGTTCTGGACAGGCGTGACCAGGACACGGTGCGGCCCGGCAGCCGTGCCGCGTACCTGCACGGAGTGTCACTGCGGGAGCTGGAGCGGCTCAGTCCCGGGCTGGGCCAGGAGATCGCCGGTCGTGGCCTGATGTGGTCCACCAAGCGGTCGTTCTGGGCCGGGCGGGAGATATACGCGCGCACCTATCCGCCGCTGCACCGCGAGGGGCTGCCGCCGTTCACCAGCCTGCCGCAGGTGCAGACGGAGGACCTGATGGTCACCGCGTGCGAGAAGCAGGGGGTGGAGTTCCACTGGGGCGTGGAGGTCACGTCGGCCCGCAGCGGCCCGGACGGTGTACGGCTGGTGGACTCCTCGGGCACCGAGTGGCAGGCGGAGTACGTGATCGCCGCGGACGGGTCGCGCTCGCCGCTGCGGTCCGCCATCGGCAGTCCGCTGGAAGGTCCGCGCTCGCGGAACACCTTCGTGGTGGTGGACCTCGACGACGACCCCGCGCACCCGCTGCCCGTGGAACGGGTCTTCCACTACCACCACCCGGGGGCCGGGGGCCGCAACGTGCTGATCGTCCCGTTCGCCGGCGGCTGGCGGGTCGACCTCAACCTCCTGGTGAACGACGACCCGGCGACGTACGTCTCGCCCGAGGGGCTGCGACGGTGGATCCCCCGGGTGATGCCCGAGTCGTACGGGGAACGGGTGCGCTGGGTGTCCACCTACCGCTTCGCCCAGAAGGTGGCCGCGGCCTTCACGGACGACCACCGCCGGGTACTGCTGACGGGTGAGGCCTCGCACCTGTTCGCGCCGTTCGGCGCGCGGGGCATGAACTCCAGCATCCCCGACGCGGTCCGGGCCGTGCAGGCCGTGGGGGCGGCCCTGTCCGCGGGAAGCGACGCCGTGGCGCGAGTGGAGATCGGCCGGTTCGCCGACGAGCGCAAGGAAGCCGCCGTGTACAACCGGGCCTGCGCCGGCGCGGCTCTCGAACACATGCTGGCGGAGCGCCCGGCGGTCCGTCTGCGGCGGCGGGCGGCCGCCGCGGTGGCCTCGGCCGGGCTGAGGGCGGGGGCGTGGCTGGACGCCGCGCCCTACGGCCCCAAGCTGGTACAACGCGGCGCGACCCGGACCTCGTACTGACCGCCGGTGCGGTCCGGTGGACCCGCTCCCGAGAGGACGCGGACACCGGGCCGGCCGGCCTTCACCTCACAGCGGCAGGACGGGCAGGGCCCTGAGCGTCGCGCGGGCCACGGCGCGCGCCGCCTCGAGGACGGGTTTACGGGCCGTGGAGGAGAAGGCCAGGTGGACGAGGAGGGGTTCGGGCGGGGGCCCGAGCAGACCGGCAGGGGTGGGACGCAGGGAGAGGTGGTTGTGATGGGTGTTCGCGGGTAGGGCCGTGTAGGCCAGGCCCGCCTGCACGGACGCGCGGATCGACAGTGGGTCGGAGCACCAGGGGACCGAGTGCCAGGCGACCTTGCGCTCGGCCAGCGTGTCCATGATCCGGGTGCTCAGCGTCGAACGCCCGCTGTCGAACGCCATCGGGAGGCTGCCCCCGGAGTCGAGGGGGGCTTCGCCGAACCAGGCCAGACGTAACCGCCCCAGCACCTCGCTGCGGGGCGTCTCCGTCCCCAGGAGCAGGGCCGCCTCGAACTCCCCGCGGGCGAGTCCGTCGGCGAGCGCGGAGCTGAGGCCGGTCGTCATCGTCCCCCGCAGCTGGGGTCGCTCCAGCGCCAGTTGGCTGATCATGCTCTTCAGCCCGTCGGCAAGGTGCACCGAACATCCCATGCTGAACGACTGATGGCTGTGTATGGCCGACAATTCGCTGAGGACTTCACTGTTCAGCAGGATGACGCGACGGGCATGTGCCACCAACTCCCGGCCGACCGGAGTGAGCTGTACAGGCCGTTTACCACGTTGGAACAGCGGAGCCTGGATTACGGACTCCAGGCGCTGCATTTGCTGACTCACGGTCGGCTGCGTCACGTGCAGTGTCTGAGCCGCGCGGGCAAAGCCGTTCTCGTCGACAATAGCCACGAGGGTTCGGAGAAGCTTCACTTCGATATCACGCTGCACCATTGTTCAGCACCTGATCCCGGTAGGCGTGGGGCAAAGCATGAACATGCGTGGGCGCCGCGGATCAGCGGTCCCGTCGTCCCGGCCGTTATAGCGGTGCGAACAATCAGGCCCTGAGCACAGGGGAGCTGCGGATGACCAGCCGCCGGAAGGAATCACGCCTGGAACGCGCGTATTCTCCAGAGGTTCTCGGCGGTGGAGGGAAGGAGCGACAGAACACAGCACGGCCCCCGTATGGCTACGTCTCCGGTGTATCGGTCGGCCTCATCTTCACATAATCAGCCGGTTGTGCGGTATTGGGTTTGCCATTCGAGCACCCTTGGTGCCCGTATTGTCTGTTAAATTTGACTCTTCCTATACCTGGCGGCAGTTCCTTCGGGGCGCTCATATTCGGCCGCTGTGACCGATATCGAGGGGGTCGAAAGGCGGCCCCGCCCGAGGCGTCGGCAGGGGCCGCAGCCGCTGGGCTGGGGGTGGGGGCGCTGGGTTCGGTCGCGGCGTGGTTCCGGCGGGTCGTCGCCGCACCTCGCACCCACTCGTCGCGGACCGCCTTCGCCGACAGGCCCTCCAAGTTCTCGATGTAGCCGGTGCCGGGTGCGAGGGGCGCGGCGCCCAGTTTGGTGGCGATGACTATCTCGTCGCCGACGCCGCGGCTGCGCCGCCACTTCCCGAGCAGCCGCTCGCTCTGGCCGCCCAGGCCGCCGTCGACCCGGAAGGCGTAGTTGTCGGGGAGTGTGTCTGTTGAAGTGCGCTTCAAGACAAAGGGATTGGGGGGGTCTGCCCCTCGCGTCGTCGCGGTCGTGGTTCGTGTGGTGGCCCGCTACTTCGGGTCGCGGTTGAACAGCGAGGTGGACCAGCGGTAGCCGAGCACGATCAGGCCGATGCACCAGGCGACGGCGAGCCATCCGTTGTTGCCGATCCCGGTGCCGAGGAGCAGTCCTCGCAGGGTTTCGATGGCGGGGGTGAAGGGCTGGTACTCGGCGATCGGCTGGAACCAGCCGGGCATGGTGTCGGCCGGGATGAAGGCGCTGGAGATGAGCGGGAGGAGGATCAGCGGCATGGCCATGTTGCCGGCCGCCTCGGGGTTCGGGCCGGCCAGGCCCATCCCGATCGCGATCCAGGTGAGTGCGAGGGAGAACAGGGTGATCAGCCCGAACGCCGCGATCCACTCCAGGACGCCGGCGTCGGTGGAGCGGAAGCCGATGGCGACGGCTACGGCGCCGACGAGGATCACGCTCATCACCGACTGCAGGACGCTTCCGACGACGTGCCCGATGAGCAGAGAGCTCCGGTGGATCGCCATCGTGCGGAAGCGGGCGATGAGGCCCTCGGACATGTCCATGGAGATGTGCACCGCGGCCCCGATCACGGTGCTGCCGATGGTCATCAGCAGCAGGCCCGGGACGAGGTAGGCGATGTACGCGGAGCGGTCCGCGCCGCCGCCGCCGATGCCCGCGCTCATCACGTCGCCGAAGATGTAGACGAACAGGAGCAGCATCATGATCGGCGTGAGCAGCAGGTTCAGGGTCCCGGACGGGTAGCGCCACGCGTGCAGGAGGTTGCGGCGGAGCATGGTGCCGGAGTCGCGTGCGGCGAGGGTCAGGGTGCTCATCGGGCTGTCTCCTTGGGCTGGTCGGGGATGCCTGTGGTGCTGGTGAGGGCGAAGAACACGTCGTCGAGGTCGGGGGTGTGCACGGTCAGTTCGTCGGCCTCGATGCCGGCGGAGTCGAGGCGGTCGAGGATGGTGCGCAGCTCGCGCTGGCTGCCGTCGCTGGGGATCTGCAGTGACAGTGCCTCGTCGTCGCTGGTGGCGTCGGGGAGGGCGGGGGCGGCTGACCGGTACGCCGCCGGGTCGGTGAAGCGGAGGCGGACATGACCGCCGGGGACGAGCCGCTTGAGCTCGCCGGGGCTTCCCTCGGCGGCGATCCTGCCGTTGTTGAGTACGGCGATGCGGTCGGCGAGTTCGTCGGCCTCGTCCAGGTGCTGGGTGGTGAGGAGGACGGTGACTCCGTCGGCGACGAGTTCGCGGATGATGTTCCACGTGTTGTGGCGGCTGCGGGGGTCGAGGCCGGTGGTGGGTTCGTCGAGGAAGATGATCCGCGGGTCGCCGACCAGGGTCATGGCGATGTCGAGGCGGCGTTTCATGCCGCCCGAGTAGGTGGAGGCGGGCTTCTTCGCGGCGTCGGTGAGGTCGAAGCGCGCCAGGAGTTCGGCGGCGATCCGTCGCCCCTCGCCGCGGGAGAGGTGGTGCAGGTCCGCCATGAGGAGCATGTTCTCCTGGCCGGTGATCAGGCCGTCGACGGCGGAGAACTGACCGGTGACGCCGATCGTGGCCCGCACGGCCTGTGGTGATGTGGCGATGTCGTGGCCCGCGACCTGGGCCTGCCCCTCGTCGGCGGAGATGAGGGTGGAGAGGATCTTCACGGTGGTCGTCTTGCCGGCGCCGTTGGGCCCGAGCAGCGCGAACACGGACCCGGCCGGGATGCGCAGATCGATGCCGTCGAGGACGAGTCTGTCGTTGTACGACTTGCGCAGGCCGACGGCGGAGATGGCGGCCGGCGACTGCGGGCCACTCCCCAGGCTGGATGTGGGCATGACAGATAGAGGCATGGAGTTCTCCCGTACGAGACTGAAGTGACTCAGGGGATGGGCTGGTTGGCGGATCGGCGCGCAGGTGGTGCAGGCCCCCGGGGCGCGGTGACTTCGTGGGGGGTGGCGGTTTCACCGGATGCGCGGGACGGCGCGTCGGTTCGCGGGAAGTGCGGTACGCCGTCGCCGTACTCGGCCGCGGTGCTGCTCGCAGAGGAGAGGTGACTGTGGTGCTGCTCAGAGAAGAGAGGAGCGTGCCGACCGTGCTACTCGCAGAAGATCTGCACCTTGCCGCTGGGGTCGTCGACGTCGACGGTGACCTCGTCGAGGTGCTCGACGAGTTCCTCGAGGTGCTCCGGCTTGAGCTCGGTGAGGTCGATCGGCACCCCTGACCTGCGCAGTTCCGCGTTGGCCTTGGTGAGCGCCTGCGGCGGAAGGAGACTCGCGATGCGGACCCCCGCGCGCAGCAGTTGCAGCGGCACCTGGATGTTGATGCGGCTCGCCCCGTCGCCGCCGCCGTCGTCCTCCGA
The DNA here is from genome assembly GCF_044756945.1 of Streptomyces sp. NPDC091387. Taxonomy (NCBI): domain Bacteria; kingdom Bacillati; phylum Actinomycetota; class Actinomycetes; order Kitasatosporales; family Streptomycetaceae; genus Streptomyces; species Streptomyces sp. NPDC091387. The sequence goes on along the minus strand of NZ_JBIVTZ010000012.1, from coordinate 254,941 downwards.
ATTCACCACCACACGCAGGTACTTGGGCCGCACCTTCGGCCGGGGAACGGCTCCCTGCGGAGACTCGGGCTGTTGACGTTCGAGGGCGTCGATCAGCCGCTCGGCCTCGTCCGCGGTGACCTTGCCCTCGGCCAGCATCTGCAGGATCTGGCGACGCTGCTCGTTCATGGTTGTTCTCCCCTTCGGATTCATCTGACGCTTACCAGCACGGCCGTCGGGCCCTGCTCCAGCTCGAACCGGGTGCCGGGCAGCGCCCACAGCAGGTGTCCGGCGCAGCGCAGCGCGCCCAGCGGACTCACCCGGAAGACGCGGCATGTGACCAGCCCGCCCAGTACGGCGAGCAGCAGCAGCGGTGACAGCAGCACGGCCACCGGCAGCAGAGGGACGTACAGTCGCCGCCGCCGGCCGTCGGCGCGGCGGTAGCCCACCGTCACCAACTGCGGGATCACCGGATCCTCTCCAGCTCGGCCAGCGCCTCCTCGGCGCTGATCTCCCCCCGCTGCAGGCGGTCGACGACATCGGCTCCGGCGGGTGCCGGGTCGGTGTCGACGAAGTCGAGGTGTTCGGCGATCCGCTTCAGCCGGGACTTGACCGTCGGGTAGCTCACCCCGAAGATCCGCTCCATCTCCTTGATCGAGCCGTGCGACCGCACGAACGCGGCAACGAACACCTGGTCGTCGACGGCGAGCCGCGCCAGCTGCGGGGGCTCGAACTGCCCCTCGACCGCGACGCCGTTGTCGGCGAGCCGGACCCGCTCGACCACGAACGGCCGCCCCTGCGTCAGGTCCGTCAGTTCCTGCCAGTCCACCCTCGGCTCCTCACACTCGGTGATGCGCTCATGTTCATTTTTACCTTGAGTTTTTTAAGGCGTCAACGCGAAAAACTTAATTTCTATGATCCGGTCTGTGAGGATCGAGCCGCTCCGGTACGTCGCCTACGCTGAGCCTGCTCAGATGCACCCGTGATTCCCGTACAGAGGAGCGTCCTGTGACGGCCGGCATACCCCATCCGCGGATCGACACCAGCAAGCCTCACCCCGCGCGCGTCTACGACTGGCTGCTGGGCGGCAAGGACAACTATCCGGTCGATCAGCAGGTGGCGGAGAAACTGCCGGAGGCGGCGCGGGGCAACGCGGCGCGCAACCGGGCGTTCATGCACCGGGCGTCGGCCTGGCTGGCGCGGGGCGGGATCGACCAGTTCCTCGACATCGGCACCGGGATTCCCACGGAGCCCAATCTCCACCAGATCGTCCAGGCGATCACGCCGGCGGCCCGGATCGTGTACGCGGACAACGACCCGATCGTGCTGCGTCACGCGGAGGCGCTGCTCGTCAGCACCCCCGAAGGGGCCACGGACTACCTGGACGCCGATGTGCGGGAGCCGGAGGTGATCCTCGAACGGGCCCGCGAGCTACTGGACTTCGACCGGCCCGTCGCCCTGTCGCTCATCGCGCTGATGCACTTCCTGCCGGACGGCCAGGACCCGTACGGCATCACCCGCACCCTGGTCGACGCGCTCGCGCCGGGCAGCTTCCTGGTGCTCTCGCACGGCACCGCCGATCAGCATCCGGAGCTCAGGCAGGAGACCGAGACGGCGTACCGGAAGGGCGCCATCGCGCTGCGGATGCGTACGCGTGCCGAGGTGGAGCGGTTCTTCGAGGGGCTGGAACTCGTCGAACCCGGACTCGTCCCGGCGACCGAGTGGTACCGCGAGGAGCCGGCGCCGGTCGTGGAGCGCAGCGGGTTCTACGTGGGTGTCGCCCGGGTCCGGTAGCGACCCGGGGCGGTTGCGGCAGGCGTCCGGACCGGGTCCATCGGGTCCGGTCGGCACCGGGTCTCAGGCGGTCGTGTCCCGCAGCGGCTTGGCGTAGCAGCGGCTGTTCTCGTAGTCCCGGTAGTGGCCGAACTTCTCGCAGAGCTCGTAGCCGCTGGAGGCGTACAGGGCGATGGCCTCGGGCTGCTTGTCGCCGGTCTCCAGGACCATGCGCAGGCGGCCGGCCGCGCGGGCGTCGGCCTCCAGGGCGGCCAGGATGCGGCGGGCCAGGCCGTTGCCGCGCCCCTCGGGTATCACGTACATCCGCTTCAGCTCGGCGTCCCCGTCCGAGTACCCCTCGGCGTTCCGCTCCTGCGAGCGCCAGCCGCCGGTGGCGACCGGGCCGTCCGACGCGTCGTAGGCGATCAGGTACAGGCCGTGCGGCGGCTCGAACATCGTGGCGTCCAGCGGTGTGACATCGCCCTCGTCCCCGTAGCGCTCGGCGTATTCGAGCTGCACGCGATCGTTGAGTTTGACGGCATCGGGGTGATCGAAGGCACGGGTGTGGATATTCATGCAAATCATGGTACATGTATGCGGGCCCCGGATGTCGGTATCGTGCCGGGATGCTCACTGTGACCTCCGTGAATGTAAACGGTCTCCGCGCCGCCGCCAAGAAGGGCTTCGTCGAGTGGCTGGCGCGGACCGACGCCGATGTGATCTGCCTCCAGGAGGTGCGCGCCGAGCCGGAGCAGCTGCCCGCGGAGGTGCGTGAGCCCGAGGGCTGGCACACCGTCCACGCGCCGGCGGCCGCCAAGGGCCGGGCCGGGGTCTCGCTCTACTCGCGCCGGGCGCCCGAGCGGGTGCAGATCGGCTTCGGCGCCTTCGGCGGCGCCGGGAGCGAGGAGTTCGACGCGAGCGGCCGGTACGTCGAGATCGACCTGCCGGGCGTCACGGTCGCGAGCCTGTATCTGCCCTCCGGCGAGGTCGGCACGGAGAAGCAGGAGGAGAAGGAGCGCTTCATGGCGCTCTTCCTGCCCTACCTGACCGGGCTGAGGGCGCGGGCCGCCGCCGAGGGCCGCGAGGTGGTGGTCTGCGGTGACTGGAACATCGCCCACCAGGAGGCCGACCTCAAGAACTGGAAGGGCAACAAGAAGAACTCCGGCTTCCTCCCCGAGGAGCGGGAGTGGATGACCCGGGTCTTCGGGGAGGCCGCGTACGTCGACGTCGTGCGGTCCCTGCACCCGGACGTCGAGGGGCCGTACTCGTGGTGGTCCTACCGCGGGCGCGCCTTCGACAACGACACCGGCTGGCGCATCGACTACCAGGTGGCCACCCCGGGACTGGCCGCCCGCGCGGTCAAGGCGTGGGTCGAACGGGCCGCCACGCACGCCGAGCGCTGGAGCGACCACGCGCCGGTGACGGTGGTGTACGAGCAGTAGGAGCGGGACCTACGTCGTCGGCGGCCGCGCCGCCTCCGCGTCGCGGCGCAGCCGCCGGTCCAGGGCCATGGAGAGTTCCGCGTCCACCACCGCGCGGGCCAGCGGCCGCAGCTGGGGTGGTTCCTCCTCCTCGCTGTGCTCGCGCAGGGTCGCGACGAAGAGGTCGGCGAGGGCGTCCGCGTGTTCGCGGACCCGGCGGCCGGAGGCGAGGACCGTGGCGAGCGGGACCCCCTCCCGCACCAGTTCGGCCGACACCTCCAGGAGGCGGCGGCTGATGTGCACGATCTCGTCGCCGTCCGTGCCGAGGTAGCCCAGTTCCATGGCCGCCGCCAGGTTCTCCGGGGTGGACTCGCCCTCGAAGTAGTCCGCGAGCTGTTCGGGCGTGAGCCGGACCGGGGTCTCCTCGGTCGGTTCGCCCAGGCCCAGCACCTCGGCGACATCGCGGCCGCTCTCGAAGGTGCGGGCGAGGTCGGCGATGCCGGTGAGGGTGTGGCCGCGCTCCAGCAGGCCCGTGATGGTGCGCAGCCGGGCCAGGTGGTGGTCGTCGTACCAGGCGATGCGGCCCTCGCGGCGCGGCGGCGAGATCAGGCCGCGTTCCCGGTAGAAGCGCAGGGTCCGGACGGGGATGCCGGCCTCCTTGGCCAGCTCCTCCATGCGGTATTCGCGGTGCTTGCGTCCGTCAGCCACCCCCGCACCCTACCGGCCTGCCCCGCTGGGGAACCCGCTTGTTGTACCGCCGGTAACTTTCCCCCGCCGCACCCCTACCCATCGGTACGGGCCTGCTCTAGTCTCCCAACTGTGCCAGTGATTGCTGGCAGAGTCGTGTGACGTACCGCGGGGAGGCGGCAGCATGGCCCAGCACGAACATGTACGAGTGGCGGTGATCGGATCCGGATTCGGGGGCCTCGGGGCCGCCGTCCGGCTCCGCCGCGAAGGCATCACCGATTTCGTGATCCTGGAACGCGCCGGTTCCGTCGGTGGCACCTGGCGCGACAACAGCTATCCGGGCTGCGCCTGCGACGTACCGTCCCACCTCTACTCGTTCTCGTTCGCCCCCAACCCCGAGTGGCCGCGCACCTTCTCCGGGCAGGAGCACATCCGCGCCTATCTGGAGCACGTCGCGGACACCTTCGGACTGCGTCCGCACCTCAGGCTGAACCATGAGGTGACGAAGATGCGCTGGGACGGGGACGAGCTGCACTGGGTCATCGAGAGCGCGAACGGCACGACGGTCCTCGCCGATGTCGTCGTCTCCGCGACCGGCCCGCTCTCCGACCCGAAGACGCCGGACATCCCCGGGCTCGCGGACTTCCCCGGCAAGGTCTTCCACTCCGCCCGCTGGGACCACGACGCGGACCTGGCCGGCAAGCGCGTCGCGATGATCGGCACCGGCGCCTCCGCGATCCAGATCGTGCCGTCGATCCAGCCGAAGGCCGCGAAGCTCACACTGTTCCAGCGCACCCCGCCGTGGGTCATGCCGCGGATGGACCGGCAGATCAGCGGCGCCGAGCGCTGGCTGCACCGCACCCTGCCCTTCACCGGCACCGCCCGCCGCGGACTGCTCTGGGGCATCAGGGAGTTGCAGGTCAGCGCCTTCACCAAGCACCCGGACCAGCTGGGCCTGGTCGAGCGGATAGCCAAGTCCAACATGGCGCGCGCCATCAAGGACCCGGCGCTGCGGGCCAAGCTGACCCCCTCGTACCGCATCGGCTGCAAGCGCATCCTGCTCTCCAGCGCCTACTACCCGGCGCTCGCCCAGCCCAATGTGGACGTCGTCGCCTCCGGCCTGAGCGAGGTGCGCGGTTCGACCGTCGTCGCCTCCGACGGTACGGAGGCCGAGGTCGACGCGATCGTCTTCGGCACCGGCTTCCACGTCACCGACATGCCGATCGCCGAACGCGTGGTGGGCGCGCAGGGTGACACGCTCGCCGAGTCGTGGAAGGGCGGCATGCAGGCGCTGCGCGGCGCGAGCGCGGCCGGCTTCCCCAACTGGATGACGATCATCGGCCCCAACACGGGCCTGGGCAACTCCTCGATGATCCTCATGATCGAGGCCCAGCTGGACTACATGGCCGACTACCTCCGCCAACTGGACGTGCTGGGCGGCCGCGTCGCACTGGACGCACGGCCCTCGGCCGTCGGGTCCTGGAACCGCCGCGTCCAGGAGCGGATGAAGCGCACGGTCTGGAACACCGGCGGCTGCACCAGCTGGTACCTGGACGCCAACGGGCGCAACACCACCGTCTGGCCCGGCACCACCGCCGAGTTCCGCAGGGCGACGCGGACGGTCGACATCACGGAGTACCAGGTCGTACGGGTGCCCGCGCAGCGGGACGCGAAGCAGGCCGTCGCCGAGGAGGTCGCCGGATGAGCCGCCCCCTGAGCGGCCGGAACACCCGGCCCGTGCCCGTACGCGAACTGATGGCCGTCTCCGCCGACGGCTCCCGCGTACACATAGAGGTGCACGGACAGGACGGCGCCCCCGCGGTGCTCCTCTCCCACGGCTGGACCTGCAACACCGGCTTCTGGGACGCCCAGATCCGGGACCTGGCCGTCGACCACCGCGTCATCGCCTACGACCAGCGCGGCCACGGCACCTCGCCCGCGGCCGGCCCCGGCGGATACACCACCGACGCTCTCGCCGACGACCTCGAAGCGGTCCTCGCCGCCACGCTGGAATCGGGCGAGAAGGCCGTACTCGTGGGGCACTCCATGGGCGGCATGACGATGATGGCCGCCTCCCGCCGGACCGGGCTGCGCGAGCACGCGGCCGCCATACTGCTGTGCAGCACCGGCAGTTCGCGGCTGATCTCCGAATCGCGGGTCCTGCCCCTGCGGGCCGGCGCGGTCCGGACCCGGATGACGCGGGCGATCCTCGGTGCGCGGGCACCGCTCGGACCGGTCACTCCGCTCTCCCGACGCATCCTCAAGTACGCGACGATGGGAGCGGGTTCGGCCCCGGACCGGGTCGACACCTGCGCCCGGATCGTGCACGCCTGCCCCCGTGGCGCCCGGGTCGCCTGGGGCCATGTCCTCGCGGAGCTCGATCTCGAAGAGGGCGTACGGGAGCTGCGGGTACCCACCGCGGTGATCGCGGGTGCGGAGGACCGGCTGACGCCGCCCGTCCACGCCCGCGCCCTCGCGGCGGCGCTCCCCGACTGCCTCGGTCTCACCGAGCTGGTGGGGCTGGGACACATGACTCCGGTGGAGGCGCCGGAGGCGGTCACGGCGAAAATACGGGAACTGGTGACCGCGTGCCTCCAGGTGCGCGGAACGGCCGAAGTCGAGAGCAAGGAAGAGGAGGTCGCATGAGCGGCAGGCACAGTCTCCAAGGGCAGGTCGTCGTCGTCACGGGCGCGGCGCGCGGCGTGGGCGAGCTGCTGGCCCGCAAGCTCTCGGCGCGCGGCGCGACACTGGCACTGGTCGGCCTGGAGCCGGACGAGCTGAAGAAGGTCTCGGAACGGCTGCACGGCGAGAGCGACCACTGGCACGCGGACGTCACCGACCACGAGGCGATGGCCCGGGTCGCGCAGGAGGTCAAGGCCAGGTTCGGCAAGATCGACGTGGTCGTCGCCAACGCGGGCGTCGCCTCGGGCGGCCCCTTCGTCGACTCCGACCCGGTGGCCTGGCGGCGGGTCATCGAGGTCAACCTGATCGGCGGCGCGGTCACCGGCCGGGCGTTCCTGCCGATCCTCATGGAGAGCCGCGGCTACTTCCTCCAGATCGCCTCCCTCGCCGCGATGACCCCGGCGCCGATGATGACCGCGTACTGCGCGTCCAAGTCGGGCGTCGAGGCGTTCGCCCACAGCCTGCGCGCGGAGGTCGGACACCGGGGGGTGAAGGTCGGCGTCGGCTACCTCTCCTGGACCGACACGGACATGGTGCGCGGCGCCGACGAGGACGACGTCATGCGCGAGCTGCGGCAGCGGCTGCCCTGGCCGACGAACCGGACGTACCCGCTCGGCCCGGCCGTCGACCGGATAGTGGCCGGTATCGAGCGCCGCTCCGCGCATGTGTACGCACAGTGGTGGCTGCGCGGCATGCAGTCCGTACGGGGCTACCTGCCGACGTTGATCGGCGTCGTCGGCCAGCGCGAGATGCGGAGGTTCGGCTCGCGGCTGGAGGGGGTCGGCACGGGGCTCGTCGGTGCGGGCGGTGCCGCTGACCAGGACGAACGGGCGGCGCGCACACAGCGTAAATGATCGAAATGCGGTGAATGCCCGGTCGTGTAAGTCTGGTCGGGGCCCTTACCGGGCCGTCCCCCACGCATCCCACCGAGGAGTGAACAGCATGGGCATCGCCGACCAGTTCAAGGACAAGGCGCAGGAGCTCGCCGACCAGGCGCAGAAGAAGATGAAGGACGGCAAGGGCGACGGCCAGGACCGTTCGCAGGACGCGTCCGAGCGGGCCTCCGACGCGTCCGAGCAGGGTCGCGACAAGGCCAGGGGTGCGGCGGACGACCTCCGCGAGAAGTTCGACCGCTGACGGCTGCGGCCGCGTGTGAGTGACGTGTGTGGAGGGGCGTGCCCGGGTTCGTTCCGGGTGCGCCCCTTTCGCGTGCGCCTTGCCGGAATCAGGAAGGCCGCCCGGCCCGTCGACTGCCGTGCTCCGCGGATGACGTGCGACGTCCGGGCGGGCCATCATTTCGGCCGGGACGGCCCTTGACGTCGAGGTCCGCGTGAAGCAGGAGAGCGAGGCGCGGATGGCCGGTATCCAGACCGATGCGCTCGACACGTTCGGAGCGCTGTTCGCGGCGGTCGTGGGGCTGGGCTGCGCGGGGTGGGGAGGACGCACCCTGCTCAGGCCGCACCGGTCGCCGGAATCGTTCGGGGGACCCGCGTGGGGTGCCCGCGCCGGGGGCGCCGCCTACGTGGTGCTCGGCATCTGCCTGGCCGTCCGGATGCTCGCGAAGCTGTACGGCAAGGATCCGGACTGGCCGATGACCGTAACGGTCTTCGTCGCCTCGCCGCTCCTGATCTGCGCGTTCACCGCGGCGTACGTGTCCCGCCGGCGGGCGCGCCGACGCGGCGAGGCCGTCCGCCCGGGACGCCACAAGCGACGCGCCCGTGCGCCACGGCCCACCCGGAGGATCAGCCCGCCCTGACACGGTCCTCGCGCTGACCCTCGCGGGTGAGGTCGTCAGCTCAGCAGCGCGAGCAGCCGCCCCACCGCCTCCGCGGCGGGCCGGCCCACCTCGCCGACCGTGGCCGCGATCTGCGCGACGGATGCCAGGACCATGCCGCGCTCACGCAGTGCGCTCCGGTCGGGAGTGAGCTCGGGCAGCGCGCCCTCGACCGTCCGGGCCTGGGCCGGGGTGAGGTGCGGGCGCAGCTCCTGGAGGAATCGGGTGAGCTCCTCGACAGCGGTACGGAGCTCGTCGTTCCCGGCGGCGCCGCCGGCGGTGCCGTTGTTGATGCCGATGTTCCCGCGGCCGCCGTTCATGTTGACCACGGGTCCGTAGTAGTTCGACGCGTCGCTCATAGCTTGAATCCCGTGTTCTCCCGGCCGCCGTTCATGTTGACGACAGGGCCGTAGTTGTTCGTGCTGTTGTTGAACTGCCGCACGATCGCGGTGAACTCGGCTTCCGGGTGGTCGATCGCGTACACGATCTGTCCGGCGATCTGCTGTAGCTCTTCCATGCTCTTCAGGGTCACGATCACCTTGGCGCCGCTGTTCATCACGACGACCAGCACCGGCTTCGCCGACGTGATCAGATCCTTGATGGCGACGACCAGGAGGATCGGGACGGCGATGAGCAGGAAGATGCCGCTCAGGCGCTGCCGGAAGTCGCTGTTATTCGGGAAGTTGATCGCGCCGAAGATCGGGACGACGATGATCAGCCATTGCACGAGGGTGCTGACGACCCTGCCCCAGTCGTGCTTGAGCCTGAACGCGTCGACCCAGGTGATGTTGTGCAGCGGGACGGCCGCCGGCCCCACCCACAGCGTCCGTCGGCTGACCTTGAGGACCAGGGGGTCTCCCCTGCGGTGAGGCTTATTGCTCCCTCCGGGGTTCTGGAGGTGTCCCGGTACCACCGAACCGGGCTGGAGGGGCCGTGCCTGCGGCGGCATGGGGGGAACCGACGGCCGTGGAGGAGGTAGGCGTGGCGGCTCGGGCGGTGGTGTGTTGACGGGTCCGGTGTCGTCCATGGCTCCCCCTTGTGGTCGTCAGTCCCACCCCCATACCCCGGGAGCACCATCAAGCGCCCGCGGGGAGTCGCGAGGCGAGGAGGAAGTCGCCAAATCACCTGAGTTTGGCCGGTAGTTGACGTGCCGGGACCCCATGGGGGCAGGCGGGGGCCGGCTGCGGTCCGCGAGGGCGCTCAGGATGCCTTGACGGACTCCACGAAGGGCGCCCAGGCGGCGGCGTGCACGATGAGCGCCGGGCCGTCGGGGCGCTTGGAGTCGCGTACGGGGACGAGGCCGGGGAGGCCGACTGCGACTTCTAGGCAGTTGCCGCCGGAGGTGTTGCTGTGGCTACTCCTACGCCAGATCACGGAACTTGGGCTGATTGCGTTGCGCACCATTTCGATAGTCCTCTGCAGCCGCTTCGATCATGGTGAGGGATAGATTCGGCGACAAGGAAGTGGCCTTGAGGAGATCGTAGGACCTCCGATACTGCTTCACGATTCCCGGATCGTCGATCGTGTTTCCGTGGTGCTGACCCTCCGTGTAGAAGAGCGGGGGAGCATCTGCGAAGTCCAGCAGCATAGCCGTGCCCAGCATGAGGGCGTGTGCTCCGGTGTTCCACGGAAGGATCTGCGTAACGATCCTCCCGTCCTTGGCGAGCGTGCTGACGTGTTCGAGCTGTTCTGCCATCTGTTGCGGCGGCAGGATCGGCATCCACAGCAGGGCCTCGGGCAGGATGACCCAGTACTGCGGAGTTCGGCGGTTGCTCTCGAAAAGCTGTGATCGTTCTAGCCGCGCATTTACTCGCGCGTCGATCTCCTCAGCAAGTGTTGATGTCCGCTCGGCCCGGAACAGAGCGCGGACGTACGGCTCTGTCTGGAGCAGACCAGGGAAGACCGTAGGTGACCACTCGTCGATGACCTCGGCGTGCTTCTCGGTTTCCAGCACGCGCTCGAAATATTGCGCGTGCCCCCTGCGCCTGGCCTTCCGCACGTCCTCGCACCGTCGCTCGAAGAACCCGTCCGTCCCCAGCACCCGGTCCACATGCCGTGCCAGCTCCACCGGCATGCGTCGATGCCCGTGCTCGATCTCGCTCAGGTACGTGATGCCGAAGAAGCTGCCGTCCACCAGCTTCTCCAGGGTCAGGCCCGCCTGCTCCCGTTTGAAGCGCAGCTCGTTCCCGTAGAACTGCGGGACTCCCGCCGAGCCGTCGATCTCCTTGCGTGTGGCCACCGTTGACCGCCTTTCGCGCTGCGCTCCGTGGAGCGGTGATCCCCTCCACGGTAGGGGCCCGTACGGCGGCGCGTGAGGGGTTCGTCACAGTAAGCAACGAACGGTGTACGCCCGAGGCCTACTCGTCCGTCTTGTTCACCTTGTCGAGGCGCCACCCGGCCATTCCCGTGGCTCCTGCCATCCGGTCACCGTCGATCCTGACCGTCTCCACCGACGCCGTCAGGCGCTGTCGCAACACCGCTCCGTCGCACGCGAGGGTTCGGCGAGGTGCGTCCCTGTCCGACGCGGACCGCCGACAGTTCATGCGCATGCCCGCGGTGTCGGCCGAGATCCGTCGCCACGCCGACGCGTGCCCCTTTCGCGCTGCGCTCTGTGGAGCGGTAGTCCCTTCCACGGTCGACGTCCGTGCGGCAGCGTGTGGGGTGTTCGTCACAGTCAGCAACGAAAGGTGTACGCCTCCTCATGGACGAGATCATGGACGAGATCAGGGACGACTCACCCACGTACGACATCGTCGAGGACATCGACGCGCTGCGCGCCGCGCTCGCCGCGCACGGCATCACGCTGCCGTCGCTCGGCGTCGATCCGTTGACGTTCGCCGGGTGGACGAAGCATCCACCGCTGGTCGCGCTCGGCAACTGCACGGTGGTGACCGCGCGGCGGCTGACCGAGGCGCTGCGCGCGGCGGCCGGGGGATGACGCCGCTGCCGCTCACCGTGGACCTGCTCGCCGTGCCGAAGGCCGTACCGGAGATGCGGGCGATACTCCGGGAGCAGTACTGGGGTGCGGATTCGCCTGATCTTGCCCTCTGCGTCAGCGAGTTGCTGACCAACGTCATCGTGCACATCGGCGAGGGGACGCCCGTCACGCTCCGCGTCAGTGGTACGAGCGCCGGCCGCATCCGCGTGGAGCTGAGCGATCCCGCGCCCGGCGTCTGGCCGGCCATACGGATCGCGGCGAGCGGTGACGAGTGCGGGCGCGGGCTGCTGCTCGTGGACGCGTTGGCGCTGCGGTGGGGCGTGGAGCAGGGGCCGTACGGGAAGACGGTGTGGTGCGAGCTGCGGGCACCGGCGGGCCCAAGTGGGTTGCGGAGCGGGAGGCATACCTCGGCCGGAAGACGCTCCCGGGGCAGGTGACGACGCGTGGGCCCTGCCCCGGGCCGGATTCCCCGGAGCGGGCGGCCAGGCCGACCGTGGCAGGCGCTGCGTCGAGCATGGCAGCGGCTGGCCGTGTCCTTCCGGACGTCGGCGCGGTCCTCCGTGGGGTTACTTCACGTCGACGTAGTCCACCGCGGAGGAGACCGCCGGGGTCGTGGGCGTGCCTGCGAAGGAGTAGCGGAAGTAGCCGTCCGCCGTGGCCTTCGTCGTTGTCCGCAGGTTGCCCTTGCCGTCCGTCGTGACGGTCTTGAGGGTCTTGTAAGTGGTTGTGCCCTTCTTCTTGAACTGGAGCTTCACCGGCTGCTTGGTGTAGCCCGCGTACTTGTAGGTCTCCCAGTTGGCACGGGTCAGCGCGCCGGTGACGGTGATCGTCCTGTTCTTCTTCACCGGTTCCGGCGAGGCGTTGACGGTCAGTTTGGAGTTGCGCAGGACCTTCACCTTCGCGGCGGAGTCCTTGCCGATGTAGTCGCCGTCGTTGCCCAGGGCGTAGGCGCTCACGGTCCAGGTTCCGGCGGTGGTGTTGTCCTGGGGGTGGATGCGCGGGTTCATTTTCAGGGTGTAGGTGCAGGTCGTCGTGGTGGGCTTCGGGGTCACGCACTTACCCTCGTCCGGGTTGGCGCCCACGAGACCCCAGGGGTCGCCGGTCGGCTTGTGGATGGGGCCGTGCCACATGACCGGGAACGTCTTTCCCACCTCGATGCCCGAGTCGTCCGTGGCGGTCACCGCGATGGTGAAGCTCTTCACATCCGTAGTCCCCAGGACGATGTTCTTCCCGCCGTTGACGACCACTTTCGTGAGCGTGATGTTGCCCGAGACCTCATCCGCCTGCGCGGCCCCCGGGATCGCGAGCGCGGACAGGACGAGTGCCCCGGCGAAGGCTGCCAGGGTGGTGCGGTGACGCATGAAGGCGTTCCCCAAGTTTCAGCACCTCGGTGATGTCCCGAGGCGGAGCCGACGATGCCCACCCGGTATGCGGATGGCGTCGGATACGACCATCGGGCCACGGGAATGGTTGCCCCCGAACGGTCTCCCTACCGCGGCGGCAGCGGCGGCCGCCTCAGGTTCGGGGCGCCCTCGTACGTCGGTGGGCTCGCCGGGGGACTGGCGGCCAGCAGGTCCAGGGCCATCCAGACCGCGTCGTCCAGCACCGCGTGGCGTCCCTCCGCCCAGTCCAGGGGGGTGCGCAGGGCCTCCACGTCGGGGGAGACGCCGTGGTTCTCCACCGACCAGCCGTAGGCGTCGAACCACGCGGCGTTCATCGGGACCGTGATCACCGTGCCGTCGCCCAGTTGGTGGCGGCCGGTCATGCCGACCACGCCGCCCCAGGTGCGCTGGCCCACCACCGGGCCCAGCTTCAGCAGGCGGAACGCGGCGGTGATCATGTCGCCGTCGGAGGAGGTCGCCTCGTCGGCCAGGGCGACCACCGGGCCGCGGGGGGCGTTCGAGGCGTAACTGACGGGCTGGGCGTTGCGGGTGAGGTCCCAGCCGAGGATCGTGCGGGTGAGTTTCTCGACGACGAGTTCGCTGATGTGGCCGCCCGCGTTGCCGCGTACGTCCACGATCAGGGCCGGGCGGGAGACCTCCAGGCGCAGGTCCCGGTTGAACTGGGCCCAGCCGGAGCCGCCCATGTCGGGGATGTGGAGGTAGCCGCAGCGGCCGCCGCTCACCTCCCGTACGACCTCGCGGCGCTTGGCCACCCAGTCCTGGTAGCGCAGCGGGCGTTCGTCGACCAGCGGGACGATCGCGACCCGGCGGGAGCGGCCCTCGCTCTCGGCCGGCCTGAAGGTCAGCTCGACCGTGGTGCCGCCCGCGGCGGACAGGAGCGGGTAGGGGCCGGCGACCGGGTCCACCGGGCGGCCGTCGACATGGGTGAGGACCGCGCCCTCCCTGATGCCCGTACCGGCCAGTGGGGAGCGGGCCTTGGAGTCCGAGGAGTCGCCGGGCAGGATGCGCTGGACGGTCCAGGCGCCGTCCCGGCACACCAGGTTCGCGCCGAGCAGGCCCATCGCGCGCTGGTAGTGGGGCGGGCCCTCGTTGCGGCGGGCGGGGGCGACGTAGGCGTGCGAGGTGCCTAGTTCGCCCAGGACCTCGCGCAGGAGATCGGCGAACTCGTCCGGGGTGGCGACCCGTTCGACCAGCGGGCGGTACTGGTCCAGGATCGCGTCCCAGTCGATGCCGCACATGTCCGGCTCCCAGAAGTAGGAGCGGATGATGCGCCCGGCCTCGCCGTACGCGCCCCGCCACTCCGCCGCCGGGTCCACCTCGTGCAGGATGCGGCGCAGGTCCAGGTAGACCGTGGAGTCGTTGTCGCCCGGCTCGTTCGCGGGGACGGCGCGCAGCTCGCCGTCGTCCATCACGACCAGCCGGGAGGCGTCGCCGCTGACGGCGAACCAGTCGAGGTGGCTGACGAGTTCGGTCCTCTTCGCCTTGGCGATGCTGAAGTGCTCCAGCGTCGGCCGGCCCGACATGTCCGCCGGGTTGGCGAACGTCTCGCCGAGCGCGCCGGAGATCGGCCAGCGCAGCCAGACCAGTCCGCCGCCGCTGACCGGGTACAGCGCCGAGTACTTGGAGGCGGAGACCGGGAACGGCGTGACCCGGTTCTCCAGGCCCTCGAACTCGACGGTGACCGTGGACCCCTCCGACGCACCCGCCTCCACCGGGTCGAGGCCGCCCGCGGCGGGCCGGCCGTCGGGGGAGAGCGCGAAGGGGGAGGGGGTCGCGGAGGAGAGCGGGACCAGGTACGGGCGGCAGCCGAGCGGGAAGGAGAGGTCGCCGGTGTGCACGTCGTACACCGGGTCGAAGCCGCGCCAGGACAGGAACGCGAGATAGCGGCCGTCGCCCGTGAAGACGGGGTTCTCGTCCTCGAAGCGGCCGTTGGTGACATCGACGACCACGGGGGAGTCGGCGCCCATGATCCGGGCGAGTTTGATCTGCCGCAGCGAGCGGCCGATGCCGGGGTGCGACCAGGTCAGCCAGGCCCCGTCCGGGGAGAACGCCAGATCGCGGACCGGGCCGTTGAGGGAGCGGATCAGTTCGACGGGTTCGCCGGTGCCGTCCTCCGCGGTGTCCAGGAGGAGCAGCCGGCCGTCGTGCGAGGCCATCGCGAGCGTCTCGCCGTCCGCGTCCGCGATCAGCTCCTGGACCCGGCCGACCTGGCCGGAGGCGAGCCGGCGCGGGGCGCGGTCGCCGCTGGCACGCGGCAGGTAGGCGATCTCGATCGCGTCCTCGCCCGCCGCGTCCGTCACGTACGCCACCTGGCCGCCGCTGCCGAGCATCTCCGGCAGCCGCACCCGTACGCCCGGGGTGTCGGCGATGGTGCGGGCGGGGCCGTCGCGGTGGGTGAGCCAGTACAGGCTGCCGCGTACCGATACGGCGCTGGCCCGGCCGGTCTCGTCCACGGAGAGCGAGTCGACATGGCTGGCGGCCGGCACCTGGCACGCGCGCCGGCCGGCGCGCTGGCCGCCGAGCCGTACCTCCAGCCTGCGGGGGACCGCGCCGGGCGACTCCAGGTCGTCGGCCAGCCACAGCTCGCCCGCGCACTGGTAGACGACCCGCCGTCCGTCGCTGGAGGCGTGCCGGGCGTAGAACGCGTCGTGGTCGCTGTGGCGGCGCAGGTCGGTGCCGTCGGGGAGGCAGGAGTAGAGGTTGCCGACGCCCTCGTGGTCGGAGAGGAAGGCGATCCGGCCGGCGACGAACATCGGCGAGGCGAGGTGTCCGCCGATGTCCGGGAGCAGCCGCTCGCCGTGCAGCCACAGGCGTCCCGTCGCCCCGCCCCGGTACCGCTTCCAGGCGGCCGGCTCGTGCGGCGGGGTGCCGGAGAGCAGCAGGGTGCGGCGCTCGCCCGCGATGTCAGCGACGGCGATGTCGGAGACCGGGCCCCAGGGCAGCCGGCCGCCGGGGCTGCCGTCCGTGGGCACGCTGTAGGCCCAGGAGAAGTACGAGAACGGCTGCCGGTGCGAGGAGACGGCGAGGATCTGCGCGGCGTCGCCGTCGTCCGGGGTCCAGCCGCAGACCCGGGCGTCCGTCGAACCCCAGTAGGTGAGCCGGCGGGCCGGGCCGCCGGTGACGGGCGCGAGATGGATCTCGGGGTCGAAGCTGCGCCAGGTCGTGTACGCGATCCGGGTCCCGTCGGGGGAGAAGCGGGGGTGGCTGACCCTGGTGCGGTCGACGGTCACCCGCCAGGCCCGTCCGGGCCGGTCGCCCTCGGGGACGAGGGGGGCGACCCAGAGATCGTCCTCCGCGGCGAAGCAGAGCAGATCCTCGTGGAGGTGCGGGAACCGGAGATACGAGACGTCGTCACTCACCCCCCAATGCTTTCCGTGCACGGGGGCGGCGGCAACTTGGGGTGCCGTTGACGAGCGGGGAACCAGGTGCCAAGTAACCCGTGAGTAACCTTTTGATCGAAGGGGCGTGTGTGCCGCGCCGTGCGGGCCCGGCGTGCC
Organism: Streptomyces sp. NPDC091387; assembly: GCF_044756945.1. Taxonomy (NCBI): domain Bacteria; kingdom Bacillati; phylum Actinomycetota; class Actinomycetes; order Kitasatosporales; family Streptomycetaceae; genus Streptomyces; species Streptomyces sp. NPDC091387. The sequence continues at coordinate 238,787 of NZ_JBIVTZ010000012.1, read as the reverse complement.
GTGGGGAACGCCGAGGACGGGGGCGCCCTTGGTGCGGTACTGGGGTCGTGGATCACAAGCGTTCTTCCAGGTTGCGACTGGCCGGGCGGGGCTCGGGCACTGCTGCGGGCGGTCTGGAACCGGGCCGGGTCCGTCACTTCCTCGGCGCGGTACTGGCCGCAGCCCTCATGGGGCGGCGCCTGAACTGGTGCCTGGGTGCGCGGTTCTCCCCGCCGCCGGTCGAGTACCACGCCTGGGCGGAGCTGCCTGGCCACGGCCCGGTCGGTGAATACACCGAAGCGGGCTGGCACCACCACACCGCACTGACCATCTGATCGCGTCACCGGGCGCCGTGTCCTTCACCCGCCCGGAGCAGTTGACCGAATGCGTGTACCCGTACCCCTCGAAGGAGCGAGCTGATGTCCGCCGTCGCCCTGGCCGCCGAGACCGTCCCCGAGCGCCACTACACCCACCACGAAGGCCGCGGCGCCACCCCGCACCGCTCGAACCCGGCCGTCATCCACCGTGAACTGACCACGCTGGGTGTCGAGACGGGGATGAACGTGGTGGAGTTCGGCACCGGCTCCGGCTACTCCGGCGGTCTTCTCGCCGAGCTCGTCGGCCCCACGGGCAGGGTGACCAGCCTCGACATCGACACCTACCTGACCCGCTGGGCGGGCCTCATCCACCACCAGCGGGGCGTGAACCATGTCCGCTGTCACGCCGCCGACGGCACCGGCGGCTTCCCCACGCGGGCCCCGTACGACCGGATGGTGGCCTGGTGCACCCCGCCGCTGCTGCCAGGCGCGTGGGTGGACCAGGTGGTCGACGGCGGCCTCATCGTCGCCCCGTTGCCGATCGCGGCCGTGCCCAACATGACCGTGGTCGCCAAGATCCGCGTCACCAGCGGCGAGCCGGCCGTAGAGGAAGTGTTCACCGGCGGGTACATCGAGGCGACCAGCTCACCGAAGACCGACCTCGACCTGCCCGGCCGGTGGGTGGACTGGGAGAACCGTGTCCCCGACCCGTCCTGGATCTCGATCGCCTGGCGCGGCGAGGACGACCACCTGCACACCGGTGCCCGCATCGCGCTGGACCGGCTGCTGAAGGACGCGCACACCGAGCCGTACGCGGGCGCGGAGATCGACCTGCCGTCCTGGCGGACCTTCGCCGCCACCCGCGGCGACCACCGGCTCACCGCGGCCGGGCTGAGGCCGGACCTGTGGGCGATCGGTCACACCACCACCACGACGGCCGCCGTCATCCAACAGGACGGCACGATCCTCGCCGACGTCCCCGACTCCCCGTCCCTGACCGTCCTGCGCGACTGGCTGAAGCAGTGGGAAGAGGCCGGGCGCCCCGCCCCCGCCACCTACACCCCCGCCCTGGTCCGCAACGGTGACGGCTGGGATCTGCGACTCTCCCGATAGCCCTGTCACTGCCGCTCACCCACGCTGCCCCGGGGCATTTCGGCGTCCCGGGGCAGCGTGGTCTTCGTTCCGAAGCCGGTACATGTACCAGGTCCGCCAGCCCGGCCGGGCTGCTTCGCTCGTCAACGGCACCCCAACGTGTGGTGCGGGACACAAGCGAAACGATTCCGTTTCGCTGGGTGCCCGGAGTACGGTCGATGTGTACGAAACAGTTTCGTTCGATTGACTGACGTTCGGTTGACTGGTGTTCGACCGAGCGGCATCCGGTCGAGTGGCGTACACATCGCACGAGCTCTGGAACGGGGGGTCGGCACATGGCACGCACACGGCTCACGCCCGAGCGCGAGAGCGAGCTGTACGCCGCCGTGCTCGACCTGCTCCGCGAGGTCGGTTACGACGCCCTGACCATGGACGCCGTCGCCGCGCGCACGCGTTCCAGCAAGGCCACCCTCTACCGCCAGTGGGGGAGCAAGCCCAAGCTCGTCGTCACGGCTCTGCGGCACAACAAGCCCGTTTCCCTCGGCGAAGTCGACACCGGCTCGCTGCGCGGTGACTTCCACGCCGTCCTGAGCCGTACCGACGACTGCCAGATGGAGAAGGACGCCGCGCTGATGCGGGGTCTGACCCATGCCGTCCACGACAACCCCGACCTCCTCCAGGCCCTGCGCGAACTGCTGGTCGAGCCGGAGATGACCGGTCTCGAAAAGCTGCTGAGCCGAGCCCTGGACCGGGGTGAGCTGCGCCCGGACAATCCGGCGCTGCAGTACGTACCGCACATGCTGATCGGTGCTTTCACCGCTCGGCAGCTGATCGAGGACCGCGCTGTCGATCACGCGTTCCTCACCGATTACGTCGACTCCGTGATCCTCCCCGCTCTCGGAGTCTGACCCCCGTCCCTCTCCCCAAGCCCCACCTGACACGCCGCTCTCGTCGTCGGGCTGGTTCCTCACGCCCTTTTCCACTCAACGACCTGACCGGGAGTACGCCCCCGTGGCCACATTCCTCTACAAAATCGGACGGCTCGCCTTCCGGCGCCGCCGCTATGTCGCCCTGATCTGGGTGGCACTGCTGGCACTCGCCGGATTCGGCGCGGCCTCCGCGTCCACCGCCACCTCCAGCTCCTTCTCGATCCCGGGTACGGAGGCGCAGAAGGCCTTCGACCTGCTGGAACAGCGGTTCCCCGCGGCCAGTGCCGACGGCGCGACCGCGCGCATCGTCTTCAAGGCCCCCGACAACGAGAAGATGACGGACCCGGCCAACAAGGCCGACGTCAAGAAGATCACCGCCCAGCTGAAGTCCGGCTCGGACCAGGTGGCCTCGGTCGTCGACCCGTACGACGGGAAGGCCGTCTCCAAGAACGGCTCGACCGCGTACGTCTCGGTCACCTACAAGGTCAACTCGATGGAGCTGACCGACGCGACCCGGGACGCCCTGGAGGACGCGGGCGAGGCGGCGCAGAAGACCGGGATGACCGTGGAGATCGGCGGTGACGCGCTCCAGGTGATGCCGGAGACCGGAGCCACCGAGATCATCGGTGTCGCCCTGGCCGCGGTGGTCCTCGTCATCACCTTCGGATCGCTCATCGCGGCGGGGCTGCCCCTGCTCACCGCGCTGATCGGCGTCGGCATCGGCGTCTCGTCGATCACGGCGCTGGCCAACGTGCTGGACCTCGGGTCCACCACCTCGACCCTCGCGATGATGATCGGCCTCGCGGTCGGCATCGACTACGCGCTGTTCATCGTCTCCCGCTACCGCGCCGAACTGGCCGAGGGCCGGGAGCGCGAGGAAGCGGCGGGACGCGCGGTCGGCACGGCCGGTTCCGCGGTCGTCTTCGCCGGGCTCACCGTGGTCATCGCCCTGGTCGGCCTGGCCGTCGTCAACATCCCGATGCTGTCGAAGATGGGCTTCGCCGCGGCCGGTACGGTCGCCATCGCCGTCCTCATCGCGCTCACCCTCGTCCCGGCCATGCTGGGCTTCGCGGGCAAGCGGGTCATGGGGCGCAAGGCGCGCAAGGCCGCGGAGGCGGAGAACAAGCCCGAGGCCAAGCCGAACATGGGCACCCGCTGGGCACGGTTCGTGCTGCGCAAGCCCGTGTGGGTGCTGCTCGTCGGCGTCCTCGGCCTGGGCGCCATCGCGATCCCGGCCGCGTCCCTGGAGATGGGCCTGCCGGACGACGGCTCCCAGCCCACCAGCACCACCCAGCGCCGCGCCTACGACCTGCTCTCCGACGGCTTCGGCCCCGGCTTCAACGGCCCGCTGATGGTCGTCGTCGACACCGAGAACAGCTCCGACGGCAAGACCGCCGCCAAGCGGGTCGGCGACGAGATCTCCGACATGCCCGGCGTCGTCGCCGTCACCCCGGCCAACTTCAACAAGGCCGGCGACGCGGCGATGATCACCGTCGTCCCGAAGGACCGGCCCAGCTCGGTCGAGACCGAGAACGTGGTCCACGAGATCCGCGACGCGGGCAAGGACATCAAGTCCGACACCGGCGCCGAGATCCTGGTCACCGGCTCCACCGCGATGAACATCGACTTCTCGCAGAAGATGAACGACGCGCTGCTGCCGTACCTGGCGCTCGTCGTCGGCCTCGCCTTCCTGCTGCTGATGGTGGTCTTCCGGTCGGTCCTGGTGCCGCTGAAGGCGGCGCTCGGCTTCCTGCTCTCGGTCGTCGCGGCCCTGGGCGCGGTCGTCGCGGTCTTCCAGTGGGGCTGGCTCGGCTCGCTCCTCGGGGTCGAGCAGACCGGTCCGATCATGTCGATGATGCCGATCTTCATGGTGGGTGTGGTCTTCGGTCTCGCGATGGACTACGAGGTCTTCCTCGTCACCCGGATGCGTGAGGCGTACGTCCACGGCGAGCAGCCCGGCCAGGCGATCGTCACCGGCTTCAAGCACGGTGCCCGGGTGGTCACGGCCGCGGCCGTGATCATGATGGCGGTCTTCTCCGGCTTCATCGGCTCCAGCGAGTCGATGATCAAGATGATCGGCTTCTCGCTGGCCATCGCCGTCTTCTTCGACGCGTTCGTCGTCCGGATGGCGATCGTGCCCGCGGTTCTCGCCCTGCTCGGCAAGCGGGCCTGGTGGCTGCCGCGCTGGCTGGACCGGGTCCTGCCCAACGTGGACGTGGAGGGCGAGGGGCTCCGCAAGGAGCTCGGCGCCTCCGAGGACGGCTCCGGTCCGGACCACGGCGGAGAGCGCGAGCTGACCCGCGTCTGACCCGCCGCTGAGAGCCGCAGACCTCCGGAGCCGCGCCTGAGCGGAGCGCGGCCCCGGATGCGCCGGTTACCTGTGGGGACGGGGGACCGGAGCGACGAGAGCCCCCGTGCACCTGGTGTGCACGGGGGCTCTCGGCATGACGTACGGGATCTCAGGCGCGGGCGGTCTCGGTCCTGGCCCCGGTGTGGGTGCGCCGCAGGAAGCGGATCAAGGGGGCGCTGTCGAACTGCACCACCTCGACGCCGGTCGGCGCGTGGAGCTCGACGACGAGCTGAGCCCGGCCGCACGGCCAGATCCGGTAGCTGTCGTGCTCGACCGGGGCGCGCAGCCCGCGCTCCAGCGGCTCGCGTTCGACGGCCCACTCCGCGCCGCCGGGGAAGGCGACCCGGATCGTATGCGGTTCGTCGGCGGGGTCGTACCGCAGCTCGACCGGGACCGTGGGCAGGTCGCGGGCGTCGGTGACGAGCCGGGCTCGGGCATGTTCTTTGATCACGGGGGACATGGGCCGGCTCCTCCTGTTTATATATCTTCGTCATCTAATGTCCCATATTTTAGGCAAAGAGCACGGTGAGAACCCTGGGTAGTTGTGACGGACGTGCTCTTGCGAATCGTTCGCAACAAGGTTCTATTATTGAGAGGTTCATGACCCCGCGCAGTCAGGCAGTAACGCAGGAAGCGGAGCCTCCCCCATGCATGTACCCGACGGATTCATCAACGCGCCCGTCTCCGCCGTCGCCGGAGTCGTGGCCGCCGGCGCCGTGGCCGTCAGCCTGAAGGGCGCCCGCAGGGAACTGGACGAGAAGACCGCGCCGCTGGCCGGGCTGGTCGCCGCCTTCATCTTCGCCGTGCAGATGCTGAACTTCCCGGTCGCCGCCGGCACCAGCGGCCATCTGCTGGGCGGGGCGCTGGCCGCGATCCTGGTCGGCCCGTACACCGGCATCCTCTGCGTGTCCGTCGTCCTGCTGATGCAGGGCATCCTGTTCGCCGACGGCGGGCTGACCGCGCTCGGCGTGAACATCCTCGACATGGGCATCGTGACCACCGTCGTCGCGTACGCCCTCTTCCGCGGACTGGTCGGCCTGCTGCCGCGCACCCGCCGCTCCATGACCGCCGCCGCCTTCGTCGCCGCACTCGTCTCCGTACCGGCCGCGGCCTTCGCCTTCACGCTGATGTACTGGATCGGCGGTACCACCGACATCCCGATCGGCAAGGTCGTCACCGCGATGGTCGGGGTCCACGTCCTGATCGGCATCGGCGAGGCCGTGATCACCGCGCTGACCGTCGGCGCCGTCATCGCCGTACGCCCCGACCTCGTCCACGGCGCCCGCGGGCTCACCGCCCCGCTCAAGCTCCGGATCGACGGCGAACTCGTCGACGCGCCCGCCCGCGAGTCCGCCGCCCCGGCCCCGGCCGCCCGCTCCAACCGGGGCCTGTGGGCCACCGGCCTCGTCACCGCGCTGGTGCTCGCCGGCTTCGTCTCCTACTACGCCTCCGCCAACCCCGACGGCCTGGAGAAGGTCGCCACCGACCAGGGCATCGACAAGAAGACCGAGGAGCACGCCTCCAAGGACTCCCCGCTCGCCGACTACGGCGTCAAGGACATCTCCGACGCCCGGATCTCCGGCGGACTGGCCGGAGTGATCGGCGTCGGCGCCACCCTCGTCGTCGGCAGCGGCGCCTTCTACGTCGTCACCCGCCGCCGCCGTACGAAGGACGAGCCCGCGGGCGGCAACACCCGTACCGGCGAGAAGGTCTGATGGGCGCGGGGCACGCCCACAAGCTCTACCGGCACGGGCACTCGCCCGTCCACGACCTGCCGCCGCACTGCAAACTCGCCGCCGTCTTCTGCTTCGTGGTGGTCGTCGTCTCCACCCCGCGCGAGGCGGTGTGGGCCTTCGGGCTGTACGCGCTGCTGATCGCCGGCGCCGCCGCACTCGCCCGCGTCCCGGCCGGCTTCCTCCTCAAACGGCTGCTGATCGAGGTGCCGTTCGTCGCGTTCGCGCTGCTCATGCCGTTCGTGGTGCCCGGCGAACAGACCCACGTCCTCGGCCTGTCCGTCAGCGTCCCCGGCCTCTGGGGCGCCTGGAACGTCCTGGCCAAGGGCACCCTCGGCGTCGCCGCCTCCGTGCTCCTCGCCTCCACCACCGAACTGCGCTCCCTGCTCCTGGGCCTCCAGCGGCTGAAACTGCCGCCGCTGCTCGTCCAGATCGCCTCCTTCATGATCCGGTACGGCGATGTGATCAGCGACGAGATGCGCCGGATGTCCATCGCCCGCCGCTCGCGCGGCTTCGAGGCGCGCGGGATACGGCAGTGGGGCGTGCTGGCGAAATCGGCCGGCGCGCTCTTCATCAGGTCATACGAGCGCGGCGAACGCGTCCACCTCGCCATGGTCAGCCGCGGCTACACCGGCACCATGCCGGTCATCGACGAGGTGACCGCCTCGCGCACCCAGTGGGCGTACGCCTCGGCACTCCCCCTGCTCGCCCTCGCCGTGTGTCTGCTGGGATGGACCATATGAGCCAGTCCGCCGTCGCCCCCGTACCGTCCACACCGCCGTCCCTCGAAGTCAGCGGCCTCGCCTACGCCTACCCCGACGGCCACCAGGCGCTCTTCGGCGTCGACCTGACCGTCGCACGCGGTGAGCGCGTCGCCCTGCTCGGCCCGAACGGGGCGGGCAAGACCACCCTCGTCCTGCACCTCAACGGCATCCTCGACGCGGGCGCCGGCACCGTCCGGGTCGCCGGGCTCCCGGTCGAGAAGCGCAACCTCGCCGAGATCCGCCGCCGCGTCGGCATCGTCTTCCAGGACCCCGACGACCAGCTCTTCATGCCCACCGTCCGCGAGGACGTCGCCTTCGGACCCGCGTCGAGCGGACTGCGCGGCGCCGAACTGGAGGAGCGGGTCACCGACGCGCTGAAGCAGGTCGGCATGGAGGAGTACCTCAACCGGCCGCCGCACCACCTCTCGTTCGGCCAGCGCCGCCGCGTCGCCGTCGCCACCGTCCTCGCGATGCGGCCGGAGATCCTCGTCCTGGACGAGCCCTCCTCCAACCTGGACCCGGCCTCCCGCCGCGAACTCGCCGACATCCTGCGGTCCTTGGACGTCACCGTGCTGATGGTCACGCACGACCTGCCGTACGCACTGGAGCTGTGCGGCCGCGCGGTCATCCTCAGCGACGGGGTCATCGTCGCCGACGACCGCACCCAGGACCTCCTCTGCGACGAGCAACTGATGCGCGCCCACCGCCTGGAGCTCCCCTTCGGGTTCGACCCGAGCTCCGTCAAGGTGAACATGAGGTAACCCGCCCCACGTCCCACCTGCGGCGCAATGCACCATGGGGGGATGAGCGGGAGCGCGGGAACAGGCGTGGACGTACGGGGCACGGCGGCACCCGGATTCGAACCGGTCCGGGATGCCTTCATCCGTAACTTCGAGCAGCGCGGCGACCGCGGGGCAGCGGTCACCGTCTACCGGCACGGGCGCAAGGTCGTCGACCTGTGGGCCGGGACCAGGGACGTCGACGGCGTCGAACCGTGGGCCGTCGACACCGTGCAGGTCGTCCGCTCGGCCGGCAAGGGCATCGCCGCCGCCGTACCGCTGCTGCTGCACCAGCGCGGCCAGATCGATCTGCACGCACCGGTCGGCACCTACTGGCCGGAGTTCAAGGCCAACGGCAAGGAGCGCGTACTCGTGCGCCACCTCCTCGCCCACCGGGCCGGGGTCCCGGCCCTGGACCGGACACTGACCCCCCAGGAGGCGGCCGACGGGGTGAGCGGGCCGCGGGCCGTCGCCGCCCAGCGCCCCCAGTGGGAGCCCGGCACCGAGCACGGCTACCACGCGCAGACCTACAGCTGGCTCGTCGGCGAACTGGTGCGCCGCGTCACCGGACGCACCGTCGGCCGCTGGGTCGCCGAGGAGATCGCCCGCCCGCTCGGCCTGGACTTCTGGTTCGGCATCCCGGCGGACGAGGCGCACCGGGTGGGCCGGATCGGCCCGGTCGAGGCACCCGCGGGCGACGGCACGGGCGCGCTGCGGATGCGCCCCAAGCGCTCGGTGGTCGACGCCTACCGCGACCCGGACTCGCTGACCCGCCGGGCGTTCGGCGCGATCGACCCGTTCCCCGACGAGAACGACCCCGGCTACCGGGCCGCCGAACTCCCCGCGTCCAACGGCACCGCCACCGCGCGGGGCCTGGCCCGCTGCTACGCCGCGATGATCGGAGCGGTCGACGGCCACCGGCTGTTCGCCCCCGCCACGCTGACGCTGGCCCGCACCGAGGAGTCCGCGGGCCCCGACCGGGTGCTGGTCGTCAACACCCGTTTCGGGCTGGGCTACATGCTGCACGGGCCGGCCGCCCCGCTGCTCTCCCCGGGCTCCTTCGGACACCCGGGCCGCGGCGGTTCGCTCGGCTTCGCCGACCCCGAATCGGGCATCGCCTTCGGCTATGTGACGAACGGTCTGCAGAAAGGAGTCACCGCCGACCCCCGTGCCCAGGCACTGGTCCGCGCAGTACGGTCGGCGCTATGACTACTGCTGAGCTCGCGCGATTCGACGGATACGGCGTCCTCATCACCGGTGCGGGGCAGGGCATCGGCGCCGCCACGGCCCGCCGGCTGGCGGCCGAGGGCGCCCGGGTCCTGGTCACCGACCTGGACCCGGACCGGGCCGCGCGGGTGGCGGCGCGGATCGTGGCGGCCGGTGGCGTGGCCGAGGCGCTGGGCTGCGACGTGACCGACCGGGCGGCGGTCGAGGCGGCGGTGGCCCACGCCGTCGCGGTGTTCGGCGCGCTCGACGTACTGGTGAACAACGCCTACGCGTGCACCCCGGACACGGCGCTCTTCGAGGACGAGCCGGACGAGGTCTGGGAGCGCGACCTCGACGTCACCCTCAGCGGCGCCTACCGGTGCGCGCGTGCCGCGCTGCCCCACCTCGCGGCGTCCGGCCGGGGCGCGATCGTCAGCATCGGATCGGTCAACGGCGTGCAGGACTTCGGCAACCACGCCTACAGCGCCGCCAAGGCGGGCCTGGGCAGCCTCACCCGTACGCTCGCGGGCCACGCCGGACCGCGCGGGGTGCGGGTCAACCTGGTCACCCCCGGCACGATCCGCACCGACGCCTGGGCCGGCCGCGAGGCCGAACTCTCCCGCATCAGCGGCCTCTACCCGCTCGGCCGGGTCGGCGAGCCGGAGGACATCGCGGCGGCCGTCGCCTTCCTCGCCTCCCGCGACGCGGCCTGGGTCACCGGGACGACGCTGTGCGTGGACGGCGGGCTGACCGCGGTGAACTCGGGCTTCCGGCAGGCCGTCGCGAAGGACTGAGCCGTCGATTCGGAACCCTGGAGCGGCCCGGCTCAGCGGTCGGTCGCCTCGTCGTACACGCCCACGATCCGTTCCAGGAAGGCCGCCACCACGGCCTGTTCGTCCGGCGAGAGCTCCGCCGCGGCCTCGGTGACGCCCTCGATGACCGGTGCCACGTGCTCGTACGCCGTCGCGCCCCAGTGCTCGGCCGGGGTGACGATCACCTTGCGGCGGTCGGTGGGGTGCGGCTCGCGGGTGGCGTGGCCGCCCGCGACGAGCCGGTCGATCACCAGGGTCGTCGCCGCCGTCGAGGAGTCCAGCCTGCGCGCGAGATCGGTGGGCGTCGTCGGCCCGACGTTGACGAGGTGGTCCATCACGGCGAGACCCGCCGCGTCCACCCGCAACCGCCGCCCCAGGTAGCGCTCGAACCGCTGCTGCCGGAGCGTCAGGTTCCGTAGCTGCTCGCGGATGGCACCACCGGTCGTCGCGGAGCCCGCGGGCGCCGGTGCGGCCGCGGCGGAGTCGGTGGCGGGCGGTTTGACATCCATGCGGCTCAGGATACTCTCGATATTGCTAAGAATATTGGTAATCAATGATCTGAGGTAAAATGAGCGCGACGGAGCCGATCGCCGCACCGGGCGCCGACCAGAGCCCGCGTCCGGCCGGGGAAACCCCCTACCGGTGGCGCTGGCTGATCCTGGCGGTGATGCTCGTCGCGGAGATCATGGACCTGCTGGACGCGTCCATCGTCAACGTGGCCGGACCGGAGCTGGAGAAGTCGCTCGGGGCCGGACCCGTCGGCCTCCAGTGGGTGATCGGCGGCTACGCGCTCACCCTGGGTGCGGGCCTGATCCTCGGCGGCAGGCTCGGCGACCGGTACGGGCGGCGCCCGATGTTCCTGCTGGGCCTGGCCGCCTTCACGCTCACGTCGCTGCTCTGCGCGTGCGCACCCACCATCGAGTCGCTGATCGTCTTCCGGCTGCTCCAGGGCACCGCGGGCGCGATGCTCCTGCCGCAGGGCCTCGGACTGCTGCGGGAGAACTTCTCCGGCGCCGAACTCACCAAGGTCTTCGGCATCTTCGGCCCCGTCCTGGGCCTCGGCGGCATCGTCGGCCCGGTCCTGGGCGGCGGGCTGATCCAGGGCGACTTCCTGGGCCTGGGCTGGCGGCTGGTCTTCCTGGTCAACCTGCCCATCGGCATCGTGGCCCTGATCGTCGCCGCGAAGGCCGTACCGAAGAAGCCGGGCGACCGCACGGTGGTCGTCGACGGCGTGGGAGCGGCCCTGGTGGCGCTGTCCTGTGCGTTGCTGGTCCTGCCGCTGAACCAGGGCCAGGACGCCGGCTGGCCGCTGTGGACCTGGCTGTGCATGGCCGCGTCCGCCGTCGGCTTCGCCGCCTTCGCGTTCCAGCAGCGGCGCACGGCCGCCCGGGGGCGGCAGCCGCTGGTGACACCCGCGCTGCTGCGCAAGCCCGCGTTCACCGTGGGGCTCGGCGGGATCGCGCTGTTCTTCGGCGGACTGGTCGGCAGCCAGCTCGTACTGACCCTCTACCTCCAGATCGGGCAGCACTTCACCGCCGGTGAGGCCGGTCTCGGCAACCTGCCGCTCGCCGTGGGGACCGCGATCGGCGGCGCGGTCAGCGGCGCGTTCCTCGCCGAGCGGATCGGCCGGGCGGTCCTGCAGATCGGCCCGCTCGTGCAGCTCGCGGGCGCCGGACTGCTCTGGTACGAGCTCGGCGCCACCGGCTCGTTCTCGGTGTGGGACATCGCGCCGGGCGTGGCCGTCTCCGGTATCGGGGCGGGCATGGTGATCGCCGCTCTGTTCAGCTTCATCCTCGCGGCCGTGGACGACAGCGAGATCGGCTCCGCCTCCGGGGTGCTCACGGCGGTGCAGTCGATCGGCGGCTCGATCGGGGTGGCCGTCTTCGGCTCGGTGTTCTTCGACCGGGCCGGAGCCGGTGAGTTCACCACCGGCTACCGCCACGCGCTGATCGCCCAGGCCTGTCTGCTGGTGGCCTTCCTGGCCATCACCCTCCTGCTGCCGAAGCAGGCGCGGCCCGAGGGCGCGGAGTACGCGGGGGCGGGAGAGGGTGCCGGGGCGTGACGCACGTGGCACCGGCCTCCCGGGGGCGGTCCCGGGAGGCCGGTGCGCGGGGTACCCGTCCCCTCAGGCGGGTACCCGCAGGCGCTGCTTGCGCCGGACCTCCGTGTTCTCCCGGGTGGCCCCGCGGGAGGTGAACAGCCGGTCCGCGGCCGGCGCGCCCGGCCCCGAGAAGACGATCAGCAGCAGCGTCCAGCAGAAGAAGACCGCGGCCTCGCCGCCGTTCTCCATCGGGAGCAGGCCCCGCTGCTGGTGCACGTCGAAGTACGCGAACGCCATGGAGCCGGAGCCCACCAGAGCGGCCGTTCTCGTACCGAGGCCGAGGAGCACCAGGGTGCCCCCGGCCAGCTGGATGACAGCGGCGTACCAGCTCGGCCAGGTGCCCGCCGGTACCGGTGCATCGCCGAGGACGCCGAACAGCGAGGCGGCCCCGTGGCAGGTGAAGAGCAACCCGATGACGATGCGGAACAGGCTGAGCGCGTAGGGCTGTGCCCGCCCCAGGCGATTGATCATCATGAGGGCCGGTCTCCTGTCAGCTGTAGACGCCGAACTCGTAGAGCGAGTAGCCGTAGCCGGAGCCGCGTGCCGTGCCGTTGATCCGCACGTAGCGGCCCGTGCCGTTGACGTCGATGTCGTCGATGTCGCCGTTGCCGTCCGTCACCGACTTCACCGTCGTCCAGCTCTGTCCGTCCTCGGACGTCTGGATGTCGTACGCCTTGCCGTACGCCGGGTCCCAGGCGAGCTGCACGTGCCTGAAGCTCGTCGAGGCGCCGAGGTCGACCTGGAGCCACTGCGGGTCGCTCCAGTCGCTCGCCCAGCGGGTGTCGAACTTCCCGTCCACCGCGTTGGCCGCACCGCACGGGCAGCCGCCGGTCGGGTCGGTCTGGAACGAGGACGCCGTGGCGGTCCTGCCCAGGGACACGTTCGTCCCGTCCACCTTCGGCGGGATCACCTTGACGGACTTGGTCTCGATGCCCTCGTTGCCCTTGCCGTCCGTGGCCTTCACGTAGACCTTGTAGACGCCGGTCCTGGACGGCGCCTTCGCGGTCAGGGTGCCGTCGCCGTTGTCCTTGGTCCCGGCGGGGACGAGCGCCTTGTTCTGGTCGATGTAGTTGCTGCTGAACAGCACCTGGTAGCTGATCGCGTCGCCGTCCGGGTCGGACGTCCGGGTGCTGATCCGCACGTCACCGCCGGTGGGGACGCCGGAGGTGGCGTCGTCCACCGCCATGTCCGTGATCACCGGCGGGGTGTTGTCGCCCGAGGTGCCGGCGCCGTACGCCTTCTTCACGGCGTAGTACGAGAGCCGCTTCTCGCCGCCCGGCAGCAGGTTGAACCAGACGCCGCCGAAGTCGTCCTCGACGCCGTAGTGGAACATCGTGGCGCCGAGCGCGACCCCGGTGTGACCGGTGACGCAGCCCCACGCCTTGGTGTAGCCCTCGGCCTTGGCGACATCGGTCGGCTCGGCCGGGACGCCGTTCGCGTCGTCGTCGACCTCCCACTCACCGGCCGGGCCCGTCTCGGTGACGATGTAGGGCTTGTCGTAACCGCCCTGCTCCCAGTCGGACTTGATGGCGCACACCGCGTCGTAGGCGTTGACGGCGTACAGGTCGAGATCGGGGGCGTTCTTCTTGTAGTACGGCCAGGCACCCGTCCAGGCGTCGGTGGAGGTGACCGGGTGGTTGGGGTCGACGGCGTGGATCTTCTTCGCGACGTCGTTGACGAAGGTGGTGTACGCGTTGCGCTGGGCCTCCAGCTCGTCACCGCCGTAACAGTTCTGCAGGCCGAGCGTGGACTCGTTGCCGACGTTCCACATCAGTACGCCGGGGTTGTCCTTGTAGGTGTCGACCCACTTGGGGAACTCGGCGAGCATGTCGTTCTTGTACTGGGTGTCCGTCAGGTAGTTCACGCAGCCACCGCTCCCGGGGCCGCCGCCCGGCTGGAGCCAGAAGCCGGCGATCACCTTGACGCCGTTGGCCGCCGCGGTGTCGAAGAGCGGCTTGCTGGTGGCGTCGGTGCCCCAGGTGCGGATGGTGTTGACGCCCATGGACGCCACGTCCGGCATGTACTTCTCGGCGTCGGCGACCGAGGGGCCCCAGGTCAGACCCTTGACCGTATACGGCGCACCGTCCACGGTCAGCTGCCAGGCACCCTGCGAACCGGTGACCTTGACGACGCTGCCGGCCGCTTGGGCGGCGGGCGCCTGGAGGGCCACCAGGGCGCCGGCCAGCAGAGCCGCCGCCGCGAAGGGGGCCACGAGGCGTTTGGCCGTTCGGGTGGGGGGTTGGTGCATGTCACTCTCCTTGCGGGTGGGGGGAGGCAGGTGGGGAGCCAGGTGGGGGAGGGTGACCCCGGGTGATCTTGGAGAGCGCTCTCCAAGATGGGCCGAAAAAGGCCCGTGACCCGGGGTGCGAATGTGCGGCTGTGCGGGTGTGCGGGTGTGCGTTTGCGCGGGGCTGTACGGGTGTGGGGCCTTGCGGGCTACGGGAGTTCGTAGTCCCCGTTGAGGACCGCGCCCGCCGCGGGGTGGTTCTCGTCGTAGCCGTGCGGGTCGCACTGGAGCCCGCCCTTGACGCAGTGGGTGACCATCGCGTCGAGCGTGGCGGCGTCCCACCCGTTCATGAAGTCGTAGTGGAAGGAGAAGCCGGCGCCGCTCGCCAGTTTCACCCGCGACATGTCACCGTTGACCGGCCAGGCCATCTTGAACTCGATCATCGGCAGCGCGACGGGGTGGTCGGCCGGGCAGGAGTTGTAGTTGGCGCCCCCCGCGACCGGGTAGGCCATGTGGCTCTTGTGGTCGGGCGTGTCCAGGTGGATGCCGTCCCAGCAACTCGGCGCCTGGAGGCGCAGGTTGAGGTAGGTGTCCCGGCTGGTCGGGCAGGTGGCCGGGAAGTCGTAGTTCTTGAACGACTCGCCGCACTCCCAGCCCTCGACGGTGCCCTTGAGGTTCTTGAACTCGTCCTTGGTCTGCATCGGGCTGCCGACGACGTAGCGCAGTCCCCTCGGGAAGGGGCGGACGCTCCGGTAGTCGGTCACTCCCGACTTGTAGTAGATGGTCTGGACGCCCTCGGGGAGGATCTTCGTGTCCCCGTTGAACAGGCTCGGCATCCAGTACCCGGACTTGTCACCGGGGGCCAGGCAGGTGGTGTCGCCCGCCTCCAGCGAGGCCGTGGTGGTGTTGGCGTTCGTCGTGGTGTTGCCCATGAACGTGTGGTCATGGGACTTCCCGGGCTGCCCCGGGTAGACGATCGGGTCGTCCGGAGCGGTGTGCGTCGGGGCGCACTTGGCCTGGAACTCGTGGAAGTACGCCGACGGCGGGATCTCCATCGAGGGTGTGACGCCGGTGACCGGCGGGTCGGCCATGATGTAGCCGTCCCCGTCCGGGTCGTCGCCCGAGGCCTTGGTGGAAGCCGCCATGCCGGGCATCCCCGGCATGGAGTACGCGGCGTGCTCGGCGTGCGTGCCCGCCGCCGCGGCCGGCGCCTCGGTGGACGCGTTCGCTGTCGCGGCGATCCCGGCGATCCCGGCCGTGGTCAGGGTCAGCGAGGTGAACAAGAGCAGTCCGGTGAGTGTTCTCGACCTCCGTGGCATGGAGACCTCCTGCTGCGTGGGTGGGGGTGTATGAGGGTGGGAGAGCGCTCTCCCGGTTCGGAGTGTTCCGCTCCTGACAAGAGCGTGTCAATAGTTGGTTAACGACGGCCGCCATGGGCGGAGTCGGCGGGGCGCGGCGGGTTGGTGGCGGCGGGGCCGGGTGACCTGCGCGGATGGCCATGGGGTGCTCAACTCGCTTGCAACATGCACCTGTTGCCGGCGGCGGGATCCCGTCGAGCGGCTCCCGGGTCCTCTGCCGGGAGCGCCGAAGTGGTCGGCCGGGACGAAGTTGATCTTTGTAAGAGGCGTGTAACAGGGTTCAGGGAATTATTGATCGCAAACAGGCGCCGTGATTTTCTGCAAGGGAGCCGAGGAGGGGCAGCGGACGCGGACGCGTGGCCGCTGAACGCAGTGCCTCGGCCGGTCCCGGTACGGGAACAGCGCTGGGCGGCGAGCGACAGGGCCCGCCGCTTCTGGTCCCCCCACTTCCGGAGCCGTGGAAAGCGAAGCCGCTCGTCTCTCAGACGGATGGTGGACAGTACAGAGGAGAGATACATGCGCAGGAAGCTCGCCAAGGCCGCCGTCGTGCTGGCTGGAATCGCGGCCATCGCCGGGAGCACCGCCATGACCGCTCAGGCAGCTGATGGAACGCCGATCAAGGTGGCCAGCTTCGAGCAGTGCCTCGGCTGGGGCAACGCCATGAAGGCCCAGGGCATGATCAAGGACTACCACTGCGACAACATGAACGACGCGAGGCAGTGGTACCTCACGCCGGTCAACTGAAGACTCCGGTCCCCGTCGGTGGGTCGGACAGCACGGCCGGGCCGGGCAGCGCAGCCGGGCCGTGAAGGGCCGGGCCCTCGCTGACGGCTGTTGGTCATTCCGGCCCGCGTGCTTCGCCCCGTCGCTGTGCGGCGGGGCGAAGTGCTGACGGCTGTACGGTTCGTGTGCGGGTGCAAGGCTCGCTGTCCCCGCGACGCGATCCGGGCCGCGCCACTTGAGGGGGCGCGTGCTCGTCAGGTGCTCTCGACGGCCGGGCCCGCGGCGAATCCGAGCAGCGCGAGGCCGCTGACCTTGTTTCCTGCGGCGCCGGACAGAGGGCCGCCGAACCCGTACGCCCGGCGCGGTGCTGCGCCGCTGAAGGTCCCGGCCTTGGGGTCGAGCCGGTGCGTCCCACCTGACGCGGTAGCTGGTGTCCCCGCCCTACCGGCCGTCAGGGGCGGCGGCGTGCGAAGAGGATGGCCCCGAGCGCGCTCTCGGCCGAGCTGAGAGTCGTCCGCGCCTCGACCGCGAAGCCGGCCTCGTCGAGCCAGGCGGCCACCTGGTCGGGCTGACGGAGGTGGACGTGGACCTTCATCGGGTGTCCGCCGTAGCCCCGCGTCTTCAACCGCGTCCCGTCACCGACGTGGAAGGCGAGCAGCAGCGGGCCGCCGGGCCGCAGTACTCGCCGGAAGTGCGAGAGGACCGTGCCGATCTCGTCGTCGGGGACGTGGATCAGCGAGTACCAGGCGATCAGCCCGGCCATCGAGGCGTCGGCGAGGTCGAGGTCCGTCATGGAACCGACCTCGAACCGCAGGCCCGGGTGATCACGCCGAGCCACCTCGATCATGGCGGGCGACAGATCGATGCCGGCTGTGTCCGCGCCCAGTTCGCACAGATGGGCCGTGATCCGCCCCGACCCGCATCCCACGTCCGCGACCGGCCCGCCGCCGGTGGCTCGCACCAGTTCGGCGAAGAGCGCCAGGGCCGCGCGTTCGTGGGGTGTCTCGGCCAGGAGGGTGCGCACCTGGTCCGCGTAGCCGGCGGCGACGGTGTCGTAGGACGTCCGGGTGTCCGCCAGCCAGCTTTCGGATTCCATGGCGGGACAGGCTAGTTCATGACCTCGGGGTACCTCGGGGCCAGGCACCGGGCCAGGGGGCGCCGAGCCCGACGGCGTGGTCGAAGGGATCGGCCACCTGGCAGATCCGCCGGTCCGGGCTGATCCGCGGCGGACCGCGGTGGTGGGTGCGGCCGGAGGCCCGCAAACCGGTCGCGGACCTGGCCCCACGCCGGTTCGAATCCGGTTGAGGCCTCAGGAATCCTCAGGCGTGCGTCCGCTGTGGAGTCAACGCTGAAAACGTCACCCCGGTGAGCTCCTCGGAGACGGTCCACAGGCGCTGCTGGGTGGCCTGGTCGTGGGAGTCCGGGCTGGAGGTGACCGGTTCCGGATATCCCCGGTTCTGCCCCCGGCCGCCGGGACCGTAGTACTGGCCGCCGGTGACGGCCGGATCGGTGGCGGCGCGCAGGGTGGGGAGGGCGCCCATCTCGACCTTCTGGGTGATCAGCGGCGCAAGCCAGGTGAGGGGTACCCGAACCGCGGCGGGTGTGTTGCGGGTGAGGTCGGTGTTGGATACGCCGGGATGGGCCGCCACCGCGACCGTGGTGCCGTGCAGTGCGAGCCGGCGCTGCAGTTCGTACGTGAACATGAGGTTGGCGAGTTTGGCCTGGCCGTAGGCGCCGATGCGGCTGTACGAGCGCTCCCACTGCAGGTCGTCGAAGTGGATGGCGGCCCGGATGTGGTGGCCGTTGCTGCTGACCGTGACGACGCGGGAGCCGGGGACGGGCAGGAGCCGGTCAAGCAGCAGGCCGGTCAGGGCGAAGTGGCCGAGGTGGTTGGTGCCGAACTGCAGCTCGAAGCCGTCGGCGGTGGTCTGTTTGGGGGTGTGCATCACGCCCGCGTTGTTGATCAGAAGGTCGATGCGCGGGTGGGCGGCGCGCAGGTCGGCCGCCGCGGACCGGATCGAGTCCAGGGAGGTCAGGTCGAGGGCCTGGACGGTGACGTCTCCGGTGATGCGGGCGGCTGCCTGTCTGCCCTTCTCGACGTCGCGGACCGCCAGGACCACCGCCGCCCCGTGTGCGGCGAGTATCCGGGCGGTCTCGAAGCCCAGCCCGGTGTTGGCGCCGGTCACGATCGCCACCCGGCCGTGCTGATCGGGGATGTGCTGTTCGGTCCAGTTGCTGCTCATGCCGCACTCCTAAAAAACCGTCGGTCTGTTAAGGCGTCAACTTAAGAGACCGTCGGTCTCCTGTCAAGGAACCGGCGGTCTTTAAGGTAGGCTGGAGGCGTGACATTCCAGCGGGCGCGGAGCGAGGAGCAGCGGGAGATCCGCCGACGGGCGATCCTGGACACGGCGGCGGCGATGCTCGACGAGATGCCCGTGGCCGAGGTGAGCCTCAATGAGCTCAGTCGGCGGGTGGGCCTGGCCAAGTCGAACGTCCTGCGGTACTTCGAGTCGCGCGAGGCGGTGCTGCTCGAACTGCTGGACGTTTTTCTGGAGAGGTGGCTCGTCGAGCTGGCGGACGAGCTGGCCGCGGGCATCGAGGCGCACGCGGCACCGGAAGTGCGGGCCGGCCAGCTGGCCGAGACCCTCAGCCGTTCGCTGGCGGACCGGTTGACGCTGTGCGACCTCTTCGGCGCCCAGGGCGGCGTCCTTGAGCACAACGTCTCGGTCGAGGTGGTCAAGCGGCACAAGCGTTCTTCCCTCGCGCGGCTCGCGGCCATGGTCGAGCTCGTGCGCCACCACGTGCCCGAACTCGGCGACGGCGCGCAGCTGTTCTGCCTGATGAGCCTGGTCTCGGCGGGCGCCCTGTCGGCGTACGTCCCGCCGCCGCCCAGCCTCCTCGCCGCCTACGCGGACGAGCCTGCCCTCGGCGTGCTCCGCCTGGAGCTGCGTGACACTCTGCGGGCCTCCTTCACCTCGGCGCTTCTGGGCGCACTGCCGCGCGCCTGAGGTGCGCGACGTCACCTACGACGAGGGCGGGCTCCCGGATCCGCTCTTGCATCGGAGCGCAGGTCATGGCCAGGGCGAGGCGGTCTTGAGCGACGTCCAGTTGCTGGCCAGGGTGGTCCAGGACTGACCGCAGCCCAGGTTCTCCACGCCGTCCGAGCTGGTTCCCTTGAAGCAGGCATCACAGGACTTGCTGGGTGATCTCCGTTCCGCCGTCCCTGATAGGCCCCGGACCGCAGCCCAATCAGGTCGCCTTGAAGCCTGACGCAGGCGCTCCCCGGGTGTGGATGCCCGGGGAGCGCGCTCCGGCCGGAACAGCGGGCGGCTCAACTCGTGTGCAGCATCAGCCCGATCCCCACCACCATCAGCCCGGCCGCCGCCACCCGCGGGGCGCCGAAGCGTTCCTTGAAGAACACCGTGCCGATGGCCGCGCCGACGATGATCGAGGACTCGCGCAGGGCCGCGACCGGGGCCAGGGCCGCCCGGGTCTGGGCCCACAGGACGAGTCCGTACGCGGTGACCGACAGGGTCGCGCCGAGCAGGCCGCGCAGTGCGTACGGGCGGAGCTGGGCGGGCAGGGCGGAGCGGCGGCGGTGCAGGGCGTAGAGGGGGATCGCCACGCCCTCCAGGATCATCAGCCAGGCGATGTAGCCGAGCGGGCTGCCGGAGGCGCGTACGCCCACGCCGTCGACCGTCGTGTAGCCGGCGATGGCGAGACCGGTCGCCAGCGCGGCCAGGATCGCGGGCCAGTGGGGGCGCTTGCCGGAGCCGCGGATGCCCCACAGGGCCAGGCCGACCAGCCCCGCGGAGGCCACCGCGACACCGGCCGTGGCCCAGCCGTCCGGGCGCTCGCCCACGAAGACGGCGGCGAGGACGGTGACCACGAGCGGGGCGGTGCCGCGGGCGATCGGGTACATCTGGCCGAAGTCGCCCAGGGTGAACGAGCGCATCAGCAGCAGCATGTACGCCACGTGCAGGGCGGCGGAGAAGGCCAGGTAGGGCCAGGCCTCCGCCGCCGGGAACGGGACGAAGAAGGCGGCGGCCGCGCCGATCAGCAGCCCGCCGCCGGAGATCAGGGTGAACGAGATCAGCTGGTCCTTGATCGCGTGCGCGATGGCGTTCCAGCCGGCGTGCGTGAACGCGGCGATCAGGACGGCGGTCGCCACCAGCGGTGTCACGCGGTCTGCTCCCGTACGTCCACCAGCATGCCGCCCGCGTGCTCGATCAGCGTCCGCGGGTCGAGCGGGAAGACCGTGTACGGGGTGCCGGCGGCCGCCCAGACGACCTCGTGGGCGAGCAGTCCGCGGTCGGCCAGCACCCGGGTCCTGGTGCGGTGCCCGAAGGGCGGCACGCCGCCGATCGCGTAACCGGTGGCCTCCCGGACCACGTCCGCTCCCGGCCGCCGGACCTTCGTCGCGCGCAACTCCCGCCGTACGAGCTCCACATCGACCCGTGAGGAGCCGTCCATCAGAACCAGTACCGGTACGCCGTCGGCCTCGAAGATCAGCGACTTGACGATCTCGCTCAGCTCGCAGCCGACGGCGGCCGCCGCCTCGGCCGCGGTCCGGGTGGCTTCCGGGAAGCGGCGGATCTCGACGTCGAGGCCGAGCTCGCGCAGGGCCTCGGCGAAGCGTGGGTGGGCGGCGGCGCTGTCGGGGCCCGTCGGCGCGTTGGTGTCGGAAGTGCTCATGCCCTGCACGCTATCGGCCGTGGTCCGAGGTGTGCGAGCGGGATTCCGGGCAGCTGCGGGGATACGGACGAAGGCCCCTGTACGTACGCGCGGCAGAGGCCTTCGGATCCCGTGGGAGCGGGCTCGCACCGTTCACGGCCCCGCGCGCAGGACCTCCGCGACGACCGGGCCGGCCGCGGTCCCGCCGTGGCCGCCGGACTGGACGAGGGCCGCTGCCGCCAGGTCGTTGCTGAAGCCGGTGAACCAGCTGTCGGACGTGGCGTGGCCGTCGATCTCCGCCGAACCCGTCTTGCCGCCCTTGTCGCCGCCCACGCCCGCCATGGCGGCGGTGGCGGTGCCCTCCTGGGCCGTCGCGGTGTAGCGCAGCATCTGCTTCAGCTGTGCGGAGACCCCGTTCGGCAGCGGGTTCGCGACGGCGAAGACCCGGTTGTCCAGGCTCTGCGGGACGATGTAGGGCTGCCGGAACCGGCCGCTCACGGCGGTGGCGGTGACCGACGCCATGTTCAGCGGGTTCATCTGCACCTTGCCCTGGCCGATGTACGACGCCGCCGTCTCCGCGCCTTCCGACGCCGGCACGCTCCCGTCGACCGTCACCACGCCGGTCCGCCACTCCTGGCCGATCCCGAAGTACTCCCCGGCCTCCTCGCGGAGCGCCGAGTCGGCCTTGTCGCCCAGTGGGCTCACGGGCTTGATGAACGCGGTGTTGCAGGACCGGGCGAAGGCGGTCTGCAAAGTGGGGTTCGGCATCGAGAAGTTGTCCAGGTTGTGGAAGGGCACGCCCATCCATGTCACCTGGGACGGGCACGCGACCGGTGAGTTCGCGCCGCCGAGGCCGTTCTGCATGATCATCGCGGCCGTCACGATCTTCATCGTCGAGCCGGGGGCCACCGAGCCCTTCCGCGCGGCGTCGAAGCCGTCCGCGCGGTTGTTGGCGAGGGCCCGGATCGCACCGGTCGACGGTTCGACGGCCACCACGGACGACTCCTCGAACTGCTTCACCGCGTGCTCGGCCGCCGCCTGGACCCTCGCGTCCAGTGTGGTCGTCACCCTGCCCGGCTTCCCCTTCGCCAGGGTCAGCAGTGTCCTGTCCACGCCGTCCGCGTTCGCGCTGTTGATCCAGGTCTCGATGCCGGCGGTGCCGCCGGCCTTCGCGCCGTACTTCTTGCGCAGCTCGTCCAGGATGCCGCCCAGCGAGGGGTACTTCTCCTTGCTGAGCACCTGGCCGTCGCGGTCGACCGCCTCGATCGACGCGGTCGACGCCTCGCCCGTCTCCAGGCTCTCGTCGGCCCGCAGTTCCGGGTGGACGACGGAGGGTTTCCAGTCGACGAGCGCGTTGCCGGTGGTCAGCCCGCGCACCACGTTCAGGCCGGACTCGTACGACCAGGCCTTGGTCTTCCCCTTGTACGAGACGGTCGCGCTGACCGTGTAGGGGACCTTCGAGCCGGTCGGTGTGCCGGGGGTGATCACGGCTTTCGTCACGTGCGCCGACTCGCTGTACTGCGTCAGAAGGGATTCGGCGTCCCCCGCGTTGTTCGTGAGCCGGGACGCGACGGCCGCGTCGCCCTTCGCCCACGCCGCGAGGAACTTCTTCGACGTCTCGGCTATCTCCTGCTTCGTGACCGGGCCGGTCTTCACCTCGGCGGAGGTGGCCTTGGTGTCCGTGCCGCCCCCGACGCCGCTGTCCCCGAGCCCGTCCAGGACGTTGTACGCCCCGTAGCCCACCCCGCCGACCACGACCGCGAACACCCCGCCGATCACGGCCACCTTCGCTCCACTGCGCATCTGCGCGGTTCCCCCTCCCCAGGAGGCCTCCTTGAACAGGTTCAAGGAGGCTTTTCCGGGGACCCTACGGGACTGCTCCGACAGCGGAGCCGGTTGTTATCGGAACGCGATCCGTCGCGGCGTGAACAGACCGGTCATATCCGGTTATCCAGCTCTTTCTTTTCCGGCCCGTCAAGAAGGCACGCGGGCCCACCCGTTGGGATGACCTTCCGGGCGCCCGGCGAAACCGGCGGTGATCATGGTTGGTGAGGGCACACAGAAAGTGCCCCTGACATAGGAGCCCCCCACATGCGCCGAACCCTGATCTCCCTCGGCAGCCTTGCCGCTGCCGGAATGCTCGCCTTTGGCGTGCCCCAGTCGGCATTCGCCGCGAGCGGCACGTTGTTCGTCAACGGAACGGCTTACGAGAACCCCGGCCCCGGCTGTTACGCCGCCGGCGAGGAGGGTGCCGAGGTCGACAACCAGACGGACGCGAACCTGGAAGTCTTCGCAGATTCGGCATGTCAGGAAGGGCCTGTGGGAATGATCGACGCTTTCAGTCCCGGGTCTGTCGAATCCGGTGGGAGCATCAGGATCGCCTGATCACCTCAGCGCGGCAGCGGTTTCCGCGAGCCGTGGCGGCCGGTAGACAGGTGGAGGGCGGGGCCGACGGCCCCCCCCACCACCAGGCTAACCGCCCCCCCCGCCCGCGGAAAACCCGGCCGCGCGGTGGTGATAATGCGTTACTGATGCGCCCCCCGGATTCG
>NZ_JBIVTZ010000012.1:0-215184 GCF_044756945.1 Streptomyces sp. NPDC091387 | reverse complement strand
GCCCCTTAACACCTCCGGGGGGCGGGGGTGGGGGGGGGGGGGGGGGGGGTTGGGGGGGGGGGGGGGGGGCCCCCCGCCCCCCCCCCCCACCTGTCTACCGCCCGGCTAAATCCAGGTATCCAGCCACATCCGGTCGCGCCAGGAATTCTCCGGAATGGGGGACCCGGTATACAGCGGCCAGAAATAGATGAAGCTTCGCGATCCGTAGGTCACTCGGCTCTGACCAGGGCTTTCCCTCGCAGCCGGGTCCGTGCGGCTGCTACTGGGCCGCCTCTGGGCCGTGATCATGGTTCTCCGGTGCTGAATAGAGGTCGTCCACAGCCTTGCGGGTGCGTCCCTCGCTGCTCGGCATCAAGTGCGTGTAGACGCGCAGTGTGAAGCCGGGATCGCTGTGACCGAGGTAAGCACTCAGGGCTCGGATGTTCTCGCCAGCATCCAGCAGGACCGAGGCGTAGAAGTGCCGCAGGGCGTGCATACCGTCGTCCGGTGCCGCTGCGTAGCGCTCACCGGCTTCGGGTTCGGGGATGATACCGGCAGCCGCGAGGGCGGGTTTCCACATGTGGTCGTTGAAGTGGCTGACCCGCACGTGGTTGCCGGACGCACCACTGAACAGCAGCATCCTCGTCACGAGCGGCCCGTCTGGAGTCCGCCACGGCAACGTGACCTTGACCGGGGCGTGCCGCTCCGAGTGCGTCCGGAGGGCCGTGCCGACGGCATGAGCCAGTGGCACGTCGCGCACCTTGCCCCCCTTCGGAAGAGCGAAGACGAACTTCCCGCGAATGCGCTTGAGCTGGTGCCCGATCGACAACCAGCCGCCTTCGTAGTCGATTTCATCCTCGGAGAGCCCGAAGACTTCCCCTTGCCGTAGACCGCAGCCGCTCGCCACGTCCACCGTCGCTCTCATGTGCTCCGGGAGTGCGGCGCGGACCCCGAACACCTGGGACGACTTCCACGGTGACAATCGGGGCGGACTGCCTTTCGGAATCTGAATCGAGCGTGCACGGCACGGGTTCTTTGGGAGCAAACCGTCGTCCACCGCTGCACTGAAGGCGGCGGAAACGGTGCCGAAGATGATCCGGCGGTGAGAGGACGCGGGAACAGCGGCCTCCAGCGCACCGAGCCATGTGCGGATGTGGCCCGGCTGGAAGGACGCCAGCGGGCGCGTGCCGATGTACGGGTGTGCATGCAACCGCAAGCGTCGCTCGGCTGCCTCGCGACTGTTGATCTCTGTTGTGTGGGTGGCCACCCACTTTTCCGCGAACTGCTGGAAGGTGATTCGGGCTGCGCGCGGGTCGATGTACTGACCGCGCGACATGTCGGCCGCGGTCTCGGTGAGCCATCGTTCGGCCAAGCGCTTCTGCTTGTCGGGGAAGGACTTGGACTTCTCGGTTCCGTCGGGGCCGATGTACCTGGCGCGGTAGCGCAGGCCGCTGCCGTGGCGGTCGCTTTTGACGCGGCGGGGTTTCCCGTCGGTTCCGGGTTCGGTTTTGTACCAACGGTCTTGGATGTGGCCGGCCAAGGGGTGCTCCTGTTGGGGATGCGGCAGGGGCGCGACTGCTGGCGGTCGCGCCCCTGCGGGTGGTGTGGTCAGGCTGCTTCGCGGTCGATGTTCTTGAGGTGTGTGACGTGGGTGAACACTTCGGCGGGGTCGTAGCGGATGTGCTTGCCGACGCGGAAGCCGGGCGGGCCGATCCGCTTCTTGCGCCAGGCGTAGACGGTCTCTTTGGGCACCTCGAAGATCTCGGCGATGTCGTCGGGGGTGAGGTAGCGGTCGGGGAGGCGGGCGCGCAGGGTCGTCTGCGGGGCGGTCTCCGGGGTGCGTTTCAGGGCCACGGGAAACTCCTCGGGTCGGCGACTGGCCGGTTTCCGTGACAGAACTGACAGAACCTCGCTGGTAACCCGCTGACCTGCTGTTTCTCCGGTTTTGAGTGCCGTGACAAAACCTCGAAAAACTCTGACAGAACCTCCGGGCGGGGAGTTCTGTCAGAGCGCCCGTTTCGGGGCGGGGAGGTTCTGTCAGAGTTTTCGGAGGTTTTGTCACGGCGATGAGCATGGGTGTTTGTGCAGGTCAGCGGGGTGGATTGGGGGTTGTGTCAGTTCTGTCAGCGGATTGGGGGTTCTGTCAGACGCCGACGAGGGGCGGGGTGATGCTGGGGTGGGTGTCGTAGCGGGGAGAGGGCGGCCGGCCGCCGCGTCCGTTGCGTGGCGGGAGGGGCTGTTGGCGGACCCACCCGTGTTCTTCCAGCAGGGCCAAGGCGGGGTCCAGGTCGGTCATGACCGGGAAGTCGCCCCGGGCCAGACCCCGGAACAGGTCCCGCTTGGTGAAGTTGGCCAGGCGCTGTTCCTTGAGGTGGGTCAGGAGCTGGTGTGCGGCTTCCTGCGCGGGGTCGGCGCCCATGTCGTCGAACACCTCGTGGGCGTGGGCGGTGAAGTAGTCGCCCAACTCGGTCGCGGCAGCCATGGTGGCTGCCGCGATGGGAAGGGCCCATCCGTTGTCGGGGTGGGTGGCGAGGTGGAGCAGGGCGGCGATGCGGGCCACGGCGCCGTCACGCTTGGACGCCCATTTCACGATCGGGGCGAGTGAACCGCCTTTGCCGATACGGGACTCGGTGACCTTCTGGTAGGCGAGCATCACGGCGTCGGCCTCGGGGGTGAGGGTGAGGACGGCGGGGTCGGTCCAGTCGGCGAGTGCCAGCGTCAGGCCGCCCAGCGTCTGGGCGTATGCGGTGGTGGTCTCCTCGGTGATGAGGTCCGGGGTGAGGTTGCGGGAGCCGACGAGAGAGATGGGCTTGGCGTAGAGGAACCGGGCGAGCAGGCCCCTGCCGTCGGCGCCCTTCACTCGGCCGATGGAGTCCAGGACTTCGGGCTGAATGGCCAATGCCATGGTGACGGCGGGGTTCTCGATGTGCTGGGGATCGCGGCCCTGGCGGTTGACGCGGGCCATGTCTCCGGCGTGGCCCTTGAGGAAGACGCCCATGTTCGGGGTGCCGGAGTAGCGACCGGCGATGATGTCGAAGATCTCGCCCTCGGCGGACATGACGCTGATCCGTCCGCCCTGCTCCGCGAGCAGGGAAGCGAGGCTCTCGGGGGTGACGTCGTCAGCGACCAGCTGTGGTTTCGCGGGGACGGTCATTTCCTCGGCCTGCTGGGCGAGGTGGACGGCTTCGGCGGTGAGCTGGTCGCGCAGCCCCGGTTCGGCTGCTGCGGCCTTCTGTGCGGCCTTGTCGGCTGCTGCCTTGGCCAGGCGCGCGGTTGTCTCGGCCTCGGCTCGCAGGGGGCCGGAGAGTTCCACGAGTGTCTTCTCCACCGCGAGCAACGGGCCGGTCATGAGGGCGAACACGGCGGACTTGCGGTTGCCGGGGGGCAGGGCGACGGCGGTGTAGAGGTTCACCGGCTCCCGCCAGTGGCCCCGCACGCACACGGTGGCCCGGCCGCCGGCCGCCGTGGCGATGACGCCCAGCGCCAGGCACCCGGCGAGATCGGCCGGTGTCTGCGTCTCCTCGGCTACGGCGGCGACCATGTCACGCAGCCACGGCGGCAGGGTGTGCACGGGGAAGGAAGGCAGCGCGCGGCGGTGGTTGAGGGGTACCGGCTCATCCCAGACGGGGCCGGTGATCGTCTCGGGGTCCAGGGCATTGAAGCCCTCCCACAGATCGGTGGTCATGCGGCCTTGCTCCCTTCGAGGTTGAGCAGCGGGCAGTGTTCGGGGTGGGCGGAGTGGGCCTCGATCAGGGTCAGGACACCGGAGCGTCCCCGTGCGGTGCGCTCGTAGCCGCAGCGGCACCAGGACCGGGCCGACACCAGGGCCGAGAACGACGGGGGTGCGATGACGTCCAGCCACCGCACTGGCTGCGGGCGCGGGCCAGTGAGAACAGCAACGGGGACGGCCTTGCGGCCGACGCCTTTCGGCTCGCCATCGGTCATCAGCGCTGCGGCGGGATGGGCGGCCTGCGGGCTGTTCGGAGTGGCAGGCAGGCTCTTAATTTGGTGATTCCTGGCGGTGGTCATGACAGCCGACCGGGGTTGTTGGCGATGGACCAGTTCAGAGCACTGGCCACGGCTGCGCGGCACTCGGTTTCGCGGAGTCCGGCCCGCAATCCCGCCGAATTAAGAGCTTGCTCTACCTCATGGCGGGCGAGGTCGCCGGACGGGATGAACCGCCCCAGGGCTCGGGCGGCCCGGACCAGCGTCCAGTTACGCACACCCTCCCCAGCCCCTGCGACGGCCGCCGTTTCGGCCCTGAGGGCCGCTGCCGCGTACCGAGGAGCGCGAACCGGCGCGGGCGTGGCCATCAATGCCCGCGTTGCCTGACGGGGCCTCAGGAGGGCGTACAGCCATTCCGGGAGCGGTACGGGTTCGGTGGGGTCGGTCACCTCGTACGTACCGTGGGGGAGGGTGCTGCCGGGGGCGACGACGTAGCCGCCGTGGGCGCGGGTGTCGATGTGGGTGCCGAGCCTGCCCGCGCTGTTGCGGAGCCGGGCCCCGTCCGGGGCGGTGAAGTACAGGTGTACTCCGCCGCTCGCGGTCCGGACTCGGTAGGTGGTGGGGACGGTCTGGCCGGCGCGCTCGCAGAGCGCTTGCAGGGAAGTGACGCCGTCAGGCGTTCCTTTCGGGTCCTTGGCCTTGACCTTGTCCAGGTCAACGACGACCAGCCCGGACGGACCCGTGGCGATCCCGACGTTGAACGCCCCGGACGACCAGGCCGCGCGGATACGGTCCGGGTCGGTGGTGGCCCGCTGCTCCGGCTTGCGGTGCCCGTCGGCGCAGTTGCCGGTCCGGGGGCATGCGGTTTCGCCGTGGAGGGCGGGGCGCTTGTCGCCGGGACGGAGTGGGAAGACGTGCCAGCCGCGCTCGGCTGCTCGTAACGCTGCATCGAGCAGCGGGGTGGTGCGGTCGTGGGTCATGCTGGGGGTCTCCAGTTCTCTGATGTGGATGGCTGGACGACGGCGGCCCCAGGCTTTGGCGAGACGGGGGCCGCCGTTGGCGTTGCTAGGTGGTGGTGAAGGTGACGCACATGGCGTCGGGGCCGGGCTCGGGGAGGTGCTTGCCGGCGGCCTGGTGCACGGACTCGTGGGCGTGGTCGGTGACGGTGTCGCAGACGAGGCGGCCGTCAGGTGCGAGTGTCCAGCCGGAGGTCTCGTCGCCCCATACGGTGGCGTTGTTGATGGCGTTGTCCGGGGTGGTGAAGTGCTGGATGCATCCGTCGGCGTCGGTGGTGTTGCCGCACAGGTCGCAGACGGCGATCCAGCACTGTGTCTGGGTTACGGCCACGGGGGTTCTCCTCTTGGGTCAGGTGTGGAACCGGTCTGTGGAGGGATGCGGGCGGGTGGCGCCCACCCCCCCTTACCGGCCTTACCTTGCAGGTCAGGGGCCCTTACCTCCCCCTCTACCGGGGTAAAGGGCCCCCGCTACTTCCGGGCCCTGCCGGAGGGTGGGCAACGGGGTGCCGGCGGGGGTCTCCGGTGGGGCCTGGTAGGGGGGTCCCCCTCTACCTGCCGGTGCTGAGGAGGATCTCGGCGGGGACGGCGGCTTCGATGTCGCGGCGCTGGTATCCGGCGCCGTTGGAGCCGCTGATCTTGACCTGCTTGCTCGTTCGCTTGACTCCGGCCGACTCCAGCGCGGCGGCGAGTTGCTCGGCGTTGAAGTCGCCGTAGACGTCCTCGTCGAGGTTCACGAGACCGTTCAGGAGATCGGTCGTGAACATGCGGGGCGAGTGGCGCATGACTTCCAGCGTGTCCGAGACGATCGCGGGGACGGTGATGCCGGCCGCGTCGGCTGCTGCGGTGACGTCGCCCGCGGCTTGTCCGGTGAGCTGTCCGGCGGCCTCGCGCAGGACGCGGCCCTTGCGGCACAGCCCGGCGAAGGACGGCCCGTCGAGGTAGTCGGCCCGCACGGTGACGTAGGAGGCGGGTCCGGTGACCAGGACGCCGACGCCCTTGTGTTCCTCGGACAGGACGGAGGCATCCGCGCCCTGGGCGGCCTTGCCCTTGCCGAGGACCATGTCGCTGCTGGCCCGGTCGACGACCTGTGTCGAGTAGCGGATGGTGATGATCTCGCGCAGCTTGGTCGGGACGCTGTCTGCGTCGGGGCGCTGGGAGGCGAAGTTGGAGACGAACCCGGCGGCGGGGCCGCGCCTCGCGATGCGGCACAGGTCGTTGATGACCTGCTCCCGGTCCTCCCTTTCCATCGCGGTGAAGTACTCCTGGAGTTCGTCGATGGTCACGAAGATGACCGGCACGTTGTACTTCGCCACGATTTCCGGGGTGAGCTTGCCTTCGGGGCAGACGGAGGTGGGCAGGTCCCGCAGCAGGGCGAACCGGCGTTCCATCTCGACCAGCAGTTCGGCGAGCATCGCTTTGAGGGCTTCGATCGCGTCGTCCTCGGCGCCCATGACCAGGCAGTGCGCGACGGCCTTCATGGGCATCCAGTCCGCGCCGCCCTTGCCGTCCGCGACGTAGTGCCGCACGAACGGGTCCAGCAGTCCGGCAGAGGTGAGCAGGCGCTGGGAGAACGTCTTGCCGCGTCGGGGCAGACCGCCGAAGAACATCGACTGCCACATCACGGGGATGTTCACCCGCACCCCACGGGCGTCCTGGCCGAAGGGGACCGGGTCCCAGATCGAGAACCGCTCCGCCGTCTCGAACGGTGACGGGTTGAGTGGGCCGAGGTAGGGGTCATCGTCGGCAACCCACATGGACACGCGGCCGGCGTTGCCGCCCTTGGCCGCGCGGACGCGGGACATGATGACCTGGATCTCATCCACCCCGAGTTCCTGCGCGATGACCTCCCGCTTGGCCAGTACGTCGGAGGCGGTCTTGCCGCCGCCCCGGGGGAGGTCGAAGATCACGGCCCAGCCACGGCCGTCACGGACCGGGCCCATCGAGCAAGACACCTTCGGAGCATCCCGCTCGTCGTCGCTCGACCGGCCGCTTTTCAGGAGGCCGGCGGCGCGCAGGGCGTCGTTGAGCTGCTGCGCGGACATGTCGACCCGCAGCGGCGGGGCGCCCTGGTCCAGGAACTGGGTGTCCTTGCCCCGTCCCAGGTATGCGAGCGGGGTCACGACGGCCCCGGCGATCCCGGTCTGCAAGACCGGGTCGGCCAGCATGATGCCGATTGCGGCAGCGGCCACACCCACGGCGGCGGCCCCGAACCGCCACCGCCGGGTACGGGTCCGCATCGCGTGCGCGATCTGCAACCGGGTCGCCAGCTCGATGTCCTCCGGCCGGGCCTTGCTCTGCGCCCGGAGCGCTTTGACGGTGGCGGTGTGGTCCTGCGCGGACAGCGTCGGCCACAGCCCCATCGCGGCGCGGAAGAAGCCGCGGGCGGCCAGCAGCATGGTCTTGATCAGGTACTTCGGGGCCCGCAAGGCGTGGTAGCGGGTGTGCCACCACGTCAGGCGGGCCAGGGCGGCGGCGTTGGCCTTGATGGACGCGGCAGAGCGTGCCCACGCCGGCAGGACCGGGGCGTCCGGGACGGTCAGCCAGTCGGACAGCGGGTTGTCAGCCCGGTCAACCGCCTCCACCACAGCCCCGGTTGCGGGGACAGGGGTCTTGATCAGGCTCACCACAGGTTCGGTGGTGGGGCGGTGGTCGTCCAGGTGGTGCAGGGTGCCCATGTCGGCCCCCTCGGTGGCGAGTTCGGTCATGACGGG
This sequence comes from Streptomyces sp. NPDC091387, assembly GCF_044756945.1. Taxonomy (NCBI): domain Bacteria; kingdom Bacillati; phylum Actinomycetota; class Actinomycetes; order Kitasatosporales; family Streptomycetaceae; genus Streptomyces; species Streptomyces sp. NPDC091387. The sequence goes on along the minus strand of NZ_JBIVTZ010000012.1, from coordinate 207,533 downwards.
GGTGCTCCTGTCTCACATCGGATGAGCTGAAGACGTGCAGGGGGTGGGCGGTGCTCAGCGCTCGGCACGCTGCACGGCCCGCTCCGCGAGGCGTACGCGCTGCTCGGCTTCCTTGCGTGTCTGGCGGGCGGCGGTGCGGTCGGTGCGGGGCGCGGTGCGCTCGGTCGCCTTGGCGTTGGCCAGGGTCTGGCGGGCGTCGGCCTGCACCTTGTGCAGGGCCTGCAGTTCCAGGGCGCCGCGCTCGGCGGCCCGCTGGTCGATCTTCTCGATCCGGGCCTCAAGGCGCGGGTCGACGCAGTCGGCCAGGGCCTGCCGGAAGCCCTTACGGAACAGCTTGTTGCGCTCACGCTTCTCGGCGGTGGTGTAGCTCTCCATCACGGTGCTCCTCCCAGATGGGCCGGGCTGTCCGGCCCCCTGCCCGCCCGGTACGGGACCGGGCGGGCGGGGGGCCGTCAGGCGGGCCGCAGCTCGTGGGTGTGGCACAGGACGGGGCCGATCAGGGGGCTGATCCGGTGGACCGTCCACCGGCCGCCGGTGAGCGGGCCGGGCGGTACCTCGTCGATGATCCGGCCGGTCCTGCCGGCCGCGCGGGGGTCGTCGTCACACGAGATGATCCGGACTTTGTCACCTGCCGTGAACGGCATCACGGTCTCCTTTGGGGTCAGGGGCGGCGGGTCTTGCGGAGCGACTTGGAGGCGGCCTTGCCCTCACTGCTGCCGACCGACTTCACGACGGTGACCACACCCCAGGCCATGACGGCGACGAGGAGCGCGAGGATCGCGAGGTTCGCGGCGATGGCGGTGAGGACACCGACCAGGAGCGGACCGAAATACACGCCGGCCGCCACCGTTCCGGCCCCGACCCCGGAGCCGAGCGCGAGGCGCTGGACGGTGCGGTCGGGCGGGGCGTGGTGGATGTGCTGGACGATCTGCTGCGGCGGGGCCTGTGGGGCGGGCAGGGTGCGCGGGTCGGTGTAGGTGTAGGTGCCGTCCGGGAGCTGGATGACGGTGAGGGCCCGGGGTGCGGGCAGGTGGGGGTTCATGCGGTTCCTTCCACGGGCTGAGTGGAGCGGGAGTGCCCCGGGCCGGATTCGATCCGGCGCCCTCACGGCGTGGTCCGGGGCGGTGGATCAGTGCTGGTTGCGCTCGGCGTCGAGGGCGTCCATCGAGGTGTTGAACTGGGCGTACTCGGCGGAGTCGATGGCCTCGTAGTCGGCGTTCATCTGGTACCGGTCCTGCAGCATGGAGGTGCGTGCCTCGGTCGCCTCGGAGATGGCGGCGGACACGGCGAGCTGGGCGAGGATCTCGGCCTTGCGGAAGTGCTCGGGGGCGATGGACCCGTAGCTGATCGTGTCCTTGGTGACGATGCGTTCGGCGGCAGCGCGGTACTCGGCGGCGTTCATCAGGTGGTGTCCTTCCGGGTCAGGCAGCGGCGGTCATGGCTTGGGCTGTGTGCCGGTCGAAGAGGGTCCGCAGGGCGGCGGTCGCCTGCTGGGGCACGACGCCGTTGCCGAGGGCGTGAAGCTGCTGGGTGCGAGTGAGCCCGGGGACGGCGGTGACGTGCCCGGCGGGCAGGCCCATGAGCCACTCGACGAACACGGGGCTCAGTCGATTTCGATCGTCAGTTGCCCGAGGGGCTCGTCGTCCGAGGGCGTGTTCCCACCGTCGGATGGCGGGCTCGAAACGGCCCCACGCAATGTCGGATTGCCCCTGCCGTAGGTCAGGCTCACCCGGTCCCCGTCCGACGCTGTCGGGGTGGGGAGCAGGAGCCGTGCCGCATCGAGGAGCGTCGGCCCGTACCCCTCTCCGTAGGGCCTTCCGTCCGGCCGGAAGTTCGCCGTGTTCGTCGAGTCCGCGGCGGCCGGTGTCGGCAGCAGAGTGGGTGCCAGCGAGTTGAGCGACGGCCGGACCGCGGCCCCGGGGCTCGGCGACTGGTTGTTGCCGTAGGGCGTTGCCGTCGGTGTGGGGAGCAGGTGCTCCACCTCGTCGGCCAGCGTCGGACCGTGCCCCCCGGACTTCCGCTTGTCCGGGTGCTGCGAGCCGCCGTTCACCGCCAAGTTTGCGGTCGGAGTCTTGAGCAACGGCGAGGATGAAGAGGCGGCGGCGGGGGTGGGGAGCGCCGGCCTCCGACGCGCGAACAGTGCACCACTCCGCATCGAACCCGAGCTCGGCAAGGTCACGGAGGACGATGTCGAATCCGAGTCGAAGGTGGCCGCCGACGTTCTCAAAGATCGCGACTTGGGGTCGTAGAAGCCCAAGGGCACGGGCAATCCACGGCCAGATGTGACGCTCATCAGCGGTTCCTTTCCGCTTGCCGGCACTGCTGAAGGGCTGGCAGGGGTAGCCGCCGCAGAAGATGTCGACCGGTTCGACGGCCGACCAGTCCACGGCGGTCAGGTCACCCAGGTTCGGGACGTTCGGCCAGTGGTGGGCGAGTACCGCGTTCGCCCCGGGATCGATGTCCGACACCCACGCCGTGGTGCCGCCGAACACGGCCTCCACGGCCATGTCGAGTCCCCGGTAGCCGGAGCAGACGGAGCCGATCCGAGGGCCCACGGCCGCGGCAAGCTGGCCGGCGAGCACGGGAGTCGGCGGACGGTCGAGGAGACGGCGAGCCTGGTTCAGCCGGTCCATCAGGCGACCCGCTTCCACGCGCCCCGGAGTCGGACCTCCGATGCGGAGTAGCCAGCGGCTCGGAACCGGGTCGCCATCTCCCGGTAGGAGAGGGCGGGTGTCTCGCTGTGGCGGATGCGGTCGACCACAGCGTCCAGCGCCTCATCGGTGAGTGCACCGGCCGACTCCAGCTCGAACGCCGATACGGGCTCGGTGGGGCCCCAGACGGGGAGTTCCCAGCGGGGTGTGACGCCGGGTGTGACGCGGGTCGTCACGCTGGTCAGCGCCCGTCCGGTGCCCTCACCCTCGCGGGCTTTCTCCAGCGTCGACCAGGCCCGGGAGAGGGTGTTGGCGGTCGTGGCCTGGACGTGTGCGACGCGGGCCCCGGCCTGCGTCACGGCCGTCAGCCGGGTCTCTTCCGTGGCGGCTTCCGACCGGAGGCGGGCGCGGGCCACGGCGGCTTCGTCGCGGGCTTCCTGCTGGATGCCCTGGATCGCGTCCAGCGCCTCACCGGTGAGCGCGGTCCGCTCCCACAGCCCGTGAACCAACCACAATGCCTTGGCCGCGATGGGCAGCCAGGCGACAGCCAGCCACGCGCCGGTGGACTCCTCGGCGGTGAGGGCGTGGGTGATCAGGACCCCGGTTGCGATCAGTCCGAAGGACCAGCCGACGGCTGTGACCGGGGTGGAGTGGTCGCCCTGCGCGGCGAGGCGGCGTTCGTAGGCGAGGGTGGCCAGCCACCCGCCGTCGATCCCGAGACCGACGACCAGGGCGACCGGCCACGGCATCGCCGCGCCGAGCCACATCACGACCACGGCCAGAGTGAGCACCATGGACACCGCCGTCATCGCGACGGCAGGCAGAACGGTCTTGGCGTTCACGCCGCGCCGCCCGTCAGGGGCGTCGTGGCGCGGTTGGTGACGTCCCGGCGGGCCGCCATGACCCGGTTACGGGCCCGACGAATACGCCGTACGTCCAGCTCGTTGACCGGCCGGTCGATGCGCATGATCAGTGCGTCCAGCAACTCGGCCTCCGCCCGGATGAGCGGCATCTCCACCTCGATCGCGTCCAGCTCAGCAGCCGACGGCTCGAAGTCGAGCGAGGCGGCCGTAACAGTGGCTTGAAGTGCAGCGATGGGGATCATGAGTCGTTCTCTCCCTAGTAGCGGGGGCGGCTCGAACAGCACCCCCGGAGTTCCCGCTCCGGGGGTGCGCGCCGTTGTGTGGGAAACCACCCGGGTGGGTGGGAGTGCCCCGGCAGGGAGTCGAACCCGGCCTGCGACCATCGGGGCTGTTGGGCGGGGTCAGAGCTCGCCGCGTCGCTCCAGCTCGCGGGCAATGTCGTTCTGGTCGGACACGGTCCCGATGGGGTCCCCTCCCCCGGCTCGCTCCCGGTTGATCAGCCCGTACTCGTTGCGCAGGTCGTCGCTGGTGCGGCCAGTCATCTCGGAGGCAGCGGGGGAAGGGCTCGGGCGGAATCGCATGTCGATCTCCTCATTGAGTGATGTGGGTCGTGCGTGCCCCGGGCCGGATTCGATCCGGCGCCTCACGGCACCCGCGATGGGGGTCCCGGGGCTGGAGTGGTGGAGTCAGCGCTGGACGACGGGGCGGTGCAGGTCCCGGTGGGTGACCGAGACCCGGTAGCCCTCGGCGCGCAGCCGCTCGGCGAGGACTCCGGCGAAGGTCGGGGCGCGGTGACGGCCGCCGGCGCATCCGTCGGCCACGGTCACCGCCCCGGCGCTGGGACCGGAGGCGAACGCGGCCACCGCCGTCGCTGCGGCGTCGACCAGTGCTGTGATACCGGGCGTGTTCAGCACCGCCTTGCGGACCGGCTCGTCATCGGCGGTCATGTTCCGCAGCTCCGGGCTGACGTGCGGGTCACGGAAGTGGTGACGCAGGTCGATCGTCAGGTGAGCGGCGGGCGGCGCACTGTGCAGGTAGCCGAACGAAACGATCTCGATCTCAACGTTCATCAGGACTCCCAAGCGGTGAGGAAGGGGTGTTCCGGCTCCCCTCAACCCCGCCCGTACAGCCCGAAGAGAGGCCGGACGGGCGGGGGAGGCAACCGGCCGCAGCGGTCATGCGTGCTGCGGTGAGGCTGAGCAGAACGGGTTTCGGTTCTCGTGTTCGCTACGGCGCTGCTCGTTCCGGGGAGGTCCGAAATCCCGGAAGTTGTCGCAGTTTCGAAGGTGTGCTGTAGCGGTTCTTTAGAGCCGATGGCGTGTCCCCCATCTGGGGTGTGGGGCCCGCGTTGCTGCGCGGGCCCGTTCTCGATCGGCTGGTCTCCACTCGCCTCGGCCGGAACGGTCACGGCCGCTGTACTGCGGTGGATCACGCTGTGGAGTTGTTCTGTGTACGCGCCGGGCGGCCCCCTTTCGGGGGCTCATCTGGTGCGCACCAATAGATAACCATCTGGTGCGCACCAGATGCAACCCCTTCGATGTGGTCGCTGTCTGCGTGCATCTTCAGAGAACGGCCAAAGAGGGGTGTCCCGGTAGTCAACTCGGGTTAATGTCGGTGGGGTTAACCAGCTCTCACCTGCGGCTTTAAGGGAGGCGGCGTGACAACAGGGCTAAGGGCGGCCAGGAAAGCGCGAGGATGGTCGCAGGAGAAACTCATCTACGAGATGCGGCGATTCGCGGAACAGCGACTCCTCGACATCGCCGCGCCGGCGAGCCTCAAGGTCTACATCTCGGAGTGGGAGAACGGCCGCCGCGCCGTTACGGACCGATACGCGGCGCTCCTCCGGCCGCTGCTAGGCATCACGGATGCCGAACTTCGGGGCGACGTCGGGCAGGCGCTTCCATCGGTGGGTGGTTATGAGGAGCTGCTGAGCCGGATCGACTCAGCGAGCAGCGTTAGCGAGTCCATGGTTGGGTCGTTCCTCGATCAGACCGAGTTGTTGCGCACGATGGACCGGCAGATGGGAGCGGCCGGACTGGTCGATCAGGTGAACGGGCATCTGACGGCAATGGAGGATGCGTTGACCTTCGCTGTCCTCCCAGGTGCGAGGCGCCCTATCGCTGCTGCCCTTGCCGGAGCGTCTACTCTCGCCGCCTGGCAGGCGCTGGACGCCGGTGCTGTCGAGCGGGCTTGGCGGCGGTACGAGCTGGCGAAGAAGGCGGCGCAGGAGGCTGACTCCCCGCTGTACCTGGCTCATGCGATGGGGGAGCAGGCTTACGTACTGGCCGATGCAGGCCGCCCGCTGCTCGCGATCGAGCTGGTGCGAGATGCGCAGAAGACACAGGCTGAGCGCCAGTCCCCGAGGCTTCGCGCCTGGCTCGCTGCCACTGAGGCAGAGCTGTGCGCCTCCGTAGGTGCGGACATGGCGTCGGAGGCGCGTGCGGCTCTGGAGCGGGCAGACACGTTGCTGCCGGACGGCGGTGAGGCGCGCGACCCGGACATGCTGAGCATCTTCCTCAACACTGGCCATCTCATGCGCTGGCGCGGAAACGTGCTGGCCAAACTCGGCGACGAATCGGCTATGGATGAGCTGTACGCCTGGTTGGACAGCGCCGACCCATCATTCGTGCGGGCCAGTTCTGGCGTGCATTGCGACCTCACGCAGGCCCACCTTGCCCGAGGCGAGCTGGATCAGGCTAGAGGCCACCTTCAGAGGGCAAGGCTGGCGGCGAACCGCACGGGGTCCGTGCGGTATCGCCGGCGTGTGGAGCTGCTTACTGGGAGGCTGTAGGTCGCGAGGAGAGGAGGTGAAGAAGGGCGACGATCGTTCCTGATCCCATCAGCTTCCCCTCGCTCATCAGGCCGGGAATCTCATCCAACGGCACCCAGGCAACGTGACCGGCTTCCTCGGCGTCGGTGGGTTCTCCGACGTGGGTGGCGCCTCTCGCTACGAAGATTTCGTGCGGCGAATCAACCATGCCGATCATCGGCTGGTAGGTGACCACATGTTCGACCTTGGTTGGACGCCAGCCGGTTTCTTCCACCGTTTCACGTACTGCTGTGGCAGCCGGGTCCTCCCCCTCGTCCACGATGCCGCCGGGAAGCTCCCAGCCCCATTGCTGCGGTACGAAGCGATACCGCCACAACATGAGCACTCGGCTTTGGTCGTCGACTACGGCAGTGATCGCGACGTGGTGAAGCCGGACGACGTGGTGTTCGAAGCGCCCGACACCGGGCGGCTCGACGTCGACCAGGTCGAGGTTGACCCACTGGTTGTCATAGATGCGACGACTTCCGTGGATCTGCCACGCCGGCAGGTCGCTCGGCGTCGGCACACCCTCACCGCCAGACACGCGGTAAGCGCTTCGGTCATGCGCCTTGATGAAGCGTTCGTTCGCGAGTCGCGCCAGTGCCTGCCTGAGGGCCGTACGGCCAATATCTAGCTCGGAACTCAGCGTGCGTTCCGAGGGCAGCTTGTCGCCGGGGGCGTACCTGCCCGACTCGATCCAGGATCGGATCGTCTCGTAGACCCTCTGTGTCTTGGGTCCCATCCTCGGCGCACACCCCCGGATCGTCGGCTGATGTCCGCCAGCGTAACGGGGGAGGTGCACTGATGACTCAGTCATGCGCGTCTCTCACTTCCGTGTGTGCCCAGCATGTGACGTGCGGGCGATCCTTCCCCGCACTCGCGGTTCCCAGTGGGCCGTCTGTGGGCCGTCAACGGACGACCGGTGACAACCAACAGCCACCACTAACGACCACGACGGGCCCGGCATCACCAGATGCCGGGCCCGTCGTCCTCGCAGCTAAATCCAGGTGTCCAGCCACATCCGGTCGCGCCAGGAATTCTCCGGAATGGGGGACCCGGTATACAGCGGCCAGAAATAGATGAAGTTCCAGACGATCAGCAGGACCAGCACGCCCGCCGCGACCGCCCCCACCGTCCGGCGCCGTTCGTTCGTCGGGTCACCGGTCGCCAGGCCCAGTTCGTGTCTCGCCCCGGTACCCGCCGCCGGCCCCAGCATCGCGCCGATCATCATCGCCACCGCGAGGCACAGGAACGGCACGAACACGACCGCGTAGAAGAGGAAGATGGTGCGTTCCTGGTACAGGAACCACGGCACCCACCCCGCGGCCACCCCGCAGGCGATGGCGCCCGCCCGCCAGTCGCGGCGGAAGAGCCAGCGCCACAGCACGTACAGCAGCGCGAAGCACGCGGCCCACCACAGCAGCGGTGTGCCGATGGCCAGCACCTCGCGGGCGCACTTGCCGGTCTCCGACGCGGCGCAGCCGTTCTGCTCCTCGTAGAAGTAGGAGACCGGCCGGCCCAGCACGATCCAGCTCCACGGATTGGACTGGTAGGTGTGACCGGACGTCAGGTTCACATGGAACTCGTAGACCTGGTACTCGTAGTGCCACAGGCTGCGCAGCCAGTCCGGGAGCCACGTCCAGCTGCCGCCCCTGCCGTCGGTCGCCGCCCAGTCCCGGTAGTAGCCGTGCCGGGCGGGGGAGTTGTGGATGATCCAGCCGGTCCACGAGGCGACGTAGGTCAGGATCGCCACCGGCACCGTGGAGACGAACGCCGGGACCAGGTCCCGCTTCAGCACCGCCGCGTACGGGCGCATCGCACCCGCCGTACGCCGCGCGCCCACGTCCCACAGGACCGTCATCAGGCCGAACGCGACCAGGATGTACAGCCCGTTCCACTTGGTGGCGAAGGCCAGGCCGAGCATGAGTCCGGCCGCGATCCGCCACGGCCGCCAGCCGAGCCGCAGCCGCTCCGCGACCGCGACGTCCGGCCGCAGCACCCCCTCCGCGTCGACCGGCAGCGCGGCCGCGAGCCGGCGCCGCGCCCAGTCCCGGTCGATCAGCAGACAGCCGAACGAGGCCAGCACGAAGAACATCAGCACCAGGTCGAGCAGCGCGGTGCGGCTCATCACGAAGTGCAGCCCGTCCACCGCGAGCAGCGCGCCCGCCAGACAGCCCAGGAACGTCGAGCGGAAGAGCCTGCGGCCGATCCGGCACAGCATCAGCACCGACAGCGTGCCGAGCACCGCGACCATGAACCGCCAGCCGAACGGGGTGAAGCCGAAGACCTGCTCACCGATCCCGATGATCCACTTGCCGACCGGCGGGTGCACCACATAGCCGGGGTCGATCGGGATGCTCACCTTGGACGGGTCGTCCAGGATCAGCTTGTCGACGTCCTTGGGCCAGGCCCCCTCGTACCCCTGGTTGATCAGCGCCCAGGAGTCCTTGGCGTAGTACGTCTCGTCGAATATCACCGCGTGCGGGCTGCCCAGGTTCCAGAACCGCAGCACCCCGGCGACCAGCGTCACCAGCAGCGGACCGCCCCACGCCGACCAGCGCAACAGCCGGTCCGCCCACACCGGGGGCACCCCGAGCACCGCCCACAACCGGCTCCCGGGGCGGGTGTACGGCGGAACCAGCCGTTCCCGCAGCCCGATCCCGGGCCGCGGTGAATGACCGAAGCGGCGCAGCCGCTGCTGCCAGGAAGTCGGCTCCGGGCCGTACTGATCCCCGGCGTCTTGGCCCTGCCGGGCATCGGGCGCTGTACTCGTCACCGCGCCATCGTAGGGAACGCATCTGTGCGAGTGCTGCCGCCCGTGCTGGGAGGATGGACGTTGTGACGGACACGACTGGAACGCTGGTACTCGCAGGGACCCCCATCGGCGATGTGGCGGACGCCCCGCCACGCCTCGCCACCGAACTGGAGACGGCGGACGTCGTCGCCGCCGAGGACACCCGCCGGCTGCGCCGGCTGACCCAGGCGCTGGGCATCCACACCACGGGGCGTGTCGTCTCCTATTTCGAGGGCAACGAGTCCGCCCGTACGCCGGAACTCGTCGAGGCGCTGACCGGCGGCGCCCGGGTGCTGCTGGTCACGGACGCCGGGATGCCGTCGGTCTCCGACCCCGGCTACCGGCTCGTCGCCGCCGCCGTGGAGCAGGGCATCAAGGTCACCGCGGTGCCCGGCCCCTCCGCCGTGCTCACCGCGCTCGCCCTGTCCGGGCTGCCGGTGGACCGGTTCTGTTTCGAGGGCTTCCTGCCGCGCAAGGGCGGCGAACGCCTCGGCAAGCTCCGCGAGGTCGCCGACGAACGCCGCACCATGGTCTTCTTCGAGGCCCCGCACCGGCTCGACGACACCCTGGCCGCGATGGCCGAGGTGTTCGGCGCGGACCGGCGCGCCGCCGTCTGCCGGGAGCTGACCAAGACGTACGAGGAAGTGAAGCGCGGCCCGCTGGGCGAGCTCGCCGTCTGGGCGGCCGAAGGCGTACGCGGTGAGATCACCGTCGTCGTCGAGGGCGCGGCCGACTCCGCGGAGGAACTGGACGCCGGGGAGCTGGTGCGCAGGGTGCAGGTGCGCGAGGAGGCGGGGGAGCGGCGCAAGGAGGCGATCGCCGCCGTCGCCGCCGCGGCCGGGCTGCCCAAGCGCGAGGTGTTCGACGCGGTCGTGGCAGCAAAGAATGCTGCTCGTACCGGCCCCCAGGAAGGCAAAGGACTATCGTGAAAGGCAAAGCGAAAGCCCCGTACCGGCCCCTTTTGCCACGAGAAGGCCAAGACCGCTCCAACACTCGACAGGGCCCGGTGCGCTTCTGCCGGTAAAGGCGTCCACTGGATATCAGGACGCATTCTCCGGGGTGCTTGTCCGGCGGACAAGAGGAGCAGGCATGAGTGAGATCGCAGCAACAACCGTGCACGAGGCGTATGCCTTCGCCTGCATGAGGTGCGGACACGGCTGGGAACAGGCCTACGAAATAGAGCACCACGTCGACGCCTCCCACAACGCTTTCGTGGTCTACAAGGCGGACGGCGAACGAGTGCCCTCCCCCCTTTCCACGCCCACCTGCGCCAACTGCGGCGGGCACGTCGTACGGATCATGCGGGCCGGCCGGGTCTCGACGGTTCAGCAGCTGCTCCAGAACCGCCGCCCCGCCGACGCCGCGGCCGACGTCCGTGAACGGAAGGCAGAGGCCGTGGCCGCCACCGCCGCTCCGGCCGGGGAGCACCACTGGCACCTCGCCGACCTGCTGCATCCCTTCCACCGCAAGTGAGCCACCGGCCACGGTCCTCGTACGATCGTGGCCATGAGCCGTACCGAAGCCCCGCCGCTGCCCGAACCCCTCCGGGTACCGGTCGCCGATTCGCACACCCACCTGGACATGCAGGACGGCACCGTGGAGGAGGGCCTCGCCAGGGCCGCCGCGGTGAACGTGACGACCGTGATCCAGGTGGGCTGCGACGTGAAGGGCTCGCACTGGGCCGCCGAGACCGCCGCCGCGCACCCGAGCGTGTACGCGGCGGTGGCCCTGCACCCCAACGAGGCGCCGCGCATCGTGCACGGGGACCCGGACGGGTGGTCGCGGCAGGGGGCGCGCGAGGCGGGCGGTACGGCCGCTCTCCACGAGGCCCTCGCCGAGATCGACGCACTGGCCGCGCTGGACCACGTACGGGGCGTCGGCGAGACCGGACTCGACTACTTCCGGACCGGCCCCGAGGGCATGGCGGCCCAGGAGGAGTCCTTCCGGGCCCACATCGAGATCGCCAAGCGGCACGGCAAGGCGCTCGTCATCCACGACCGCGAGGCGCACGCCGATGTGCTGCGCGTCCTGGCCGACGCGGGCGCCCCCGAGCGGACCGTCTTCCACTGCTACTCCGGCGACGCGGACATGGCCCGGATCTGCGCGGACGCCGGGTACTTCATGTCCTTCGCGGGCAACATGACCTTCAAGAACGCCCAGCCCCTGCGCGACGCGCTGGCCGTCGCGCCCACCGAACTGGTCCTGGTCGAGACGGACGCACCCTTCCTGACCCCCGCCCCGTACCGCGGACGGCCCAACGCGCCGTACCTGATCCCCGTCACGCTGCGCGCCATGGCGGCGGTGAAGGGCATCGACGAGGACACCCTGGCCTCGGCGATCGTCGACAACACGGCGCGCGCGTTCGACTACTGACCCGGCCGTCCGCGACGCCGGACGGCCGCACCGCACGGGCGGGGCCGGGGGCGAGATCCGGTGCCGCCCGGCGGCCGTAGGCTTGACGGGTGAGCACCACAGAGCCCGACGCCCTCCTGGGCCCCGCAGACATCCGCGAGCTGGCCGCTGCGCTGGGCGTACGCCCCACCAAGCAGCGCGGCCAGAACTTCGTCATCGACGCCAACACGGTCCGGCGGATCGTGCGGACCGCGGAAGTCCGCCCCGACGACGTCGTGGTCGAGGTCGGCCCCGGTCTCGGTTCGCTGACCCTGGCACTGCTGGAGGCGGCCGACCGGGTCGTCGCCGTCGAGATCGACGACGTGCTCGCGGGCGCCCTGCCGGCCACGGTCACCGCCCGGATGCCGGAGCGCGCGGACCGGTTCACCCTCGTCCACTCGGACGCGATGCAGGTACGGGAACTGCCGGGCCCGCCGCCGACCGCGCTCGTCGCCAACCTCCCGTACAACGTCGCCGTGCCCGTCCTGCTCACCATGCTCGACCGCTTCCCGACCATCGAGCGGACCCTCGTCATGGTCCAGGCCGAGGTCGCCGACCGGCTGGCCGCGCGGCCGGGCAACAAGGTCTACGGAGTGCCGTCGGTGAAGGCCAACTGGTACACGGACGTCAAGCGCGCCGGCTCCATCGGCCGCAAAGTCTTCTGGCCCGCCCCGAACGTCGACTCGGGACTGGTGTCCCTGGTGCGCCGGGCCGAGCCGGTCGCGACCACGGCGACCAAGGCCGAGGTCTTCGCGGTCGTCGACGCCGCCTTCGCCCAGCGCCGCAAGACCCTGCGCGCGGCCCTGTCCGGCTGGGCGGGCTCCGCGCCCGCCGCGGAAGCCGCCCTGGTCGCGGCCGGGATCTCGCCGCAGGCCCGCGGCGAGGCACTGACCGTCGAGGAGTTCGCCGCCATCGCCGAGAACAAGCCCGCCGGGAACGAGCCCGCCGGGGACCTTCCGGCCGCCGACGAGCCCGCCGGGAGTGCCGAGTGAGCGTCACCGTCCGGGTACCGGCCAAGGTCAACGTCCAGCTCGCGGTCGGCGCCGCGCGCCCCGACGGCTTCCACGACCTGGCCAACGTCTTCCTCGCCGTCGGCCTCTACGACGAGGTCACCGTCACCCCGGCCGACGAGCTGCGCGTCACCTGCTCGGGACCGGACGCCGCCCAGGTCCCGCTGGACGCCACCAACCTCGCCGCCCGCGCCGCGCTCGCCCTGGCCGGGCGGTACGGCATCGACCCCCGGGTGCACATCCACATCGACAAGGACATCCCGGTCGCGGGCGGAATGGCGGGCGGCAGCGCCGACGGGGCCGGCGCCCTGCTGGCCTGCGACGCGCTCTGGTCCACCGGCGCCACCCGCGACGAGCTCCTGGCCCTCTGCGCGGAGCTGGGCAGCGACGTCCCGTTCAGCCTGGTCGGCGGCGCGGCCCTCGGGGTGGGACGCGGCGAGCAGCTGACCCCGGTCGAGGTCGGCGGCACCTTCCACTGGGTCTTCGCGGTCGCCGACGGCGGCCTGTCCACCCCGGCCGTGTACCGAGAGTTCGACCGGCTCACGGCGGGGACACCGGTGCCGGAGCCGGCCGCGTCCGGCGCGCTCCTGGCCGCCCTGCGGTCCGGGGACACCGCCGCCCTCGCCACCGCCCTGAGCAACGGCCTCCAGCCCGCGGCGCTGTCCCTGCGGCCCTCGCTGGCCGACACCCTGGCGGCGGGCACCACCGCGGGTGCGGCGGCCGCGCTGGTCTCCGGTTCCGGGCCGACCACGGCGTTCCTGGCCGAGGACGAGGCGTCCGCACGCAAGGTCGCCGACGCGCTGATGGCCTCGGGGACGTGCCGCGACGCCCGGATCGCCACGTCCCCGGCGCCGGGCGCCACCCTCCGCTGACCGGGGGCGCCGCGGAGGCCGGAGCGGCGGGCTCGGCCGAGGGCCCCCGCCCGGCCCGGTTCAGCCGAGCCGCAGGCTCCGCTTCGCCAGCTCGTACGCGGGCAGCATGGCCCGGTGCTCCTGGGAGTCCAGCCCGCCCAGGTGCACCACGACGGGCCCGTCCGGGGTGGCGACGGCGAAGGCCCGTGCCTCGCGCGACTCCTCCATGACCTTGCTGTGGACGGTGTAGGCGACCTCGGTCACCGCGAGCTTGCCGACCGTGCTCCGGGTGTACGCTGTCTTCGACGCGTTCTCGTCGGCCGCCACGAAGCCCTCCAGCACCTGGCGCGGAGTGCCGCCCTCGCCGTCGCCCTGCCACACCCGCAGGAACCCGAGGTGCCCGGCGGGCTTCGCGTCGATCTCGCAGACCATGGAGACCGGGCCCTGCGTGCCCAGGGCGGCGGCCACGGACGAGTCGGCGTCGACGGCGACCGCCCGCGCCTTCCACCGCTTCGCCACGTCGAAGGTGACACGCAGCTCGCACCCGGAACCGGCGCCCCCGACCGTGCCCCCCTTGGCCGCCGCCGTCTTCCCGGCGGCGGTCCCGGCCGTCGCTCCACCGCCCGGTGACGCCTCCGCCCCGGCGCCCGCGTCCGACTCCGTCGAACATCCGGCCAGCGCTCCCGCGACCAGCAGTACGGGGACGAGCCCTCGAACCGTACGACCCACCATGAAGTTCCCCACCCCGGCGAAATCCTGGGCCCGACCCCCCGGGCCTTGGTCATTTCGGGCAAGGTACCGCACGCACGAGCCCTGCGGAGCCGGTCCCCGACCCGCCCCCGCACGGGTGAGCGGGCGCTCGTACGGAGCTCCGCACCATGGCGACTACGCTGAAGGTTCAGTGTTTTCCTTCGAGCTGGAGCGTACGTGGCCGTCAACCTCGTCAATGTCGAGCAGGTCAGCAAGGTGTACGGCACCCGTGCGCTGCTCGACGGTGTGTCCCTCGGCGTGTCCGAGGGGGACCGGATCGGTGTCGTCGGTCGTAACGGAGACGGCAAGACGACCCTCATCCGGATGCTCGCCAAGCTGGAGGACGCGGACACCGGCCGCGTCACCCACAACGGCGGGCTGCGTCTCGGTGTCCTGACCCAGCACGACTCGCTCGACCCGCGGGCCACGGTCCGCCACGAGGTCATCGGCGACCTGGCCGACCACGAGTGGGCGGGCAGCGCCAAGATCCGCGACGTGCTGACCGGGCTCTTCGGCGGCCTCGACCTGCCCGGCTTCGAGCACGGCCTGGACACCGTCATCGCCCCGCTCTCCGGCGGCGAGCGCCGCCGGATCGCGCTCGCGAAGCTGCTCATCGCCGAACAGGACCTGATCGTCCTCGACGAGCCGACCAACCACCTCGACGTCGAGGGGATCTCCTGGCTGGCCGGCCACCTGCGCGCCCGCCGCTCGGCGCTGGTCTGCGTCACCCACGACCGGTGGTTCCTCGACCAGGTCTGCACGCGCATGTGGGACGTCCAGCGCGGCACGGTCCACGAGTACGAGGGCGGCTACAGCGACTACGTCTTCGCCCGCGCCGAACGGGAGCGGATCGCCGCCACCGAAGAGGGCAAGCGGCAGAACCTGATGCGCAAGGAGCTGGCCTGGCTGCGGCGCGGCGCCCCCGCCCGTACGTCCAAGCCGCGCTACCGCATCGAGGCGGCCAACGAGCTGATCGCCGACGTGCCGCCGCCCCGCGACACCAGCGCGCTGATGAAGTTCGCCAACGCCCGGCTCGGCAAGACCGTCTTCGACCTGGAGGACGTGACCGTCCAGGCCGGGCCCAAGACGCTGCTCACCCACCTCACCTGGCAGCTCGGCCCCGGCGACCGGATCGGCCTGGTCGGGGTCAACGGCGCGGGCAAGACCTCGCTGCTGCGGGCACTGGCCGTGGCCGCCCGCACCCAGGGCGAGGAGCAGCCCGCGGCAGGGAAGGTCGTCGTCGGCAAGACGGTCAAGCTGGCCTACCTCTCCCAGGAGGTCGCGGAGCTCAACCCGAACCTGCGGGTGCTCGAAGCGGTGCAGCAGGTGCGCGACCGGGTCGACCTCGGCAAGGGCCGGGAGATGACCGCGGGCCAGCTCTGCGAGCAGTTCGGGTTCACGAAGGAGAAGCAGTGGACCCCGGTCGGTGACCTGTCCGGCGGTGAGCGGCGGCGGCTCCAGATCCTGCGGCTGCTGATGGACGAGCCCAACGTCCTCTTCCTCGACGAGCCCACCAACGACCTCGACATCGAGACCCTGACCCAGCTGGAGGACCTGCTCGACGGCTGGCCCGGGTCGATGATCGTGATCTCCCATGACCGGTTCTTCATCGAGCGGACCACGGACCGGGTGCTGGCGCTCCTCGGCGACCGCTCGCTGCGGATGCTGCCGCGCGGCATCGACGAGTACCTGGAGCGCAGGCGGCAGATGGCCGCGGCGGGCACCCCCGCCGCGGTGGCTCCCACGTCGGCCTCGCAGCCCGCCGCCGCACCGGCCCCGGGCGTTTCGCCGCAGGAGGCACGCGCGGCGAAGAAGGAACTGCAGAAGGTCGAGCGGCAGCTCGACAAGATGTCGACCCGCGAGACCACGCTGCACGCCCAGATCGCCGACAACGCCACGGACTTCGAGAAGGTGGCGAAGCTGGACGCGGAGCTGCGCGAACTGGTGGCGGAGCGCGATGTGCTGGAGATGCGCTGGCTGGAACTGGCCGAGGACGCCTGACACCGCATCGGCCGTACCCCCCGTGCAACTGGCGTGGCGGGTGCGGCCGATGGGGCTGGTGTGATCTGTGGGGTCTGTGGGGCGGATGGTAGAAAGAGATCTTGCCCGGTGCGGTAGCCGGACCGCGCCACACCGCAGTGACAAAGGAACAGGGGGACGGGCCGATGAGCCAGCCGCCCGGACAGCAGCCGCCGCAGGGTGAGTTCGGAGCCCCTTACGGCCCGCCGCCCGAGACGTTCCCGCCCCCGGGCCAGGGCACGGCACAGCCGTCGGGCCCGTACGCGGCGCCGGTGCGGCCCGGCCCGTACGGACCACCCGCGCCACCCGCACAGCCCGTACCGCCCGCGCCCGGTTACGGCCAGCCGCCGCAGCCCGCACCGGGATACGGATACCCGCCGCAGCCCGGCCCGTACGGGCAGCCGCCGCAGGGTCACGGCTACCCGGGACAGCGGCCGCCGCAGCCGCCGCAGTCCGGCGGACCTCGTGGCGGGGGGCGTTTCCGCGGCCGGACCGGGGCGGTCGTCGGTGCCGTGCTCGCGGTGGCGCTCCTGGCCGGCGTCGGCATCTGGTTCGCCCTCGACGGGGACGGCGGCAGCGGGAAGCCCACGGCCGGACCGGAGTTGAGCTCCGGTCCGCCGGACTCCTCCCCCTCGCCCTCGCCGACCAAGCGGAAGAACCGGAACGACGACCAGCTCAGCCCGGACGCGGAGACCGAGGCCGTCAACGCCAAGCGCGAGCCCGGCGAGTCGAAGATGCTCTGGCTCCACGAGAGCGGCGTCGACCTGCCCGAGGGCGGCGAGGACGTGTACGGCCCGTGGATCTTCGGCGACACCGTCGTCAAGGCGATGTTCCACACCGTCACGGGCTACGACGTCAAGGACGGCAAGCTGAAGTGGAGCCTGCGGCTGCCCGCCAACGCGTGCGGGGCGCCCTCGCAGGCCACCGCCGACGGCAAGATCGTCCTGGCTGTCCGGCGCACCACCTCGGGTGACTCGGAGTGCAACGCCCTCCAGATGGTCGACCTCACGACCGGCAAGGCCGGCTGGCACAAGACGTACGTCCGCCAGGGCGTCTGGGACGGGCTCTCCGATCTCAGGATGGCGACGAACGGCGGCACCGTGACCGTCGGGCGCACCTCCAGGACCGACGCCTTCCGGGTGAGCGACGGCAAGGCGCTGTTCGGGAAACTGCCGGGCAACTGCCAGCCGTTCGGGTTCGCCAGCGGCGACGTGGCCATCGCGGCGGCGAGCTGCCAGACCGCCGCGGACGACCACAAGGAACACCAGGTGCAGCGGATCGACCCCGTCACCGGCAAGAGGCTGTGGACGTACAAGGTCAAGAAGGGCTGGCAGGTCGCGCAGATCTACTCCGTCGACCCGCTGGTGATCTCGCTCAAGCAGCCGGACAAGTGGGGCATCCTCGTGCTCAACGCCGACGGCACCTACCGCACCCAGCTCTCCGGCGGACCGGGCGACTACGCGGTCTCGTGCGACACGGACGTGATCGTCCAGGGTCCCAACCTCGACAACTGCCTCGGGGCGGCCGCCGGTGCGGACACCTTCTACATGGCGACCAAGCCCGTCGACATCAAGACCGGTGACGGCAACAAGGTCGCCGCCTTCGACCTGACCACCGGCAAGCACAAGTGGACGGTCTCCTCCCCGGCCGCGCAGTCCCTCACCCCGATGCGGACGGAGGGCGGCAAGCTGCTGATGTACCTCGCGCCGAGCAAGGGCAAGGGCGGCGGCATCGCCTCGATCCCGCCCACCGGCGGGAAGTGGGAGATGGTGGCGCGGCACCCGGCCTCGGGAGCGGCCGTCGAGCGCGAGTTCTTCCAGCCGCGCGTCGTCTACGCGGACGGACGCACCGTCATCGGGAAGTCGAGGATCAGCGGTACGGACGACGAGGAGATCAGGGCGCGGTCGATGGTGGCTTTCGGCAGCTAGGCCGGCAGCCGGTCCGGCAGCCGGGACGGTGGCGGCCCGTGGCGTAACGGCGGCATCACGGGCCGGTTCTCCCTTGGGAACAGGCGTGGACCGAACCGGGGCCCGCGCTGGGGTGGGTGGTACAAAGAAGCCCCGCTCGACTGTCGTAACACTGCGGGATCCATGCCCGATTCGCTCCATTTCGCCGGAGATTCAGGGGGTCTTGTCCGACTCCTCGAACTCCCCGGCGGAATCGCGGGGGAGTCCGGAACGGGCACCGGACCGCACGAAGGGGGACGCGCTGATGACCCAGCCGCCCAGCCAGCAACCGCCGCAGGGAGGCTTCGGCGCTCCGCAGGAGCCGCCGCAGGGGGTACCTCAGCCGCCCCAGGGCGCGCCGCAGACGCCGCCGCCGCCCGCGCAGCCGCCCCAGGCACCGGCGACCCCGCCGGGTCCGCCGTCCGCGCAGCCCGGCTACGGCTACCCGCAGCAGCCGGGCCAGCCGCAGCCGCAGCAGCCCCCGTACGGCCAGCAGCAGCCCGGCCCCTACGGGCAGCCGCAGCAGCCGGGTCCGTACGGTCAGCAGCAGCCGGGCCCCTACGCCCAGCAGCCCGGTCCGTACGGCCGGCCGCAGCAGCCGGGTCCGTACGGTCAGCCGCAGCAGCCCGGTTACGGCTACCCGCAGCAGCAGTACCCCGGCGCACCCGTCGGCGGCGGTCCGGCGGGTCCCGGCGGCCGCGGCCCCTTCAAGGGGAAGCCCCTGGTGATCATCTGCGCGGCGGTCGCCGCGCTCCTGGTCGTCGGCGGCGGTGTCTACCTGGCCACGAGCGGGGGCGACGACGACAAGAAGCCCGTCGCGGAGAAGAGCGACGACGTCCAGAAGCCGTCCCCCTCGGCGTCCGTGGACGAGGGCGACGGCGACGGCACCGGACGCCAGGGCGACGACGACCTGAACGCCGGGCGCAAGGCCGGCGAGGCGAAGGTCCTCTGGCTCCAGAAGAACGACGTCGACCTCCCGCGCAACGGCGCCGACGTGTACGGCCCCTGGATAGTCGGCGACACCGTCGTCAAGGGCATGTACCGCGCCGTCTCCGGCTTCTCGGTGGCCGACGGCAAGCAGAAGTGGACGCTGAAGCTGGACACGGACATCTGCTCCGCACCGGCACAGACCACCACCGACGGCAAGATCGTCATCGCGGTGAAGAACGGCACCACCTCCAAGGCGGACTGCGCGGACCTCCAGCTGATCGACCTCAACACCGGCAAGACCGGCTGGAAGAAGTCGATCAAGAGCAGCGGCCTGTTCGACATGCTGTCGGACCTCTCCCTCGCGATCAGCGGCGACACCCTGACGGTCGGCCGCACCAACGGCTCCAACGCCTTCCGGGTGAGCGACGGCAAGGAGCTGTTCGGCAAGCGGGACGGCAACTGCCAGCCGTTCTCGTTCGCGGGCGGCACCAAGCTGATAGCCGCCACCAACTGCCGCACCGGCGACGTCGAGAACCCGCAGCACGAGGTCGAGGAGATCGACCCGGTCACCGGGAAGCCCAAGTGGACGTACAAGCCCGCGCGCGGCTGGGAGATCGACCGGTTCTACTCGGTGAGCCCGCTCATCGTCTCGCTGACCAAGGGCAGCGGCGACAGCAAGAAGTGGAGCATCCTCGCGCTCAAGGAGAACGGCTCGCTCCGCTCCCAGGTGATCAGTGACAAGGGCGACAAGTTCGCGACCGGCTGCGGCAACGCCTTCGCCATCTTCGGCAAGTCCGTCGACGGCTGCCAGGGCGTCACGGCCGACCCCAACACGCTCTACATGTCGACGCAGGACGACACCAGCGGCTCCGCCCGGACCAACAAGGTCATCGCGTTCAACCTGAACACCGGCAAGACGAAGTGGAAGGCGGACGCCCCGGCCGGCCAGACGATGCGGCCGATGCGGATGGAGGGCGGCAACCTCCTGGTCCACGTGAGTGCCAGTTACGGCAAGGGCGGCGGGATCGCCAGCCTGGCGCCGACCGGTGGCACCCCGCAGATGCTGCTCAAGCACCCGGACTCGACGTCGGAGATCGAGAGCACCTTCTACAACGAGAAGGTCCTCTACGCGGACGGCCGTTCGTTCATCGCGAGCGGGCGGGTCAGCGCCACCAACGACAAGGAAGAGCTGGAGACGAAGACCATGATGGCCTTCGGCAAGTAACGGCTCACCACGGCACCCGCAGGAACCCGGGCGGCCCGCGGACGGCGGCAGAACCGCCCGCAGCCGGCTCCGGCCCACCGACTCGCCCCCTTCTCCAGAGGTACGCAACGCCATGACGCAGCCGCCCCAGCCGCCACCCAACGAACCGTCCCAGGGCGGGTTCGGCGCACCGCAGGACCCGCCGCCCGGTGGTTTCGGCGCCCCGACGCCGCCGCCCGCCGACCCGTTCGGCAAGCCGCCGGCCACCCCGCAGACCCCGCCCCCGGGCGGATACGGCACCCCGCCGCCCGCCGGACAGCCCGCGCAGCAGCCCGGCTACGGCTACCCGCAGACGCCCCCGCAGGGCCAGCCGCCGCAGCCCGGCTACGGACTGCCGCAGGGGCAGCCGCCGCAGCCCGGCTACGGGTTCCCCCCGGGCCAGCCGCCGCAGCACGGCTACGGCTACCCGCAGCAGGGCCAGCCGCCGCAGCAGGGCTACGGGTACCCGACCACCCCGATGCAGCAGCCGTACCAGCCGCCGCAGAACGGGAACGGGCCGAAGAAGTTCTCCACCCAGGCGCAGATCATCGTGGCCGCGGTGGTCGCCGTGGTGCTGATCGTCGGCGCGGGCGTCTGGTACGCCTCCAGCGGTACGGACGGCGACAAGAAGAAGGACGAGGCGACCACCTCCTCCGGCACCGACGGCGAGAGCAAGGGCGGCGGCGGCAAGGGCCTCGGCGGCAGCGCCAAGGAGAAGGTCCCCTCGAACACCAAGGGCACGGTCGCCTTCCAGCTGCCGCAGCCCAAGGTCACCGACGTCACCACGGTCGACGGCTCGTGGCTGACCGACAAGGCGTACGTGAAGACGGGCGTCTACGAGGTCGTCGGCTACGACCCGGCCAAGGGCACCAAGCTCTGGTCGATCCCGCTGCCCGGCCAGCTCTGCGCCGCCTCCCGGCACATGACCAAGGACTTCAGGACGGCCATCGTCTTCGAGGAGGCCAAGCGGACCGCCACGAAGAAGTACCAGAGCTGCAACCAGGTGGCCGCCCTCGACCTGAACACCGGCAAGCTCATGTGGAGCAAGTCGGTGACCGCCGCCACCAGCGGCGACGCCCCCGTCCGGTTCGAGGAGGTCACCCTCAGCGGCACCACCGTCGCCGCGGCCGGCACCGACGGCGGCGCCGCCTTCGACCTGAACACCGGCGCCGAGCGCTGGAAGCCGAAGGTCAGCACCGACGGCTGCTACGACACCGGGTACGCCGGCGGCGAGGCACTCGCCGCGGTCCGCAAGTGCGGCAAGTACGACGACCCCCAGCTCATCGTCCAGGCGCTGAACCCGATCACGGGCGCCCCGCTCTCCTCGTACAAGATGCCGCCCGGTGTCGAGTACGCGAGCATCGTCTCCACCAAGCCCCTGGTCGTCGCCGCCGACGTCGGCGACACCGCGGGCGACGGCAGCGGGATCTCCGACTTCTTCTCGATCGACGCCGCCACCGGCAAGCTGATCGTCCGGATCCCGGCCGACGCCGAGAAGTACGCGGCGAACTGCCGGTCCACCGAGGTCGAGAGCTGCCAGCAGCTCGCGGTCGGCAACAACCGCGTCTACCTGCCCACCGAGGAGCACGAGGGCGGCGGCGAGTACGGCGACACCAACGAGATCGTCTCCTTCGACCTGACCACCGGCAAGCAGACCGGTGACCGGGCCGACGCGGGCGACCGCTACACGATGTTTCCGCTCCGCATGGACGGCGGCAACATCATCGCGTACAAGGAGCCCCCGTACGACAAGGGCGGCCAGGTCGTCTCCATCGACGGCAGCACCTTCAAGCAGACCGTGCTGCTGGAGAACCCCAGCGACGAGTCGGTCCGCGACGCGGAGACCAGCTTCTCCTCGGACTACGCCGAGTTCCGTTACGGCAACGGGCGGCTGTACATCTCCAAGATGACGATCAGCAAGCCGCGGGAGAGCTCGCTGGGCTACAAGGAGTACCTCGTCGTCGCCTTCGGCACCAGCTGACCGACCGTCAACACCGCACGCCGCCCTGCCGGTCGATCAGTCGACCGGCAGGGCCGGTCGTTTTCCGACCCCCAAGTGAGCCCGAATGACACACGATGCGACATTCCGCGGGCCTTCTGCCGGCTAAGGCGGGCGCGGCGTCGAACATGCGTGTAACTTGCCGGGTCTAACGGGCCGGGGGCCTGGCGTCGGTGCTCTGGGGGGTTGCTCGATGGCCGTGCGGCTGATGGTGGTCGATGACCACCGCCTGCTCGCCGAGGCGCTCGCCTCGGCACTCAAACTACGCGGTCACCGGGTCCTCGCCGCCGCCGCGCCCACCACCGGAGCGGCGGACCTGGTGGTCAGCAGGGCTCCCGAGGTCTGCCTGTTCGGCACCGCGGCGCCCGCGGAACCGGGCACCTTCGACCCGATCGTGCGGATCAGGCGCGAGCGCCCGCAGATCGCCGTGGTGGTGCTCGGACCGGTGCCGAGCCCGCTGGGGATCGCGGCCGCCTTCGCGGCGGGCGCCGCCGGCTACGTCCGTCACGACGAACGCATCGAGGGCGTCGAGCGGGCGATCACCAAGGCGCGGGCCGGTGAGGCGGCGGTCGCGCCGCAACTGCTCCAGGGCGCCTTCGCCGAGCTGCTCAACCCGCCGGTCCAGCCGGACGACGAGGGGCAGCGGCTGCTCCAGCTGCTCACCCCGCGCGAGGTCGAGGTCCTGGTCAGGGTCGCGGAGGGGGAGGGCACCCGGCTGATCGCGGCCGGTATGCGGATCGCGCCGAGCACCGCCCGTACCCATGTGCAGCGGGTGCTGATGAAGCTGGGCGTCGGCTCCCGGCTGGAGGCGGCGGCCCTCGCGGCCCGCACCGGACTGCTGGACCGGGCCGTCGTGGGCACGCGGCAGGGGCCGGACCCCGTCGGCTGACGGTGTCCGGCCCCTGCCGGTGCTGACGGCGCGGCGGCGGATCAGCTGGGCGCGTCCGTGGGGTCAGGGACGTCGGCCGGCGGCTGGGCCGGGCGCAGCTTCAGCCAGACCAGGAAGAACAGTCCGAGCGCCAGCATGGCGAGACCGGTCCACAGGTTGATGTGGACGCCCTCTGCCTTCTTCAGGTCCGCGTCGGACGGGTTGATCCCGGCGATGGTGACGATGACTCCGTAGACCACGAAGAGACCGCCGATGATCCGCCTGATGTCGAAGAGGCGGGCCGCTGTCGCGGACTTCTTCTCCAGGTCGGAGACTTCCTTGTGCGGTTCGGACATGGTGAGTTACTCCGATCAGAACGAGTAGGGGACGTAGCACAGGGCGGCGAGCACGATCGCGCCCCAGCCCAGCAGGGCCGGCCGGCGGTACCAGGCGTCGTCGCCCTCGGCGGGCACCTCGTCGGCTTCCGGGGACTCGGTCCCGTAGACGAGACCGGCCAGTTCGGCCTCCGGCCTCGGCGCGGTGAAGAGCGTGACGACGACCATCACGACCGCACCGGCGACGAACCCGACGATCGCGGAGACGAAGTTGGCGCCCTGGTCGCTCGGGATGTCGATGATGCCCTGCTTGTAGATGACGAAGTAGTTGACCATCGCCGCGGTGGTGCCCGCCAGCAGGCCCCAGACCCCGGACTTCATCGAGGCGCGCTTCCAGAACATGCCGATGATGAAGACGACGAACAGCGGGACGTTGAAGAAGGAGAACAGCGTCTGGAGGTAGCTCATGATGTTGGAGAAGCTGGCGGCGATGAACGCCGTGCCGATGGAGGCCAGCACCCCGACCACCGTGATCCCGCGGCCGAAGCGCAGGTAGTACGCGTCCGACTGGTCCTTCTTCACGTACCGCGCCCAGATGTCCGTGGTGAACACGGTGTTGAACGAGGAGACGTTGGCGGCCATGCCCGCCATGAACGCGGCCAGCAGACCGGTCACCGCGATGCCCAGCACACCGTTGGGCAGCAACTCCCGCATCAGCAGCGGGATCGCGTCGTTGTACGTGGTACCCGAGCCGGCGGTGCCGATGTTCGGGACGATCACCGCGGCGACCAGGCCCGGGATCATCACGAGGAACACGATGAACATCTTCGGGAACGCGGCGATCAGCGGGGTGCGCTGGGCGGCGGAGAGGTTCTTCGCGGACAGGGCACGCTGTACTTCGGCGAAGTTGGTCGTCCAGTAGCCGAACGAGAGCACGAAGCCCAGGCCGAGGACGATCGTCAGCCAGTTGGCGCCGAGGGGGTTTGCGTCACCGATGCCGGTGCCGCCCCAGGCGGTCATGAAGTTCGCGCCGTGGCTCGAAGTCAGTGAGTCGCTCAGCCCGTCCCAGCCGCCGACGCGCTTGAGGCCCAGCACGGTCAGCGGGATCAGCGCGGCGAGGATGACGAAGAACTGCAGTACCTCGTTGTAGATGGCGGAGGAGAGACCGCCGATGGTGATGTAGATCAGGACGAAGAGGCCCGCGACCACGATCGCGACCCACTGCGGCCAGCCGAGGAGGGCCTCCACGACGATCGACAGGGCGTACAGGTTGACGCCCGCGATCAGGACCGCCGAGAAGGCGAAGAGTATGGAGCTCAGCAGGTGTGCCGACTTGTCGAAGCGGTGGAGCAGGAACTCCGGTACGGAGCGCACCTTCGACCGGTAGTAGAAGGGCATCATCACGAGGCCCAGGAAGACCATGGCCGGGATGGCGCCGATCCAGTACCAGTGGACGACCGCGACGCCGTACTGGGCGCCGGTCGCCGCCATGCCGAGGATCTCGGTGGCGCCGAGGTTGGCCGCCACGAAGGCCAGACCGGTCACCCATGCGGGCAGTGACCGTCCGGAGAGGAAGAAGTCGAGGCTCGTCCGCACGCTCGCCCGAGCGGCGAAGCCGATGCCGAGAACGACGGCGAAGTAGATCGCCAGAATCGTGTAGTCGAGCCCGTTCGTGGGGAGCCGGAGCCCGGATGCCAGTGAGTGCATGGGGGGAACTCGCTTCGTTGCGTGTACTGAACCCGAAGGAAAATACGCCTTTGCGTTCAGAAAATGAACAGTTCCATTGAGGTTCTTTGTTTGATTGTGATCGTGTGGCCCGAAAGTCCGGCCTTAATCCACGAGAACCCCACAAGAGTCGCGCCAGGGCCGTAGGAAGGCCATGCGAGATCCCGCTCACATCCGGCCGAACTCGGTTGACGTGGGCTCATTGACGCGCCTGTTGATTTGTGGTTCATTGTGTTGGGTTATGTTTGGGAGGAGTCTGGTGAAGAAGACGGTTACGACGCTCGCCGACGGCCGGGAGCTGCTCTACTACGACAGCCGTGACGACGTGGTCCGGGATGCCGTCGACCGGCGGCCGCTCGACGCCGTGGCGACTTCGTCCGAGATCCGCCGGGACCCCCTGCTGGGGGACAGCGTCGCCATCGCCTCGCACCGCCAGGGCCGTCCGTACCACCCGCCGGCCGACGAGTGCCCGCTCTGCCCCTCCCGGGAGGGACGGCTCAGCGAGATCCCCGACGACCACTACGACGTCGTCGTCTTCGAGAACCGCTTCCCCTCGCTCGCCGGCGACTCCGGCCGCTGCGAGGTCGTCTGCTTCACCTCCGACCACGACGCGTCGTTCGCGAGCCTCACCGAGGAGCAGGCCGGCCTGGTGCTGGAGGCCTGGACCGACCGCACCGCCGAGTTCGCGGAGCTCCCGCAGGTCAAGCAGGTGTTCTGCTTCGAGAACCGGGGCGCCGAGATCGGCGTCACGCTCGGCCACCCGCATGGGCAGATCTACGGCTACCCGTTCGTCACCCCGCGCACCGAGCTGATGCTCCGCTCGATGGGGACGCACCGCGCGGAGACCGGCGGCAACCTCTTCGACGACATCGTCGCCCGCGAGCTGTCCGAGGGCGACCGCGTCGTGCTCCGCGGCGAGCACTGGGTGGCGTTCGTGCCGTACGCGGCGCACTGGCCGTACGAGGTCCACCTGTACCCGCTCCGGCGCGTCCCCGACCTGCGGGACCTCGATGACGCGGCGCGCACAGAGTTCGCACAGATCTATCTGGAACTGTTGAGGCGGTTCGACCGGATATTCGGACCCGGACAGCCGCCGACGCCGTACATCTCGGCCTGGCACCAGGCCCCGTTCGGCATCCCCGGGCGGGAGGAGTTCGCGCTCCACCTCGAGCTCTTCACCGTCCGACGGACTCCCAGCAAGCTGAAGTTCCTCGCGGGTTCCGAATCCGGCATGAGTGTGTTCATCAACGACGTGCCGCCGGAGGCCGCGGCCGCGCGACTGCGAGAGGTAGCGAGCGAGTGAGCAAGTCCCCCAAGAAGTACCTGGTGACCGGCGGCGCGGGATACGTGGGCAGCGTGGTCGCCCAGCACCTGCTGGAGGCCGGTCACGCCGTCACCGTCCTCGACGACCTCTCCACCGGCTTCCGCGCGGGCGTCCCGGCCGGCGCCGAGTTCGTCGAGGGCCGCATCCAGGACGCGGCGAAGTGGCTGGATCCCTCCTACGACGGGGTGCTGCACTTCGCCGCGTGCTCCCAGGTCGGCGAGTCCGTCACCGACCCGGAGAAGTACTGGGTCAACAACGTCGGCGGCTCCCTCGCCCTGCTCGCCGCCATGCGTGACGCCGGCGTGCGCACCCTGGTCTTCTCCTCCACCGCCGCCACCTACGGCGAGCCGGTCTCCAGCCCCATCACGGAGGCCGACCCCACCGCACCGACCAGTCCGTACGGCGCGACCAAGCTCGCCGTCGACCACATGATCACCGGCGAGGCGGCCGCCCACGGACTGGCCGCGGTCTCGCTGCGCTACTTCAACGTGGCCGGGGCGTACGGCAGTTACGGCGAACGGCACAGCCCCGAGTCCCATCTGATCCCGCTGGTCCTCCAGGTCGCCCTCGGGCAGCGCGAGTCGATCTCCGTCTACGGCGACGACTACCCCACCCCCGACGGCACCTGCGTCCGCGACTACATCCATGTCGCGGACCTGGCCGAGGCCCACCTCCTCGCCCTCGACGCCGCCACCGCGGGCGAGCACCTGATCTGCAACCTCGGCAACGGCAACGGCTTCTCGGTCCGCGAGGTCATCGAGACGGTCCGCGAGGTCACCGGCCACCCGGTCCCCGAGACCGCGGCCCCGCGCCGCGGCGGCGACCCGGCCGTCCTCGTCGCCTCCGCCACCACCGCCAGGGAGCGCCTCGGCTGGCAGCCGTCCCGCGCGGACCTGGCCGGAATCGTCTCCGACGCCTGGACGTTCGCCCGCCGAGAGGAACCCACCGCACCATGACCGACACCGCTGAGCCGACCGCCGCCTCCGCCGAGCTCACCGCCTCCTTCACCGAGCTGTACGGGAGCGAGCCCGAGGGAATCTGGGCCGCCCCCGGCCGGGTCAACCTGATCGGCGAGTACACCGACTTCAACGACGGCTTCGTGATGCCGCTCGCCCTCCCGCACACCGCACGGGCCGCCGTCGCCCGCCGCACCGACGGCGAACTGCGGCTGCACTCCACCGATGTGCCCGGCGGTGTCGTCCAGCTCCGCGTCGACGAACTGGCCCCGCACTCCGGACACGGCTGGGCCGCCTACCCGGCCGGGGTCGTCTGGGCGCTGCGCGAGGCCGGCCACCCGGTCACCGGCGCCGACATCCAGCTGACCTCCACCGTCCCCACCGGCGCCGGGCTCTCCTCGTCCGCCGCCCTCGAAGTGGTCACCGGACTGGCGCTGAACGACCTGTTCGGGCTCGGCCTCACCGCCGCCGAACTGGCGGTCCTGGCCCAGCGCGCGGAGAACGCCTTCGTCGGCGTCCCCTGCGGCGTCATGGACCAGATGGCCTCGGCCTGCTGCACCGAGGGCCACGCCCTGCACCTGGACACCCGCGACCTCACCAGCCGCCAGGTCCCCTTCGACCTGGCCGCCCACGGCCTCCAGCTCCTGGTCGTCGACACCCGCGTCAAGCACGCGCTCGGCGACGGCGCGTACGCGGAGCGGCGCGCGGCCTGCGAGGAGGGCGCCCGCACCCTCGGCATCCGTACGCTGCGCGAACTTCCGTACGCGGGCCTGGGCGCCGGGCTCGACACCCTGGCCGAGGCCGGCGCGGACGAGGCCGTCGTGCGCTGCGTACGCCATGTGGTCAGCGACAACCAGCGCGTCGAGCAGGTCATCGCGCTCCTCGACGGGGGCGACGTGCGCGCGGCCGGCCCGGTCCTCACGGCGGGCCATGCCTCGCTCCGGGACGATCTGCGGGTCTCCTGCGTGGAGTTGGACCTGGTCGTCGAGACGGCGAACGAGGCCGGGGCACTCGGTGCCCGGATGACCGGCGGCGGCTTCGGCGGCTCCGCGATCGTGCTGGTGGAGGAGGCGCGGGCGGACGCGGTCACCAAGTCCGTTCTGGAGGCGTTCACTTCGGCGGGCTACGCGGCCCCCGGCGTCTTCCCCGCGGTGCCCTCCGCGGGGGCCCGCCGGATCGTCTGATCCGGGGAACGGCTCAGCCGAGCTGCTTGGTGAGGGTGAACTCCGTGACGCCCGGCGGGTAGTTCTCGACCCGCCCCGTCACCTCGTAACCCCGCTTCCGGTAGAAGTCCGGGGCCTGGAAGTCCCAGGTCTCCAGCCGGGAGCGGGTGCAGGACCGGTCCGTGCGGGCCACCCGTTCCGCCTCGGCGAGCAGCCGCGAGCCGAGGCCGGAACCGCGGTACCTGACGTCGACCCAGAGCATGTCCACATGGAGCCAGTGCGCCCAGGTGCGCCCGGCCAGTCCGGCGGCGAGCTGCCCGCGGGCGTCCATCGCCCATACCTCCAGCGGGACTTCGTGCGCGGCGGGGCCGTCGCGCAGCGCACGGATCTCCGGTGAGCCGGTGGTGTTGTCCTCGCGGAGCCGCCTGCTCAGCAGATGACGACGTTCTTTGTCCACTTCTGTCTCAAAACGGAACATGAACAACACCCTAGGTCGTGTCCGCGCCCTCAGTTCTGCGAATCGCCTCCCGCCCCGCGCGGCCGCCCGTACCCTGATGCACAGCACCGGTGGGGGCCGGTGCTGATTCAGGGGTACGAGACAGCCGGGTGCGACATCCGGGCGGGGTGGGAAGTCGGTGCACGGCGGCGGCCGGGGCACCGCGGTCCGCATTCCCGCTCCGGTTGTCGCACCCGTGCCGGTCCGACGCTGCCGGGGGGCGCACGCTACGGGGTGCCCCAGAACACACAGCATGGGGGTGTCTGTGGTCCGCATCCGGGTTCTCGTGGTCGACGACCACCGCATTTTCGCCGAGTCGCTCGCCGCGGCGCTCGCCGCCGAGCCGGACGTGGACGTGGCGGCGGCGGGCAGTGGCCCGGCTGCCCTGCGCTGTCTGGAACGCGCGGCCGCGGAGGGGCGCGGTTACGACGTGATGCTGGTCGACGCCGAGCTGGGCGTCCTGGCCCCGGCGGGCGGCCGCAGGGCCACCGGCCCGGTCCCGGTGCCCGCTCCCGGCGCCGCGGGGAACGGGCAGGCCGACGGCATCTCGCTGGTCGCCGGGGTCCGCGCGGCCCGGCCCTCGGTGCGCACGGTGGTGCTCGCCGAGAAGGACGACCCGAGCCGGGCCGCGCTCGCGCTCCAGGCCGGGGCCTGCGGCTGGGTCGCCAAGGACTGCTCGCTCCAGCGGCTGCTGGCGGTCGTCCGGGGGGTGCTGCGCGACGAGACGCATCTGCCCGCCGCCCTGCTCACCGGGGTGCTGCGGGAACTGCTGGCGGACCGCAAGCACCGCAGCGAGAGCGAGCAGCTCGTCGAGTCGCTGACCCCGCGCGAGCGCGAGGTGCTGCGCTGCATGGTGGCGGGGCTCGGCCGCAAGGCGGTGGCGGAGCGGCTCTTCCTCTCCCCGCACACGGTGCGCACCCATATGCAGAACGTGCTGGGCAAGCTGGGGGTGCACTCGACGCTGGCGGCGGTCGCGCTGGCCAGACGGGCGGGCGTCGGCCCGGCCGATCCGGTGGTGCCGCGGCAGGAGTCCGGTCTAGCCGGGGATGTTGTCGAACGGGGCAGTCAGCCGGCGTAGCAGCCCTGCCAGTTCACCGCGCTGGTGGCGGGAGAGTTCGCCCAGGATGGCGCGCTCCTGGGCGAGCAGGCCGGCCAGTGACTGGTCGGCCTTGTCGCGGCCCTCCGCGGTGAGCCGGACCAGTACGCCGCGGCGGTCGCTGGGGTCGGGGAGCCGCTCGACGAGGTTCTTCTTGGTCAGCCGGTCGATGCGGTTGGTCATGGTGCCCGAGGTGACCAGGGTCTGGGTGAGCAGCTGGCCGGGGGAGAGCTGGTACGGATCGCCGGCCCGGCGCAGCGACGTGAGGACGTCGAACTCCCACGGTTCGAGGCTGTGCTCGGAGAAGGCGATCCGGCGGGCCCGGTCGAGGTGGCGGGCCAGGCGGGAGACGCGGCTGAGGACCTCGAGTGGTTCCACGTCGAGGTCGGGGCGCTCTCGGCGCCATGCAGCGACCAGTCGGTCGACCTCGTCCTCCATGTGGATCAGTGTAAAGGGTCTGTCGACATGAAGTCTCTTGAATTCGAGTGTCTTGACATCAAGATACTTTCGGGACGATCCTGGATTCCATGACCGCACCCACCTGGGATCCGCAGCAGTACCTGCGCCACGCGGACCATCGCACCCGGCCCTTCCACGATCTGCTGGCCCGCGTCCCCCCGCTCCCGGGCGCCCCCGCCCCCCGGATCGCCGACCTCGGCTGCGGCGCGGGCAACGTCACCGCCCTGCTCGCCGCACGCTGGCCCGGGGCCCGCGTCACCGGCTACGACAACTCCCCGCAGATGCTGGAGCGGGCCCGCGCCCACACCACCGCCCTGCTGGACTTCGCCGAGGCCGACGCCGCGACCTGGACGCCCGCGCAGCCGTACGACCTGATCGTCTCCAACGCCCTGCTCCAGTGGGTGCCCCGGCACGCCGACCGCTTCCCCGACTGGCTGGCCGCCCTCACCCCCGGCGGCACGTTCGCCCTCCAGGTCCCCGGCAACTTCGAGCAGCCCAGCCACGCCCTGATGCGCGAACTCGCCGAGTCCCCGCGCTGGCGCTCCCGGCTGGGCGGCCTGCTCCGCCACTCCGACGCGGTACTGAGCCCCGCCGCCTACCTGGACCGGCTCACCGCCCCCGGCCGCACGGCGGACGTCTGGGAGACCACGTACCTGCACCTGCTGCCCGGCGAGGACGCCGTCCTGGACTGGGTCAAGGGCACCGGCCTGCGCCCCGTCCTCACCGCCCTCGACGACGACGCGGAGGCCCGGAACGCCTTCCTCGCCGAGTACCGCGACCTGCTGCGCGCCGCCTACCCCGCGGGCCCGCACGGCACGGTCTTCCCGTTCCGCCGCGTCTTCGCCGTCGCCCACCGGGAGAAGTGATGATCGCCGCCCTCGACCACGTCCAGCTCGCCGCCCCCGAAGGATCGGAGGACGCGCTGCGCGGCTACTACGTGCACGTCCTCGGCATGACCGAACTCCCCAAGCCCCCGGTCCTGGCCGCCCGCGGCGGCTGCTGGTTCCAGGCGGGCCCGGTCCAGCTCCATCTGGGCGTCGAGGCGGACTTCCGCCCGGCCCGCAAGGCGCACCCCGGCCTGCGCGTGACGGACATCGGGGCGTTCGCGGCCCGGCTGGCGGAGCGCGGCGCCGAGGTGCGGTGGGACGAGGACCTGCCCGGCCACCGCCGCTTCTTCAGCCACGACCCGGTGGGCAACCGGCTGGAGTTCCTGGAGCCGGTGACCGGCTGACGGGGACGCGGAAGCGCCCCGCCCCCGGAGGTCCGGGGACGGGGCGCTTCGATGCCTCTGGTGCGGGGCGGGCGGGACGCTCAGTACATGTTGTTGTAGATGTCCCAGCCGTAGCCGACCTTCGCGCGCTTGTTGATCTTCCCGGTGCCGGTGGACGTGTAGAGGTACACGTCGCCCTTGCCGTCGACGCCGATCAGGTCGGCCTTGCCGTCACCGTTGATGTCGCCCGGTGCCACGAACTTCTTGTAGGTGTTGTAGCCGGTGCCGATCTTGACGCGTGCCGTGAAGGGCTTGGTGGCCGATCCCGTCCCCTTGTAGAGGTACAGGGTGCCGTCCGAGGCGCGGGCCACCACGTCGTTCAGACCGTCGCCGCTGAGGTCACCGGCGCCGACGATCTTGTTGTACGTCTGGTAGCCGTAGCCGACCTTGATCCTGGCGGAGAAGCCGGTGCCCGAGCCGTTGCCCCGGTAGAGGTACAGGTCGCCGGACTTGGTGCGGGCGAGCAGGTCGCCCTTGCCGTCGCCGCTCAGGTCGCCGGGACCGACGAGGGTGTTGTAGGAGCCCCAGCCGCTGCTGACGGCCGAGCCCTCGTTGTAGAGCGTGCCGTTGTACTTCTCCAGCAGGTCCGCCTGGCCGTCGTTGTCGAGCGACGACGGGAAGCTGATGTCGGCGCCGGCCCAGCCGCCGCTGTCACTGGCCTGGACGCGGGCGCTGAGCTTGCCGTTGTTCTTCGCGTAGTACCAGTAGAGCGTGCCGCCCTTGGTCCGGGCCATCAGCTCGTTCTTGCCGAAGTCCGGGTTGCCGCCCTGGCCCCCGAACTGCGACGCGACGTTCCAGCCGGTGCCGATCTCGGTCCGCTTGAGGAAGGTGCCGTACCCCGTGGACTCGTACGCGTAGAGCGTGCCGCCCGGCGTACGGGCCATCAGGTCACCGAGACCGTCACCGGTCGCGTCGTCGGTGGCGATGAGCTGGTTGTACGTGTCGAAGCCGTAGCCGACCTTGACGCGCGCCTTGTACGGCGCCGAGGCCTTCCCGCTGCCCGCGTAGTAGTACAGGTCACCGGCGGGCGTACGGGCGTAGAGGTCGCCGATCCCGTCGCCGTTGACGTCGTTCGCGCCGACGATCTGGTCGTACGAGGCCCAGCCGTAGCCCACCTTGACGCCGGCCTTGAAGGGGGCGCTGGTGACGTTGCCGGTGCCCGCGTACAGGTAGATGTCACCGGACGGTGTGCGGGCGAGCAGGTCGCCCTTGCCGTCGCCGGTCAGGTCGCCCGCGGCGACGATCTTGTTGAACTTCTGCCAGCCGGTGCCGGACCAGTCGGCGTAACCGGCGCCGTCGGCGCTCCACGCCTGGTGGAGCGAGAGCTTGCCGGTCGCCGACAGCGTGAGCAGCTCGGGCCTGCCGTCGCCGTTCAGGTCGCCCGGCGTGATGACGTCCTTGAACTTCTCGTTCGGGTCGTCGGGGTTCAGGGAGAACTCGTAGGAGTCCGCCCCGTTCGTCGGGATGAGGTAGTAGTTCCCGTCGATCCCGCGGTACAGGGTGTCGCTGTAGCCGTCGCCGTCCACGTCGAAACGCGGCTTGGCGGGAATGGGCGCGGCCTTGGCACCAGGTGCGGCGGCGGCCGGCGACTTCTTCTTCGCGGAGTGCTTCGGGAGCGTCAGCGAGGGCTGCGCGTCGGCGGCGGGCACACGCGGCTCGGTGGCGCGGTGCGGCGCGGGCGCCGAGTCATCGGCCGAGGCCGGAGCGGCCAGCAGCATGCCGGCGGAGAGAACGATTGCGGTGCAGGTCGCGATCCGCCGCGCGCGCTTCGAGCGCGCGGGAACGGAACGACCGGGTTCCACAGAAGACAAAGCCCCCCCAGGGGTACGTGGTGGAACCGGGAGAAACGCCTTCACAGGTGCGTCACATGCAGGGTGAAGTGTTCCCGGGATGGTCACAGACTCTACAACTGTGACCCCCGGGACTGAAGTGGTTTAGCAGTGGATCAATGTTTCGGCTTGGACACGTCACCGCCGTACCCCCGCGCACCGACCGGCCCGCGCCGTAAGGCCCGTTCAGCTCTTCCGGTGACCGATCAGCCGCGGCTTCGACTCCAGGTTCTCCAGCCCGTGCCACGCCAGATTCACCAGATGCGCCGCCACTTCGGCCTTCTTCGGCTTGCGGGCGTTCACCCACCACTGGCCCGTCAGCGCCACCATGCCGA
Source organism: Streptomyces sp. NPDC091387 (assembly GCF_044756945.1). Taxonomy (NCBI): domain Bacteria; kingdom Bacillati; phylum Actinomycetota; class Actinomycetes; order Kitasatosporales; family Streptomycetaceae; genus Streptomyces; species Streptomyces sp. NPDC091387. Next base: position 173,421 of record NZ_JBIVTZ010000012.1, on the reverse strand, counting down.
CCAGCGCCTGCGCGTACAGCGGAGCCAGCTTCGGATCGAAGCCCCGGGCCTTGAACTCCAGCCCGAGGATGTCCTCCACCTGGGTGGCGATATCGCTGATGAGCGAGGCGAACGTGCCGGTCGACTGGGCGACCGGCGAGTCACGCACCAGAATCCGGAACCCGTCCGTGTACGTCTCGATGTAGTCCAGCAGCGCGAACGCCGCCTGCTCCAGCAGCTCCCGCGGATGCCCGGCGGTCAGCGCACTGGTCACCATGTCCAGGAGCTGACGCATCTCCCGGTCCACCACCACCGCGTACAGCCCCTCCTTGCCGCCGAAGTGCTCGTAGACCACCGGCTTGGAGACCCCGGCCCGCGCCGCGATCTCCTCCACCGAAGTGCCCTCGAAACCCTTGTCGGCGAAGAGGGTGCGACCGATGTCCAGCAGTTGTTCGCGGCGTTCCTTGCCCGTCATCCGCACCCGCCGGGTCCGCCGGGTGGGTGCACGGGATTTCTCGCTGCTTGTGCTGCCGTCGGTCGCCACATCGTCAATCATGCCGCGTCGGCCTCCGCCGAGTGGCGCCGGGACTCGATACGGGCGGCGTCGGGCCAGCGCACATCGGTCGCCCAGCCCAGCTTCTCGAACCAGCGGATCAGCCGGGCACTCGAATCGATCTGACCCCGCATCACGCCGTGCCGCGCACTGGTCGGGTCCGCGTGGTGCAGGTTGTGCCAGGACTCACCGCACGAGAGGACCGCGAGCCACCACACGTTGCCGGACTTGTCACGGGACTTGAACGGACGCTTGCCGACCGCGTGGCAGATCGAGTTGATCGACCACGTCACATGGTGCAGCAACGCGACCCGGACCAGCGAGCCCCAGAAGAACGCCGTCGCCGCACCCCACCACGACATCGTCACCAGACCGCCGACCAGCGGCGGGATCGACAGCGACAGAATCGTGAAGGACAGGAAGTGACGGGAGATCCCGCGGATCGCCGGATCCCTGATCAGGTCAGGGGCGTACTTCTGCTGCGGCGTCTGCTCCTCGTCGAACATCCAGGCGATGTGGGCCCACCACAGACCCTTCATCAGAGCCGGCAGCGTCTCGCCGAAACGCCACGGGGAGTGCGGATCGCCCTCGGCGTCCGAAAAGCGGTGGTGCTTGCGGTGATCGGCCACCCAGCGCACCAGGGGACCTTCCACAGCGAGCGAACCGGCCACGGCCAGGGCGATACGGAGCGGACGCTTCGCCTTGAACGAGCCATGGGTGAAGTAGCGGTGGAAGCCGATCGTGATGCCGTGGCAGCCGATGAAGTACATCGCCACCAGCAGACCCAGATCGAGCCAGCTGACACCGCGGCCCCAGGCCAGCGGCACAGCCGCGACCAGGGCCAGGAAGGGGACGACGATGAACAGCAGGAGCGCGAACTGCTCGATCGACCGCTTGTTGTCCCCGCCGAGCGTGGCGAGGGGAGGACCGTCGGCCGCCGGAGCGGCCTCGATCACATCGGGGCTGGTCTTCATGGGGAGTCCCCTGTGGGGTGAGAACGCGACGGAATACCTGGGTACGCATCCGTAACCTACGGCGTCGTAAGTATGGCAGCGCGGAGCCCCGCCACAAGGGGGAGCGGCCGACCGGGCGCAGAGTGGCGTCATACGGGGTAGGGGACAGAGCGCGTACCCCGGAAGGACCCGTCTTGAAGTGCGGACACCCTTCGGGCCGCGAACAGCACCGAAAGCACGGACACCTATCCTGGAGAGGTCGGACAGCGCGGTCCGCACTCTGCTTTCCCGGGGGTGGCGTGGCACCCGCTGCCAGCCGCGGGCCCCGGACCCCGTGCTCAACCACTGCAAGGAGCCGCACACTGTGAGCAGTGCCGACCAGACCCCCGCCGCAAGCCCCGAGCTGCGCGCCGACATCCGCCGCCTCGGCGACCTGCTGGGCGAGACCCTCGTACGCCAGGAGGGCCAGGAGCTCCTCGACCTCGTCGAACGGGTCCGCGCCCTGACCCGCACCGACGGCGAAGCGGCCGCCCAGCTGCTCGGCGACACGGACCTGGAGACCGCCGCGCAGCTCGTGCGCGCCTTCTCCACCTACTTCCACCTCGCCAACGTCACCGAGCAGGTCCACCGCGCCCACGAGATGCGCGACCGGCGCGCCGCCGAGGGCGGGCTCCTCGCCCGCACCGCCGACCGCCTCAAGGACGCCGACCCGGAGCACCTGCGGGCCACCGTCAAGAACCTGAACGTACGGCCCGTCTTCACCGCGCACCCCACCGAGGCCGCGCGGCGCTCCGTACTCAACAAGCTCCGCCGCATCGCCGCACTCCTGGAAACCCCCGTCATCGAGGCCGACCGGCGCCGCCAGGACATCCGGCTCGCCGAGAACATCGACCTCATCTGGCAGACCGACGAACTCCGTGTCGTCCGCCCGGAGCCCGCCGACGAGGCCCGCAACGCCATCTACTACCTCGACGAACTCCACGCCAACGCCGTGGGCGACGTCCTGGAGGACCTGGCCGCCGAACTGGAACGCGTCGGCGTCGAACTCCCCGCCGGCACCCGCCCGCTCACCTTCGGCACCTGGATCGGCGGCGACCGCGACGGCAACCCCAACGTGACGCCCGCCGTCACCTGGGACGTGCTGATCCTCCAGCACGAGCACGGCATCACCGACGCCCTCGAACTCGTCGACCAGCTCCGCGGACTCCTCTCCAACTCCATCCGCTACACCGGAGCCACCGACGAGCTCCTCGCCTCCCTCCAGGCCGACCTGGAACGCCTCCCCGAGATCAGCCCCCGCTACAAGCGGCTGAACGCAGAGGAGCCCTACCGGCTCAAGGCCACCTGCATCCGGCAGAAGCTCGTCAACACCCGCGAGCGCCTCGCCTCCGGCACCCCGCACCGCCCCGGCTGCGACTACCTCGGCACCTCCGAGCTCATCGCCGACCTGGCCCTCATCCAGACCTCGCTGCGCGAACACCGCGGCGGCATCGTCGCCGACGGCCGGATGGACCGCACCATCCGCACCCTCTCCGCGTTCGGCCTCCAGCTGGCCACCATGGACGTACGCGAGCACGCCGACGCCCACCACCACGCGCTCGGCCAGCTCTTCGACCGGCTCGGCGAGGAATCCTGGCGCTACGCGGACATGCCGCGCGACTACCGGCAGAAGCTCCTCGCCAAGGAACTCCGCTCGCGCCGCCCGCTCGCACCCACCCCGGCCCCGCTCGACGCCGCGGGCGAGAAGACCCTCGGCGTCTTCCACACCATCAAGGAAGCCTTCGAACGCTTCGGCCCCGAGGTCATCGAGTCCTACATCATCTCGATGTGCCAGGGCGCCGACGACGTCTTCGCCGCCGCAGTCCTCGCCCGCGAGGCAGGCCTCCTCGACCTCCACGGCGGCTGGGCCAAGATCGGCATCGTGCCGCTCCTGGAGACCACCGACGAGCTCAAGGCAGCCGACGTCATCCTCGACGAGATGCTCGCCGACCCCTCCTACCGCCGCCTCGTCTCACTCCGCGGCGACGTCCAGGAGGTCATGCTCGGATACTCCGACTCCTCCAAGTTCGGCGGCATCACCACCTCCCAGTGGGAGATCCACCGCGCCCAGCGCCGGCTGCGCGACGTCGCCCACCGCTACGGCGTCCGCCTGCGCCTCTTCCACGGCCGCGGCGGCACCGTCGGCCGCGGCGGCGGCCCCTCGCACGACGCGATCCTCGCGCAGCCCTGGGGCACGCTGGAGGGCGAGATCAAGGTGACCGAACAGGGCGAGGTCATCTCCGACAAGTACCTCATCCCCGCGCTCGCCCGCGAGAACCTGGAACTGACCGTCGCGGCCACCCTCCAGGCCTCCGCACTGCACACCGCGCCCCGCCAGTCCGACGAGGCCCTGGCCCGCTGGGACGCGGCCATGGACACCGTCTCCGACGCCGCCCACAGCGCCTACCGCAAGCTCGTCGAGGACCCCGACCTGCCGACGTACTTCCTCGCCTCCACCCCGGTGGACCAGCTCGCCGACCTGCACCTGGGATCGAGGCCCTCCCGCCGCCCCGGCTCCGGCGTCTCCCTCGACGGCCTGCGCGCCATCCCGTGGGTCTTCGGCTGGACCCAGTCACGGCAGATCGTCCCCGGCTGGTACGGCGTCGGATCCGGCCTCAAGGCCCTGCGCGAAGCCGGTCTCGACACCGTCCTCGAAGAGATGCACGAGCACTGGCACTTCTTCCAGAACTTCCTCTCCAACGTCGAGATGACCCTCGCCAAGACCGACCTGCGCATCGCCCGGCACTACGTCGACACCCTCGTCCCCGACGAGCTGAAGCACGTCTTCGACGCCATCGAGGCCGAGCACGCGCTCACCGTCAGCGAAGTCCTCAAGATCACCGGCAACACCGAACTGCTCGGCACCAGCCCGGTGCTCCAGCAGACCTTCGCCATCCGCGACGCCTACCTGGACCCGATCTCCTACCTCCAGGTGTCCCTGCTGGCCCGCCAGCGCCAGGCAGCTGAACGCGGCGAGGAACCCGACCCGCTGCTCGCCCGCGCCCTGCTGCTCACCGTCAACGGGGTCGCGGCCGGACTGCGCAACACCGGCTGATCACGCCGCCGCGGGTGCGGTCCCGTCACAGGGCGAAGAACGTCGCCACCAGCAGGACCGCACCCGCGATCCCGGCGCCCCACGCGATCCGGGGCAGCCGGAGACCGCCGCCGATCAGCAGCGCGGCGAGCACCAGCGCACCGCCCAGCGGCACCCACGCGTGCAGGAAACCCCCCGTCCCCGTCCGCACCACCTCGAAGGTGCCCGGCTTCACGACGACGGGGAAACGGTCCCCCTTCTTCGCCGCCACGGACTTCTCGACCGACACCCGGGAACGCCCGGACCCGTCGTCGGTCGGCGTGTAAGGCCCCGTGCAGACCTCGCTGCCGCACCCGGTGACCGTCATCGTTCCGTGCTCGCGGCCCTTGGCCAGCACGATGTGATGCGCCGTGTCCCACGAGGACAGCACACCCGCCACCAGCAGCAACAGGACGACACCGCCGAGCGCGGCGCCGCGGCCGAAATGCAGGGCACGTTGGGAGGAGCTGCGCTTCATGGGGGCCGATCCTTGGCCAGCGCCCCGCACCCGGTCAAGCCGTGGCCGAAAACAGCATGATTACCGGTGGGTTTGTCGGGGTTCGCGCCCGTCGGAGCTCAGGAGTTGTACGCGCTCTGCGCGCGCTCCAGACCCTCCGCCAACAGGCACTCCACCGAATCCGCCGCCCGGTCCACCAGGAAGCCCAGCTCCTTGCGCTCCGTGGACGAGAAGTCCTTCAGAACGAAATCGGCGACCTGCATCCGGCCCGGCGGACGCCCGATCCCGAACCGGATCCGGTGGTAGTCGGGACCCATCGACTTCGTCATCGACTTCAGCCCGTTGTGACCGTTGTCGCCACCGCCCAGCTTCAGCCGCAGCGACCCGTAGTCGATGTCCAGCTCGTCATGGACCGCCACGACATGGTCGAGCGGCACCTTGTAGAAATCGCGCAACGCCGTCACCGGGCCGCCCGACAGGTTCATGTACGACATCGGCTTCGCCAGCACCACCCGGCGGCTCAGCGGACCCGGCGGACCCATCCGGCCCTCCAGCACCTGCGCCTGGGCCTTCGGCGCCCGCTTGAACTTCCCGCCGATCCGCTCGGCGAGCAGGTCGGCGACCATGAAGCCCACGTTGTGCCGGTTCGCCGCGTACTCGGGGCCGGGATTGCCCAGGCCCACGATCAGCCAGGGGTCGGTGGCGTCGGACATCGCGCTGGGTCTCCTCGCGTACGGGTGGCTCGCAGACAGGGAAAACGGGGCGGCGGATCCCCCCGGAGGAAGACCGCCGCCCCGTCAGTCAAGCAGGTGGGGCGAGGCTCAGGCCTCGGTGCCCTCGGCGTCGCCCTCGGCGGACGGCTCCTCGGCCTGCGCGGCGACGACCGCGAGGACGACCGCCTCCGGGTCGGCCTCGGCCAGCACGGAACCGGCCGGCAGCGGGATGTCCTTGGCGAGGATCGAGGCACCGGCGTCCAGGCCCGCGATGGAGACCGTGACGGAGTTCGGGATGTGGGTGGCCTCGGCCTCGACGAGCAGGGTGTTCTGCACGTACTCCAGCAGGTTGCCGCCCGGGGCCAGCTCGCCCTCGACGTGCACCGCGACCTCGACGTTGACCTTCTCGCCGCGCTTCACGGTCAGCAGGTCGACGTGCTCGATGTTGCCCTTGATGGCGTTGCGCTGCACGGCCTTCGGGATGACCAGCGCGTCCTTGCCGTCGATCTCGAGACCGATCAGGACGTTGGCGGTACGCAGCGCGAGCTGAAGCTCGTGGGCCGGCAGCGTGATGTGGACCGCTTCGGCGCCGTGGCCGTAGATGACGGCGGGCACGAGGCTGGCGCGACGGGTGCGGCGGGCAGCGCCCTTGCCGAACTCGGTACGGACCTCGGCGTTGAGCTTGATCTCGGCCATGACTGCACTCCTCGTAAGGTGACAAAACTCCGGTTGGTCACCCGGCCCACGACAGGCCTGCTACGAAGAGCGCGTCGATAACGGACCGCCGTACCTATGAGTACGGCCTCCCTCGCCGAGCAACTCGCTGAGTCTACCCGGCGGGGAGGCCGCACCCCAAAGTGGATCTTCTGTGACGCTTTTCGGCTGCTGCCGGCGCCTACTGCTCCTCGAAGAGGCTCGTGACCGAACCGTCCTCGAAGACCTCGCGCACCGCGCGGGCGATCGTCGGCGCGATCGAGAGCACCGTGATCTTGTCGAGCTCCAGCTCACCCGGCGTCGGCAGGGTGTCCGTGAACACGAACTCGCTGACCTTCGAGTTCTTCAGCCGGTCGGCGGCCGGACCCGAGAGCACCCCGTGCGTGGCCGTCACTATGACGTCCTCCGCACCGTGGGCGAACAGGGCGTCGGCAGCGGCGCAGATCGTGCCGCCCGTGTCGATCATGTCGTCGACCAGGACACAGACCCGGCCCTCGACGTTGCCCACGACCTCGTGGACGCTGACCTGGTTCGGCACGTCCTTGTCGCGGCGCTTGTGCACGATCGCCAGCGGCGCGTCCAGACGGTCGCACCAGCGGTCGGCGACCCGGACCCGGCCGGCGTCCGGCGAGACGATCGTCAGCTTCGAGCGGTCGACCTTCGCACCGACGTAGTCGGCCAGGATCGGCAGCGCGAAGAGATGGTCGACCGGACCGTCGAAGAAGCCCTGGATCTGGTCGGTGTGCAGGTCGACGGTGAGGATGCGGTCCGCACCCGCCGTCTTCATCAGGTCCGCGATCAGACGGGCCGAGATCGGCTCACGGCCGCGGTGCTTCTTGTCCTGACGGGCGTAGCCGTAGAACGGCACGATCACCGTGATCGAACGGGCCGACGCGCGCTTCAGCGCGTCCAGCATGATCAGCTGCTCCATGATCCACTTGTTGATCGGAGCCGTGTGGCTCTGGATCAGGAAGCAGTCGGCGCCGCGGGCGGATTCCTGGAATCGGACGTAGATCTCACCGTTGGCGAAATCGAAGGCCTTCGTCGGCACGAGGCCGACACCCAGTTGGTGTGCAACCTCCTCGGCCAGCTCGGGGTGGGCGCGGCCGGAGAAGAACATCAGTTTCTTCTCGCCGGTCGTCTTGATCCCGGTCACAGCACAGTCTCCTCAGACGTGTTCCTGGCGCTGCACGCAGATGTCCCGATGTGCAACGAGCCAGCCGAAATGGGGTGAGCATCTATCACGGTACGCCGTGCGCGACGCGCCTGTTTCCGGTCAGCTTTCGCCGCCGGTCTCCTCCGTCGCGGCCTGGGCCGCCTGCGCGGCCGCGCTGCCCGGACGCTTGCGCGCCACCCAACCCTCGATATTCCTTTGCTGGCCACGGGCCACGGCCAGTGAACCGGACGGCACGTCCTTCGTGATGACCGACCCGGCCGCGGTGTAGACGCCGTCCCCGACCGTGACGGGAGCCACAAACATATTGTCCGACCCGGTACGGCAGTGCGAGCCGATCGTCGTGTGGTGCTTGGCCACACCGTCGTAGTTCACGAACACGCTCGCGGCACCGATGTTGGTGTGGTCGCCGATCGTCGCGTCACCGACGTACGACAGGTGGGGGACCTTCGTGCCCTCGCCGATCGTCGCGTTCTTCATCTCCACGTACGTACCGGCCTTGGCCTTCGCGCCCAGCCGCGTGCCCGGCCGCAGATACGCGTACGGACCGACCGTCGCGCCCGCACCGACCTCGGCCCCGTCCGCGACGGTGTTGTCCACCCGCGCGCCCGCACCGACGACGGTGTCCTTCAGCCGCGAGTTCGGGCCGACCTCGGCGTCCTCCGCGAGATGCGTCGTCCCCAGCAGCTGGGTACCCGGGTGCACGATCGCGTCCCGCTCGTACGTCACGGTGGCGTCGATCAGCGTCGACGCCGGGTCCACCACGGTCACGCCGGCCGTCATCGCCCGCTCCAGCAGCCGCTGGTTCAGCAGCCGGCGGGCCTCCGCGAGCTGCACCCGGTTGTTGATCCCGAGGATCTCCCGGTGGTCGCCGGCGACCGAGGCGCCGACCCGGTGCCCGGCCTCGCGCAGGATGGACAGCACATCGGTGAGGTACTCCTCGCCCTGGCTGTTGTCCGTGCGGACCTTGCCGAGCGCGTCCGTGAGGAGCTGCCCGTCGAACGCGAACACCCCGGAGTTGATCTCCCGGATCGCGCGCTGGGCCTCGGTGGCGTCCTTGTGCTCGACGATCTCGGTGACCGCGCCGGTCGCCGGGTCGCGGACGATCCGGCCGTAGCCGGTCGAGTCGGGAACCTCGGCGCTCAGCACGGTGACGGCGTTGCCGTCGGCGGTGTGGGTGGCGGCGAGCGCGGTGAGCGTCCCGCCGGACAGCAGCGGGGTGTCGCCGCAGACGACGATGACGGTGCCCGCGACGGTCCCGCCGAGCTCGTCGAGCCCGACGCGCACCGCGTTCCCGGTGCCCTTCTGCTCGGCCTGGTAGGCGGTGCGCACCTGGGCGTCCGCGGTGGTGAGGTGGGCGGTGACCTGCTCACTCGCGTGGCCGACGACCACGACGAGGTGCTGGGGCTCCAGCTCGCGGGAGGCCGCGACGACATGTCCGACGAGCGAGCGCCCGGAGATCTCGTGCAGAACCTTGGGGGTCTTCGACTTCATGCGGGTGCCCTCACCCGCTGCGAGGACGACGACGGCTGCCGGGCGTTCGGAGCTCACGGATATGCCCTTCGGCTTCGGGTGGTGGACATCCGCAGGATACCGGGGGGTGTTGGGCCGGACATGAGTGCGGGCCCCGACCGGTTGGTCGGGGCCCGCACGCCGAGCTCCCCCACCAGGACTTGAACCCGGACAAATAGCACCAAAAGCTACTGTGCTGCCAATTACACCATGGGGGAATAATTCCGACTTAACCGGACATTGGCCCGGGTCGCCGGATCGGCACCCAACACTATGCCGTACCAAGCCCCTTCTACGCGACGACAGATTTCGGCGCTCCCGCTCACGCGGATGACGAGGCGGGCACGGGAGGCATCGCGGGCGTTCTCGCGAACCGGTCTTCCGTGCGACGTGCTGTCCGGGTCACCCGAAAACGAGGTGCGCCCGCCCGTACGCTGGATGCCATGACCGCAACGGGGGCAGACCGGGAAGCGGCGGGACCGACCACCCGCGGCTACTGGTGGTGGGAACGGCGACGGAGTGTCGCACTGGATGTGGGGCTGGCGCTGTTCTCGGCGCTGGAGTGTGCGCTGGAAGGGGTGGAATTCGCGGGGGACACCGGGCTGCCGGTGCCTCTGGGCGTGGTTTTCGGGTTCTTCGCGGGGGCCGTGCTGCTGGTGCGCCGGCGGTGGCCGATCGCCGTGGTCCTGGTGTCGGTCGCGACGACACCGGCCGAGATGGGCTTCCTGATGGGCCTGGTCGGCCTGTACACGCTGGCCGCGTCCGACGTGCCGCGGCGGATCACCGTGGTGCTCATGAGCATGTCGCTGGTGGGCACGTTCATCGTCACGTACGTGCGGCTGCGCCAGGGCGTCTCGGCCAGCGCGGACTTCGGGCCGGGCGACTGGTACGTCCCGATGCTCTCCCTCTTCATGGCGGTGGGGCTCACCGCGCCGCCCGTGCTGTTCGGCCTCTACATAGGGGCCCGGCGCCGGCTGATGGAGAGCCTGCGGGAGCGGGCGGACTCGCTGGAGCGGGAGTTGTCGCTGCTCGCGGACCGGGCCGAGGAGCGGGCCGAGTGGGCGCGTACGGAGGAGCGGACGCGGATCGCCCGCGAGATGCACGACGTGGTCGCGCACCGGGTGAGCCTGATGGTGGTCCACGCCGCGGCGCTCCAGGCGGTCGCGCCCAAGGACCCGGCGAAGGCGGTGCGCAACGCGGCGCTCGTCGGGGACATGGGGCGCCAGGCGCTGACCGAGTTGCGCGAGATGCTCGGGGTGCTGCGCACGGGGGAGCCGATGGTGGCGCGGGTGACCAAGGTGCCGCTCGCCTCCGTCGGCCGGGTCGCCGCGGTCGTGCCGGAGGACGGGCCCCGGCTGCACGAGGTGGAGACGCTGGTCGGGGAGTCCCGGGCGGCGGGGATGACGGTGGAGCTCTCGGTGGAGGGCGAGACGCGTCCGTACGCGCCCGAGGTCGAGCAGACGGCGTACCGGGTCGTGCAGGAGGCCCTGACGAACGTGCACAAGCACGCGGCCGGCGCGAAGGCGTGGGTGCGGCTGGCGCACCGGGAGGCGGAGGTCGCCATGCAGGTGGAGAACGGCCCCTCGGACTCGGCCACCGCGGACGCCGGGCTGCCCAGTGGGGGCAACGGGCTCGTGGGGATGCGGGAACGGGTGCTGGGCCTGGGCGGGGTCTTCGTCTCCGGCCCGACGGACGCCGGTGGCTTCCGGGTCTCCGCGGTGCTGCCGGACGCCGACGGGGCCGGCGCCTGAGGGCACGTCCCGGCCCGGCACGTATCGGCAGGTCCCGGCCCGGCCCGTCCGGCGTTCGAGGCGGACGGGCGTGCGGGTGACCGGCTCTGAGGCGGGCTCAGCCCGAGGTCAGGCGTTCCGGCTGGGCGCCCGTGACCAGGGTGGACAGGGCCTGGTCGATGTCCGGCCCGAGGTACCAGTCACCGGTGTGGTCGACACTGTAGACGCGCCCCTCGGTGTCGATCGCGAGCACCGCCTGCCCGTCCCCCTCGTCTCCCAGCGGGGCGACCTCGGTCTCCAGGGCGCGTCCCAGGTCCGCCAGGGTCCGGGCCAGGTGCAGGCCGCGCAGGGGGTCGATCCGTACCGCAGCCGGTGCGATCTGGCGGCCGGGCGCGGTCGCGGTGAGGTGCAGGCCGCCGAATTCGGCCCAGGCCTCCACCGCTGCCGGGAAGACGGCGTGCTGGTGGCCGGCCGGCGAGGCGTGCGCACGCAGCGCGTCGGCCCACTCCTCGGCCTGCCGGATGTCCCAGCGGCCCGGCTGCCATCCGGCGGTGCGCAGGACCGCGTCGACGGCGACGGGGAAGCGGGTGGAGCCCTGGCGGTCGAGGTGCGCCGGGCCCGCCTGTTCGGGGAAGTCGTTTCTGTCGGCCATGGGGGGCGCGGTCAGCCCTTCTCGGCGGTGGTCGTGGTGAGGTCGACGGGGCGTACGCCGAAGTGGGCGAGCATCACAGAACAGGACCGGCAGGGCGGGGCGTAGCTGCCGTGCAGGGGGTCGCCGTCCTCGCGGATGCGGCGTGCGGTGAGCCGGGCGTGCTTGAGCGCGCGGCGGGCCTCGCCGTTGGTGAGGGGCTTGCGCTGGGCCCGCTTGGAACGGCCGGACTCCGCGGCGGTGAGGTGCCGGGAGAGCAGTATCGCTTCGGGGCAGCGGCCGGTGAAGCGTTCCCGCTGGCTGCTGGTGAGGGTGTCGAGGAAGTCCTGGACGAGGTGGTGCAGTACGGGCGCCTGGTCGCCCTTGCCCGCGGTGCAGGTGAGCGTCTCACCGCGTACGGACAGCGCTGCGGCCACGGCGGGCAGGATGCCGTCGCGGCGGTGGGTCAGACGGGGCGCGTGGCTGCTCTCGGTGCTGCTCCAGCTGAGTCGTGGGTCCCCGGATGTGACGGTGTGTGCAGAGTGTGCGGTGTGCATGGTGCGTTGTCCCTCCCGTGCCCGCAGCGGCTGCTGCCGAATGTGCACGCCCCCGTGTATGCGGTGACAGCCTGCCAAATGTGTCGGGTCGTGTGAAAGCTGGGTCGGGAAAACGTGTGCGCGTGTCGCCCGGGAGGGGCCCGTCCGTCGCTCATTCGGCACATCGTTGTGACGGTTCGTGACGGAAGTGGCGGGCGGCCGGTGGGGCGGGACCCCTTCTTGCGGCACCGCATAGGCTGTGCCTGGACCGCCCCCATGGGCAGGTCGGTCCTCATCAGCCAGACGCAGCAGGGGGCAACCGCCATGACGACAGGTCGGCTCGGGCAGCAAGCCGCGCCACCGAACGGGGCCTACGCCGGGCAGTTCGTGCACTTCCCGGATCCTGTCCGGGCGTCCCGCCACCCCAGAGGTGTGCGTATGGACGGGAACGGCTGTCCGGAGTTCGCGCCGTACGCGCGCGCCGTCGCCGAGATCGCCGAGCCCCCGCAGGGCTTCGGCGTCGACGAACTGCGGCTCACGGACTACGTGTCGGCGAACGCGGCACTGGCGGCCAGTGGCCATGAGCTGTGGGACACCATCCCGGCGGTGGCCACCCCGCACGGCTGGACCTGGCACCACGTGCCGGGCGGCCGGCGGATGGAGCTGGTCCCGGTCGAGGTGAAGGCGCTGCTGCGGCATCACGGCGGTCTCGCGACGACCGCGGTGGACCAGAACAAGCGGGGTACGCGTCCGCTCCAGGAGACGCGGCCCGCGCACTTCCGGCTCCCGAAGGGGGCCGTGGCGGTGAGCGAGCAGCAGGTCCAGGGTGTCGAGGAGGACCTCGGCTACCGGCTGCCCGGTGCCTACCGTTCGTTCCTGAAGGCGGCGGGCGGTTCGGCCCCGGTGGGTGCGGCGCTCGACGCGGAGCTCGGGCTGCTGGTCGACCAGCCGTTCTTCACGGTGCGCGACGAGGCCGCCGTGAACGACCTGGTGTACGTCAACAAGTGCCTGCGGGACCATCTGACCAAGGACTACCTGGGGGTCGGTTTCGTCCAGGGCGGCATCCTCGCGGTGAAGGTCCGGGGCCAGGGCATCGGTTCGGTCTGGTTCTGCGCGTACGACGACGCGCGGGATCAGGACGGCTGGAGCGTCCAGGAGCGGGTGGACCGGCTGCTGTTGCCGTGCGGTGCGGACTTCGATGCCTTTCTGCAGCGTCTCGCGGGCAATCCGCCGGAGCTGGAGACGGTGGCGAACCTGATGGTGGACGGTGGCTTCGCGCGCGCCGTCCCGGTGGAGGGGTGAGCGCGGTGGTGACCTTTGCGCAGGCGCAGGAGCGCGCGGACGAGTGGGTCAACGGTGACGTCGCGGCGTATCAGCACCGCGAGGTGCGGGTGCGTGAGTTCGAACTGGGTTTCGTGGTGTGGTCCGAGGACCGGGTCGACGGCCCGGTCTCGGACGGCGGCCGGCAGCGGCTGGTGATCGCCCGGGACAGCGGTGAGGCGACGTTGTGGCCGGGACTGCCGGTCGGTGAGGTGATCCGGCGGTACGAGGAGGAGTACGGCGCCCCGGATGTGGCGCCGGCCGCCCCGGAGCCGCCGCAGCGCATCGACCTGAATCAGACGTCGTTCCTGTTGAGCCCGCCCGAGTGGCTCCAGGAGGCGGCGGACAAGCTCGGTATTCCGGACCGGCGGGCGGACCGTGCCGGGGAGCGGGTGCCGCCGCAGGCGGCCGCCCCCGTCCCCGCCGCTCCTTCTCCTCTTCCGCCTCCTGCTCCCCTTCCCCCTTCGCCGTCTCCCTCCCTTCCTTCTCCTCCTTCTCCGTCGGGCGGGCCGGGTGCGTACGAGCCCACCGCGTACGAGGGGGTTCCGGCGTCCTCGCCGCAGCAGCCGGTCGGGGCCACGCCGTGGGCGGGGACCGATACCAACGCCGGTTCCGACGAGGGTGAGGTGGGGCTGCCCGCCACGGTGTTCGCGCCGCCGCTCTCGGGCGCGGACGACGAGGGTGCGCCGCCCAGGGTGGTGCCGGCCGACGCGCCGACCGCGCTGATGTCCGGCGGCAGCCAGCTGCCCCGGACGGCGATCGTGCCCGGTCTCGACTCGCGGGGTCCCGGTGCGGGGGACATCTCGCAGGAGGCCACCAGCAAGGCGGAGGTCTCGCCGCGGGGCGGGCGTGGTGGGGGTTCGACGACTCCGCCGCCGCCCGGTGCCCCCGGCATTCCGGGTGCGCAGCTGCCACCGCCGCCCTCGGGACCGGGTGCGCCCGGCGCCCCGGCGGGCGGGTACATGCCGACGCAGCAGGGCCCGCCCGGCGCGCCCCGGCCGCCCGGCCCGCCCGGCCCTCCCGGGGCGGCGCCGCCCGGTGGCGACGTGCACCAGGCGGCCACGATGTTCGCGGCTCCGGGCCAGGTCGGTCCGCCGATCCCCCAGCCGCCCGGTCCGCCCGGTGTCCCGGGTGCCCCGCAGCCTCCCGGCCCGCCCGGTCCTCCTGGTCCGCCCGGGGCCACGCCGCCTCCCGGCGTCGGTGCGCACCATGCGGCCACGATGCTCGCGGGTCCGGGCCAGGTCGGTCCGCCGGCTCCGCAGCCGCCCGGTCCGCCCGGTGTTCCGGGTGCTCCGCAGCCTCCCGGTCCGCCCGGTCCGCCCGGTCCTCCCGGCGCGACGCCGCCTCCCGGTGTCGGTGTGCACCACGCCGCGACGATGCTCGCGGGTCCGGGGCAGGTCGGTCCGCCGGCTCCGCAGCCTCCGGGTCCGCCCGGTCCGCCCGGTGCGCCGATGGGGGGCGCCCCGGGTCCGGTGCCGCCGCCCGGTCATACCCCGCCGCCCCCGGCGTACGGGTATCCGCAGGCGCCCGTCGGTCAGCCGACGGTCGGTCCCGGCTACCAGGCCGTGCTGCGCTACCGAGGCCCCGACGGCAGCGAGCAGCAGCTGATCCGCCGTTCGGCGCCCGGCACCCCGCACCCCGAGTGGCAGATGCTGCATGAGCTGCGGGCCATGAACGTGCCGCCGCAGCAGGTCATCGAGCTGCACACGGAGCTGGAGTCCTGTGAGCTTCCGGGTGGTTACTGCGCCCGGATGATCCGGGAGACCTGGCCGCAGGTGCGGATCACCAGCGTCGCCCCGTACGGCACCGATCACGCGAGCCGGCAGCAGGGCATGCAGCATCTGCTCACCCACCAGGGCGAGCTGCACCAGGTCGCGGACGGTCCGGCGCGTCCGGCGCCGGTCCGGGCGCCGCTGCCGCAGCTGCCGCCCGCGCTGCCGGTGCCGGCGGAGGCCGTCGCGGAGGAGCTGCTGCAGACCTTCGGTCCGCAGGGCGTGCTGCGCTTCGATCAGCGTGCGGTGTCCCGGCAGGGCGTGCCGGAGGTCGTGGCGCGGACCCTGGTGTGGGCGGGGCTGCCCGCCGACTTCGGGCCGTTCTTCTGGGCGCAGCCGGGGCAGCCGGTGGTGCCGACGCTGGCCGAGCTGGCCGCGCAGCGCCAGGTGCGGCCGGCGTCCGACGCGGGGTCGTACCTCGTGATGGGTTCGGACTTCGGCCGGGCGATCTGTGTGCAGTACGGGACGGCGAACATCGTGGCCGTACCGGTGGAGGCGGGGCCCGGCGGGCAGTCGGTGCCGCCGCAGTTCGTGAACACCGGGCTGCCGGAGTTCACCCGTTCGCTGGCCCTGCTGGGCCGGATGTGGCGGCTGCGGTACGGGCTGAACCCGGAACAGGCCGGCCGCTGGACGGTCGACTTCCAGGCGCAGCTCGTCGCGCTGGACCCGGCGGCGCTGGCGTCGCCGGAGAGCTGGTGGTCGGTGCTGCTGGAGCAGATGTGGGACGGCTTGATCTGATCGTCCGGCCTGCGTGGTACTTCCTCGGGCGTGGCGCCCTGTTCCCTGCTGGGGGACGGGGCGCCACGCCTTTGGCGTCTGTGATGCCCGTCGCTTCCGTCCGGAAAGCGCCGAAAGGATTCCGACTTCTCAGCCAATTGCCGCATCCTTGGCGTATTGCTCGATGCTCGGGTCGGGTCGGAGAGTCGGAAAGAGGCGTCAAGGATGAGTTCTGCACCGGTGCCCGCGCACGGCTTCGTGGGCGTGCGCGGACGGGGTTACCGTCCGGAGCAGGTGGACCGCAAGGTGGCCGAGCTGTCCGCCGAGCGGGACGGGGCCCAGGAGCAGGTGGCGCGGCTGACGGCGCTGGTGGAGACGCTGATCGCGGAGTCGGCCCGGCTGGACGAGGCCGTCGCCGTGCTGGCGCCGCAGGACTACGCGTCGCTGGGGGAGCGGGCGCAGCAGATCCTGGCGCTCGCGGAGGGCGAGGCGGAGACCGTGCGGGGTGCCGCGCTGGAGGACGCGCAGTCCTTGGGGGACGCGGCGGACGCGGCGGCGCGGGCCTTGCGCGAGTCGGCCCGTGCGGACGCGGAGGCGATGCGGGCGGCCGCGGTGGCCCATGCCGAGCGTGCGCTGGCCGCGGCGGAGGGCGCGGCCGGTGAGGCGCTGGCCGGGGCGCGGCAGGAGGCGGGGGCGGTGCGCGAGGAGGCGGACGCCGCGATGGAGGCGACGCGCAGCCGTACCGCGAGTGTGCTGGCGCATCAGGAGCAGGAGCACGCCGAGCGGTGGAAGGTGGCCGGTCAGGAGCTCGCGGACGCCGAGTCGGCGCAGTCCGCGGAGCACACGGAGCTGATCGGGCGGGCGGAGACCGCTCTGGCCGAGGCGCGCCGGGCGCTGGCCGAGGCCGAGGAGGCCGCGCGGCACGGCCAGGAGGACGCGGAGGCGCGGGGTGCGGAGCTGGTCGCCGCCGCCCGGGTGCGTGAGGAGCGGGTGGTCCGGGAGACGGAGCGGGTGCTGCGGGAGCACGAGGAGGGCCGCGAGGAGGTGCAGGCGCACATGGCGCATGTACGTAGTTCGCTGGCCGCGCTCACCGGTCGGGTGACCCCGGCGGAGGACTGAGGGGTCCCGCTCCGGCCCGTCAGGGGCGCGGCCAGGGCTTCTTGGAGAGCTGCTCGATGCCGCTGTTGAAGCGTTTGAGGTAGCCGGCGAAGGTGGCGATGTCCTCCTCCGGCCAGTCGTTCATGACCTGGTCCAGGGCGCGCACGACGCGTTCGCGTTCCTGGTCGAGGAGTGCGGCGCCCCGGTCGGTGATGCGGAATTTGCGGGCCATGCCGCCGTCGGGGTCGGGGATGCGTTCGGCCAGTCCGGCGCGGGTCGCCGCGGCGGTCTGCCGGTTGAGGGTGGAGGCGTCGAGGCCGAAGGCGGCGCTGAGTTCGCCGTTGGACATGGGGCCCTGGATCCGGATGCGGCTCAGCAGGATGTAGGCGCTTCGGTCCATGAGCGCGTACTTGTGCCGTCCGCCCCGGTGATGGGCGAGGTCGTGTCGCCCGAGCAGCATCTGCTCGTACTCCACTTCGTCCGTGGGCCTGGACATGTCCGCGGCCTCCTGCTCCTGCTCCGGGGGGCGATCGTGCGTCGGTTTCCGAACGCCGGCCCATGCTCTCATGCGGCGTGCATCAGCCATGTGGTGTGTATGACACATTAGGCATGTACGATGCACATCGCTATTCGGCGCACGAGACGACGACCCCAAGGAGTTCCACCTCATGGATGCCCCCCAGCCGACAGCCAGAACGGGCGGTGTGGTCGCGACTCTCGCCTTCGCCGGCACCGTGGCGGCGGTCATGCAGACCCTGGTCACCCCGCTCATCGCGGAGCTGCCGCAGCTCCTCAACACGACGTCCTCCAACGCCACTTGGGTGATCACGGTCACCCTGCTGGTCTCGGCCGTGTGCGTGCCGGTCTCCGGACGGCTGGGTGACCTGCTGGGCAAGCGCCGGATGCTGCTCGTGTGCGCGGTGCCGCTGTTCGTCGGTTCCGTGGTGTGCGCCCTCGCGTCCACCGTCGTCCCCATGATCATCGGACGCGGTCTGCAGGGCATGGGCATGGGCATGGTGCCGCTCGGCATCGCCCTGCTGCGTGACGTGGTGCCGAAGGAGAAGCTGAGCTCCTCCATCGCCCTGGTCAGCGCCTCCCTCGGCATCGGCGGCGCCCTCGGCCTGCCGATCGCCTCCGCGGTCGCCCAGTACGCGAGCTGGCGGGTGCTGTTCTGGGGCTCCGCCGTGCTGGCCCTCACCATCGCCGCACTGATCTGGTTCCTGATTCCGGACGTCCCGGCCGGTGCCAAGGGGCAGCGCTTCGACGTGCCCGGCGCCCTCGGTCTCGCCGTCGGTCTGGTCTGCCTGCTCCTCGCCGTGTCCAAGGGCGCCGAGTGGGGCTGGGGCTCCTCGACGACGGTCGGCCTGTTCGCCGCCTCCGTCGTGGTGCTGATCGGCTGGGGGTTCTGGGAGCTGCGGACCAAGGACCCGCTGGTCGACCTGCGCACCACGGCCCGCCCCCGGGTGCTCATCACCAACCTCGCGTCGCTCTTCGTCGGTTTCGGCATGTACGCCGGAATGCTGATCGCGCCGCAGCTGCTGCAGTTCCCCGAGGCCACCGGCTACGGCCTGGGGCAGTCGATGCTCGCGGCGGGCCTGTGGATGGCCCCCGGCGGCATCATGATGATGATCGTCTCCCCGTTCGGCGGAAAGCTCACCGACGCCCGCGGCCCGAAGTTCACGCTGATCTCCGGTGTGCTGGTCATCGCCGCCGCCTACGGCCTCGGCATCCTCCTGATGGGCTCCGCCTGGGGGCTGATGCTGTTCCTCATGGTCAGCAGCAGCGGCGTCGGCCTCGCCTACGGCGCGATGCCCGCCCTGATCATGAGCGCGGTCCCGGCGTCCGAGACGGCCGCCGCCAACGGGTTCAACACCCTCATGCGCGCGCTCGGCACCTCGATCGGCGCCGCCGTGATCGGTGCGGTCCTCTCGCAGATGACCACAGAGGCGGGTGGCTTCACCCTCACCTCGGAGGCCGGGTTCCGTACCGGCCTGATGTTCGGCTGCGCCGTCGCCGTCATCGCCGCGGCCATCTCGGCCTTCATCCCGGCCGTGCGCGGGTCCGGCGCCACGGGCGAGGAGACCGACGCTGCCGCCTCGCCGGAGGCCGTCGCGGTCAAGGCCTGACACCGGCACGCGTTCCCGCAGTACGACAACTGCCCGGCTCCGCACCCCTCGTGGGGGTGGAGCCGGGCAGTTCCGCGTACGGGGACGCCGACGCGGCCGAACGCGGAACCGCTGACGCGCTCGCCCTGAGGACGAAGTGCCGACGAGGGGTCCGGGGAACCCAATTCGGCACACCAGGCCCCGAACACCCGGACTCCTCAGCGCACGCAGGTCGAGGCCGGTATCGTCGACTCCTTCGCGTCGCAGTCCGGGCAGCCGATGCGCGGGTAAGGCCGGGGGAGCTGACAGTGAACCAAGTCATCGCCGCACGCTACGAGTTGATGGAACGCATTGGATCCGGTGGCATGGGCGTCGTATGGCGCGCGCATGATCGCACCCTGCACCGGACCGTGGCGGTCAAGGTCATCGCCGGCCCCGGCGTCAGCGCGGAGGCCGTATCGCGCTTGGAGCGAGAGGCGCGCGCGGCTGCGGGACTCTCCCGGAATCCGCACGTCGTCACCGTCCACGACTTCGGGCACGAGGGCGCGGGTGCCGACGGCGACGACTGCGCGTACGTCGTGATGGAACTCGTCGAAGGCCGCACCCTCGACAAGGTCCTCGCGCAGGACGGCCTCCCAGCCCCCGCCCGTGCCGTGGAGTGGGCGCGCCAAGTGTGCGTCGCCCTGGAGGCCGCGCACGCGATCGGCGTCGTGCACCGCGATATCAAGCCCTCCAACGTCATCCTCGGACCGGACGGCGTCATCCAGGTCCTGGATTTCGGACTGGCCTGGTTCCATCCGGAGCTGGGGCTTGGCAAGCTCAGCAGGAGCGATGCCGTGATGGGCAGCGCGCCATGGATGTCTCCCGAGCAGGCACAGGGGAAGACCGTCGACCACCGGTCGGACCTCTACTCGCTGGGCTGTCTGCTCTACGAACTGATCACTGGGGCGCCGCCGTTCGGCGGACGTGACGCGCTGGCACAGCTCATCGCCCACGTGATGGAAGAACCTCTCGCCCCCAGCGGCAGCAGCAACGCCGAAGGCTCCGCCGGCCGGGACATCACTCCCTCACTCGACCGACTGGTACTCGAACTGCTCGCCAAATCTCCGGACCACAGGCCGTTTTCGGCGTCCCTGGTGGCCGCGCGGCTCGGAGGAGTACGGGAGAGCCTCGGCGAAATGCCGACGGCGGCCGTACCGCCTGCACAGTCGCCCGAGATGGACCTGTCTGCTGTATTACCACCCGTTCCGGCGGAGGAGATGCGGAAGGTACAGCGCCGCCCCAGCCGTCGTCAGTTCCTGGTCATCGCCGTGGGTGTGGTGGTCCCGACAACGGCGGTGGTCGTGCCGTACGTACTGCCGGACTCCGGCGACGGGGGAGGCGCCGACGGCGGGTCGGGCGGCGGAAGCGAGGACGAGAAGTCTTCGCCGCCCCGTCGGCTGTGGAACGTACCCGTCGTTGCGAAAACCGGATTGCCCGTTGCGGCCGCCGGTCCCGTCGTCCTGGTGAATCTGCCGGGGAAGGGTGGTGATGGCTCCGGGGGATTCCAGGTCCGGGACGCCCGGAACGGAAATCTCCTGTGGGCCTTCAAGCCCGTGAAGGATGCCAACGGTGACCTGGAGTCGTTCGGCGTAGACCTTGATCCGCAGGGAACCACCGTGTATATCTCCCGGGCCGGCGGCGAGGTGGTCGCCCGGGACGCCACGACCGGGCGCACGAAATGGAACTACAAGATGGACAGGCCGGAAGGCGGCGGCGTTACGGCGGGCGGGTCCTCGCTTGCCTTCGCCGATGGCGTCGTCTACGTCACGGACCTGGGGAAGGCCTGTGCGGTCGCGTCGGGCGACGGTGACGAACTGTGGACCGTGCCCCTGGACGACACAACCATCACGACAGTGCTCGTTGGCCGGGTCCTGCTGGTCCGCGCCACGCTGCACCTGTATGCGGTCAGCGTCGACGAGAAGAGAGTCATCTGGCAGCAGCCCACCGAAGAGAGCGAGCTGACCATCGGTGGCGGAATCGTCTTCGTCACGCCGACCGGCACCGGAGACAGTGACACACCGTCTGTCACGCTCGCGATCAACATCGCCGACGGCGCCGAGCGCTGGTCCGATCCGTCCCGCCCTGAGGCCGTACTCGCGGAGCGCAACCTCGTGGCGTACGTGGGCAGCGACCGCGATCTGCTCCGCGCACGGTCGCTCGACTCGGGAAAGAAGCTCTACCAGAAGGCCATACCGAGTTCCATGGGGAATCCCCCACAGGTCGTCGGAGACATACTCGTCGAGTGGGTTCGCAGGGGTGAGGAATATTCCGTGGCCGGCATCGGGCTGAAAGACGGAACGGTCCGTTGGCACCAGACATTTGGCAACATCCAGAACGATGGCGGGACGCCGTACGGAAAGGTGCTCGTCACCAGCCCGACCGGCAAGTCGCTCAGGGCGCTGAGCCTCACCACGGGCGAGGCCCGCTGGACCGTGACTCCCGACGAGAAGCAGCTGGTTCTGGCGGCAAGCCGCGTGGGGAACCTGCTGTTCATCATCACCGGCCAGTCTCCCGCCGGAGGCTCTCCGAAGGCCGAACGCCTGCACTGCCTGAAGCTGACCGACGCCACATAGCACCGCCGGTCCGCAGTTGATTCTCTACCGTTGTTCGGATGCTTGACAGCCCACTGCCGTTTGGCCTGCCAGAGGCGACGGGCTGCAGGAACGTTGTGACGCCCCGAATTCCGGTCGGGGAAGAACTCGGGCCGCAAGGTGCACCACTGCTTCGCACAGCGCGTCCACCTGCTCCGGAGTCATGTCGAAGTCGTAGGCGATGTCCTCGACGGTCTCCCCGCCTCCCACGCGAGGTAGCTTGGCCGGCCTGCTGAAGCACACGCACTCCACGCCAAGGGCCCCAGCTGTCCTCTTCGGAGGTGGCGCGTTCGGTGGGTCGATGACGTTGTACCTGCTCCTGCTGACAGCGCTCGGAGCACTCTGAACACACCGCAGCCCTGAAGAGTCCGCCTCTCCAAGGCTGTTGGCTCGCTACGGGTCAGCGGGTGGTGCCGTGTCGTAGCGGTCTCCACCTTGTGGTCAAGGTCGATCTCGACGTCCATCCGGTCGGCCTGCTCTGTGACGTGAGTCCTGGCACGCCGCGCGTGAATCGCCGGCGCCCCACCGCCGACCGTGATGAATGCACCCGTCAGGCTCGTCACAAGAGGCAGGTAGCTGAGATCCGGGTTCCCCGCGTGCACCAGCGCCAGGACGCCACCACCCAGGATGACGGCCGTGCCACCGGTCATGAACCAGACGCTCAGCCGGAACGTCCACTCAGCTGCCGCTGATCATGCCAACGTTCACCACACCGTGATGCTTGGCCTGCCCCAATTCTTCGTCGTCCTCTGCTGGCACCGCGTGACTCGGATCGTCCATGTCGTCTCTGGACATGTCGTTTCCCCCTTCCAGCGCAGCTGACGCCACTCCGACTTCGGTCAGAGCAGCGTCAGGCGAGGATGGCGAGACGGAAGCGAATCGGAGCCGGAGCGGCACCCCAGGAAATAAGTGTGGGGGCGCCTCTTTGGGAGCGCAGACGGTACGCACGCGCACGGCGGCTGAAGAGGGAGTGCCTCCAACCCGACTCAGGTGAAGGCTAGTTGTCCGCTCATCCGGGCCCGGAAGCGCTGTCGGGCTCCTCGGCCAGGATCGGGAAGCGGCGCGGGGCCACGAAGACCAGGACCAGCAGGGCGACGACGGCGGCCGCGGCCGCCCCGAGGTAGACCCGGTCGACGGCGGCGTCGACGGCCCGCCGCAGATAGTCCGTCGCCGCCGCGCTCAGCGCCCCCGGGTCGTCCAGGGCGTGCGAGACGGAGTCCAGATCGCCGGGCAGGCCAGGGACGGGGGCGTCGGCGAGCCGGGAGGCGAGGACGCCGTTGGCGACGGCGCCGAACAGCGCGGCGCCGATGCTCTGGCCCAGCTGGCGGCAGAAGAGCACGGAGGCCGTCGTCGTACCGCGTTCGGCCCAGCCGACGGTCGACTGGACGCCGACGATCAGCGGGAGCTGGAACAGCCCGAGCGCGGCGCCGAGCAGCAGCATGATCAGGGCGGGCTGCCAGGCCCGGCCCGGGTAGGGCAGCAGCGGGAAGGCGAGCAGGACCAGCAGCGCGCCGGACATCCCGATGATCGCGGTGCGGCGGAAGCCGATGCGGTTGTAGACCCGGTTGGAGAACGCCGCCGACACCGGCCAGCTCAGCGTCATCACCGACAGCACGAAACCGGCGGCGATCGGCCCGAGGCCCAGCACCGACTGCGCGTACGTCGGCAGGAAGACGGTCGGCGCGACCATCAGCAGACCCATCGCGCCCAGGGCGAGGTTGACGGAGGCGATGGTGCGCCGCCGCCACACCCAGCCGGGGATGACCGGCTCCGCGGCGCGCCGTTCGATGAACACGGTCAGCGCGGCGAGCGCGGCGGTCGCCGCCAGCAGCCCGAGGGAGGGCGCGGACAGCCAGGGCCAGGCGACCCCGCCCTGGACGAGCGCGGTCAGCAGCAGGGCGCCGGTCGCGAAGACGGCGAGGGAGCCCGCCCAGTCGATCCGGGGACGGGGGGCGCCGGCCGCGCGGCGGACGCGGGACGGCTCGTGGAGGTGGCGGGCGACGAGCCAGAGGGCGACCGCCCCGATCGGCAGGTTGATCAGGAAGATCCAGCGCCAGTCCGCGTACACCGCGAACAGCCCGCCGAGCACCGGTCCGGTGACCGCCGACGTGGCCCAGACGGTGGACAGCTTCGCCTGGATCTTCGGGCGCTCCCTGAGCGGGTAGAGGTCCGCCGCGATGGTCTGGACGGTGCCCTGGAGCGCGCCGCCGCCGATCCCCTGCACGACCCGGAAGGCGATCAGCGCGGCCATGTTCCAGGCGGCGGCGCAGAGTACCGAGCCGAACAGGAAGAGGATCACGCCGGCGATCAGGACCGGCTTGCGGCCGAAGGTGTCGGAGAGTTTCCCGTACACCGGCAGGGTGACGGTCACGGCCAGCAGGTAGCCGGAGAAGAGCCAGGAGAAGACGGAGAACCCGCCCAGGTCGCCGACGATCTGCGGGATCGCGGTGGAGACGATGGTGCCGTCGATGGCGGACAGCGCCATGCAGAGCATCAGGGCCGCGACGACGGGACCTCGGCCGCGGGGTTTCGCGGGGGAGGGTGCGGGGCCGAGCCCCGACCCCGATATCGCTTCCGTACCGCCGCTCGCGCCGCTCACCAGGATTCCTTCCCCATGCACGTAATTTCGGACACTGTCTCACCTGCGGCTCTTCCGGGGCAGGGGGCAGCGGCGGCGGACGCCGGGCGCGGGGCGCTCCACCCGGCGCGTGCGCCTGGGGGACCAAGCCCCTCAGAGAGCCCTCCACCCGGGGGCCGAGACCCCTAGGGGGAGCTCCTTACTTCTGTCCAGGGGCCGTTCCTCCCGGCGGAGGAGGTGCCCGGCCGGGCCCTCTCCGTAGCGTGGTTCACACACCGCGATTGCGGCTGACCGCAGGGGACGGGGTGGGGAAAACCCCACCGGAAGACTGCGCTGGGCACCAGCGCGCCGGACCCCTCCAGCCGACAGACTTCCGAGCAGACAGCGACAACTCGGCGCTGCCCGACATAGGAGAGAGACCGTGACAACGGCTGTGACCATTCCCAGGCACGGGGGCACTGGAAGGCGTACGGCTGTTGCTGCGCGAGCGCGGCAGGTCGTCAAGTCATACGGGACGGGGGAGACCCGGGTCGTCGCGCTCGACCACGTCGATGTGGACATCGCACGCGGGCAGTTCACGGCCATCATGGGCCCGTCCGGCTCCGGCAAGTCGACGCTGATGCACTGCCTGGCCGGGCTGGACACCGTGACGTCCGGTCAGATCCACCTCGCCGAGACCGAGATCACCGGTCTCAAGGACAAGAAGCTGACGCAACTGCGCCGCGACCGCATCGGGTTCATCTTCCAGGCGTTCAACCTCCTGCCGACGCTCAACGCGTTGGAGAACATCACGCTGCCGATGGACATCGCCGGCCGCAAGCCGGACGCCGCCTGGCTGCGGCAGGTCGTGGAGACCGTGGGCCTCTCCGACCGGCTCAAGCACCGTCCGACCGAGCTCTCCGGCGGCCAGCAGCAGCGGGTCGCGGTCGCGCGGGCGCTCGCCGCCCAGCCCGAGATCATCTTCGGCGACGAGCCGACCGGGAACCTGGACTCGCGGGCCGGCGCCGAAGTGCTGGACTTCCTGCGCAAGTCCGTCGACGACCTCGGCCAGACCATCGTCATGGTCACCCACGACCCGGTCGCCGCCTCCTACGCGGACCGGGTGCTGTACCTCGCGGACGGGCGCATCGTCGACGAGATGCTCAACCCGACCGCGGACCAGGTGCTGGACCGGATGAAGGACTTCGACGCACGCGGGCGGACCTCATGACCGTCTGGAAGACCTCGATGCGCAACTTCTTCGCGCACAAGGGACGCATGGCGCTCTCCGCCGTCGCCGTCCTGCTGTCGGTGGCGTTCGTCTGCGGCACGCTCGTCTTCACCGACACGATGAACACCACGTTCGACAAGCTCTTCGCCGCGACCTCGGCCGACGTCACCGTCAGCCCGAAGGCCGCGACGATCGAGGACAACCCCCAGAACGGCAAGCCCGAGTCGCTGCCCGCCTCCGTCATCGCACAGGTCGAGAAGGCCGACGGGGTGAAGAGGGCCGAGGGTGCCATCTCCAGCATGGCCGTCACCGTCGTCGACCGCCACAACGAGAACATGGGCTCCGAGACCGGCGCCCCCACGATCGCCGGCAACTGGACGCAGAACGAACTCCGTTCGATGGAGATCACCTCCGGCCACGCACCGCGGGGTCCCACCGAGGTGATGGTCGACGCCGACACCGCGGACAAGCACCACCTGAAGCTCGGTGACGAACTGCGCACCATCGCCGTCACCGGCGACATCCGGGCCAGGATCAGCGGCATCGCCGCCTTCAAGGTCACCAACCCCGGCGCGGCGATCGTCTACCTCGACACCGCCACCGCCCAGCAGAAGCTGCTCGGCGCCCCCGACCTCTTCACCCAGATCTCCGTCACCGCCGAACCGGGCGTGGACGACGCACAGTTGAAGCGGAACGTCGCCACCGCACTCGACGGCTCGTCCGCGTACAAGCTCCAGACCCAGAAGGAGGCCGCGGACGCCAACAAGGACTCCATGGGCTCGTTCCTCGACGTCATGAAGTACGCGATGCTCGGCTTCGCCGGGATCGCCTTCCTCGTCGGCATCTTCCTCATCGTCAACACCTTCTCGATGCTGGTCGCCCAGCGCACCCGCGAGATCGGCCTGATGCGGGCCATCGGCTCCAGCCGCAAGCAGGTCAACCGGTCCGTGCTGCTGGAGGCGGTACTCCTCGGCATCGTCGGATCGGTCCTCGGCGTCGCCGCCGGGGTCGGACTCGCCGTCGGCCTGATGAAGGTCATGGGCGCCGTGGGCATGGAGCTGTCCACCGAGGACCTCACCATCGCCTGGACGACTCCGGTGCTCGGACTCGCGCTCGGCATCATCGTGACCGTCCTCGCCGCCTACGTCCCGGCCCGCCGGGCCGGCAAGGTCTCCCCGATGGCCGCCCTGCGCGACTCGGGCACCCCGGCCGACGCCAAGTCGGGCTGGATCCGGGCCGGCCTCGGCCTGGTCCTCACCGGCGCCGGCGTGGCCGCGCTGTGGACGACGGCCCAGGCGGACAAGGCGAGCGAGGGCTCGCTTTTCCTCGGCCTGGGCGTGGTCCTCACCCTCCTCGGCTTCATCGTGATCGGCCCGCTGCTCGCCAGTGTCGTCGTGCGGGCGCTCAGCGTCGTCGTCCTGCGCCTGTTCGGCCCGGTCGGCCGGCTCGCGGAGCGCAACGCCCTGCGCAACCCGCGCCGCACCGGGGCGACCGGCGCCGCCCTGATGATCGGCCTGGCCCTGGTGGCCTGCCTCTCGGTGGTGGGCTCCTCGATGGTCGCCTCGGCCACCGACGAGCTGGACAAGTCGGTGGGCGCCGACTTCATCGTGCAGGTGGGCAGCGGCGACAGCGGGAGGCCGGTCAGCCGGCAGGCCTCCGCAGCGGTCGAGGGCGCACCCCACCTGGCCCACGTCACACATCTCAAGGAGGTGCGCGCCAAGCTGACGCTGCCGGGAGGCGGCACCGAGAAGGTGGGCCTGACCGCCGCCGATCCGACGTACGCGCAGGATCTCAGGCGCGACACGCTGTCGGGCGAGCTCTCCGCCGCCTACGGCAAGGACGCGATGTCCGTCGGTTCGAAGTTCGCGAAGCGCCACGGGACCAAGGTCGGGGACCGGCTGAAGGTCGCCTTCGAGCACGGCTCGACAGCGACGCTGAAGATCGCCGCCATCACCTCCGACGACTCCGCCCTCGACAGCGGGGCGATGTACACGAACATCACCACGGCGGCGCGCCACGTCCCGGCCGACCGCATGCCTCTGGACGCGATCGTGTTCGCGAAGGCGGCGCCGGACCAGCAGGACCAGGCGTACAAGTCGCTCAAGGCCGCGGTGGCCACGGACCCGACCATCAAGGTGTTCGACCAGACCGATTTCAAGCAGGAGCTGAAGGACCAGATCGGTCAGCTGCTGAAGATCGTCTACGGGCTGCTCGCCCTGGCCATCATCGTCGCGGTGCTCGGCGTGGTGAACACCCTCGCGCTCTCGGTGGTGGAGCGCACCCGGGAGATCGGCCTCATTCGCGCCATCGGCCTCTCCCGCCGGCAACTCCGTCGCATGATCCGGCTGGAATCCGTTGTGATCGCCGTCTTCGGCGCGCTGCTCGGACTCGTCCTCGGAATGGGCTGGGGAGCGGTGGCGCACAAGCTGCTCGCGCTGGAGGGGATGAAGATCCTCGAAATCCCCTGGCCGACCATCATCGCGGTATTCGTCGGTTCGGCCTTCGTCGGACTGTTCGCGGCTCTGGTCCCGGCATTCCGGGCCGGCCGGATGAACGTCCTGAACGCCATCGCGACGGAATAGAGAAGGGCCGGCGCGGGGCCGGAAAGAGATAGCGCGCAGCCGGTGGCCAGAAATGGTCACCGGCTGCGCGCTATCTCCTGGGGAGGAATGGTGCGTCAGCGGTCCGCTACTTGAAGGACTGGACGGTGTCGTAGTAGGTCTTGGCGGTCTTGTTGCAGGCCGCCTTCAGTTTCTTGCGCTGGGACTTGGTGTAGGGGTCGGCCCAGAAAGTCCGCCCGCAGACACGATTCATGTCGTGCAGGAACGCCTTGTCGATGCGCTTCTTGTGCGAGGCCCGGAACGCCTTCGCGCCCACGGTCTTCTTGT
This sequence comes from Streptomyces sp. NPDC091387, assembly GCF_044756945.1. Classification (NCBI taxonomy): domain Bacteria; kingdom Bacillati; phylum Actinomycetota; class Actinomycetes; order Kitasatosporales; family Streptomycetaceae; genus Streptomyces; species Streptomyces sp. NPDC091387. The sequence goes on along the minus strand of NZ_JBIVTZ010000012.1, from coordinate 145,039 downwards.
AGTTTCGGTCACACGGACAGCAGCGGGGGGCGGGGTTGACGGGGACGGTGGGCAGCGGGCGCCGCGAGCCGGCGTTGGAGGAGCGCTTCGGCCGTGCGGTGCGCGACCGGCGCCAGGAGATCGGGATGACACAGGCCGGGCTCGCCGCACTCGCCGGGATGTCGCAGGCGGCGATATCCCGGCTGGAGCGCGGCCGGTGCCTGCCGACCCTGCATCTGCTGGAGCGGGTGGCGGTGGCGCTGGACTCCGTTCTCCTCGTGGCGATCGAGCCCGGCCGGGTGGTCGTCGACTTCCGGGCACGGCCCGGGTCCCGCGCGGACGGCACCAGGAGCGTGGCCGCCACGGACGGGTGAGGGGGCGCTCACCGTAGACTGGCGATTCCGGCCCCGGGGCGTTCCTCCAAACGCCCCGGGGCCGGATCGCGTCCCTGCGCCGCCCCGGATGTCCGTTGCGGAAGCGGCTGTCCGACCGGAGTCGTACGCTGGAGACCCCGGCCCGTACGACGTGTCGGGCCCTTCGCGTTGCCCCCTGGCAGCAGCCGGCTGCCAGGCCCCACCCTCGTTACCCCCCCCGGACGGAAGCCCTTCATGAGCCTGCACGGTCTGCTGGATGTCGTCGTACGTGACCCGGCACTGTCCGAAGCGGTGAAGGCCGCCGGAGACGGCCACCGGACGCACATCGACCTGGTCGGCCCGCCCGCCGCCAGGCCCTTCGCCGTGGCGGCGCTGGCCAGGGACGCCGGGCGGACCGTGCTCGCCGTCACCGCGACCGGACGCGAGGCCGAGGACCTGGCGGCGGCGCTGCGCACGCTGCTGCCGCCCGACACGGTCGCGGAGTTCCCGTCCTGGGAGACGCTGCCGCACGAGCGGCTCTCGCCCCGCTCCGACACCGTGGGCCGCCGCCTGGCCGTGCTGCGCCGTCTCGCGCACCCGAGGCAGGACGACCCGGAGACCGGGCCGGTCTCCGTCGTCGTCGCGCCGGTCCGCTCCGTGCTCCAGCCGCAGGTCAAGGGGCTCGGCGACCTGGAACCCGTGGCGCTGCGGATCGGGCAGAGCGCCGATCTCGGGGAGACGGTCGAGGCCCTCGCGGCAGCCGCGTACTCCCGGGTCGAGCTGGTCGAGAAGCGCGGCGAGTTCGCGGTGCGCGGCGGCATCCTGGACGTCTTCCCGCCGACCGAGGAGCACCCCCTTCGGGTGGAGTTCTGGGGCGACGACGTCGAGGAGATCCGCTACTTCAAGATCGCTGACCAGCGGTCCCTGGAGATCGCCGCCCACGGGCTGTGGGCGCCGCCCTGCCGCGAGCTGCTGCTGACCGACGAGGTCCGCGAGCGGGCCGCCGCGCTCGCGGAGGAACACCCCGAGCTGGGCGAACTCCTCAACAAGATCGCCGAGGGCATCGCGGTGGAGGGCATGGAGTCCCTCGCACCCGTCCTCGTCGACGACATGGAGCTGCTGATCGACGTGCTGCCCCGGGGCTCGATGGCCGTGGTCTGCGACCCCGAGCGGGTCCGGACCCGGGCCGCGGACCTGGTCGCCACCAGCCAGGAGTTCCTGGAGGCGTCGTGGGCGGCCACCGCGGGCGGCGGCGTGGCCCCGATCGATGTCGGCGCGGCCTCGCTGCGGGGCATCGCGGACGTCCGCGACCGGGCCCGCGAGCTGGAGATGATGTGGTGGTCGGTCTCCCCGTTCGCCGCCGACGCGGAGCTCGACGAGGACACCCTCAAGCTCCGGATGCACGCCCCGGAGGCGTACCGCGGCGACACCGCCCGCGCGCTCGCCGACACCAAGGGCTGGCTGGCCGACGGCTGGCGCACGGTGTACGTCACCGAGGGCCAGGGCCTCGCCTCCCGCACCGTCGAGGTGCTGGGCGGCGAGGGCATCCCGGCCCGTCTCGACCAGAACCTGGCGGAGATCTCGCCGTCCCTGGTCCACGTCTCCTGCGGCGCCATCGACCACGGCTTCGTCGACGCGGAACTCAAGCTCGCCGTCCTGACCGAGACGGACCTGACCGGTCAGCGCACCGCCATCAAGGACCTGGGCCGGATGCCGGCCCGCCGCCGCAAGAGCATCGACCCGCTGACACTGGAGACGGGCGACTACATCGTCCACGAGCAGCACGGCGTGGGCCGCTACATCGAGATGGTGCAGCGCACGGTGCAGGGCGCCACCCGCGAGTACCTCCTCGTCGAGTACGCCCCCGCCAAGCGCGGCCAGCCCGGCGACCGGCTCTACATCCCGACCGACCAGCTGGAACAGGTCACCAAGTACGTCGGCGGCGAGGCACCCACCCTGCACCGCCTCGGCGGCGCCGACTGGACCAAGACGAAGGCGCGCGCCAAGAAGGCCGTCAAGGAGATCGCCGGCGACCTGATCAAGCTCTACGCCGCCCGGATGGCGGCCCCCGGCCATGTATTCGGCCCGGACACGCCCTGGCAGCGCGAACTGGAGGACGCCTTCCCGCACGCGGAGACGCCCGACCAGCTCACCACCATCGCCGAGGTCAAGGAGGACATGGAGAAGTCCGTCCCCATGGACCGGCTGATCTGCGGCGACGTCGGCTACGGCAAGACGGAGATCGCGGTGCGCGCGGCCTTCAAGGCGGTCCAGGACGGCAAGCAGGTCGCCGTCCTCGTCCCCACGACCCTCCTGGTCCAGCAGCACTTCGGCACGTTCTCCGAGCGGTACGCCCAGTTCCCCGTCAACGTGCGGGCGCTGAGCCGCTTCCAGTCCGAGTCCGACTCCAAGGCGACCCTCGAAGGGCTCCGCGAGGGCTCCGTCGACCTGGTCATCGGCACCCACCGCCTCTTCTCCTCCGAGACGCGGTTCAAGGACCTGGGCCTGGTCATCGTCGACGAGGAACAGCGCTTCGGCGTCGAGCACAAGGAGCAGCTGAAGAAGCTCCGCGCCAACGTGGACGTCCTCACCATGTCCGCGACGCCCATCCCCCGTACGCTCGAAATGGCCGTCACCGGCATCCGCGAGATGTCGACGATCACCACCCCGCCCGAGGAGCGCCACCCCGTCCTCACCTTCGTCGGCCCGTACGAGGAGAAGCAGATCGGCGCGGCCATCCGCCGTGAACTGCTCCGCGAGGGCCAGGCGTTCTACATCCACAACCGCGTCGAGTCCATCGACCGCGCCGCCGCCCGGCTGCGGGAGATCGTCCCGGAGGCGCGGATCGCCACCGCCCACGGCCAGATGTCCGAACAGGCCCTGGAACAGGTGGTGGTGGACTTCTGGGAGAAGAGGTTCGACGTCCTGGTCTCGACGACGATCGTCGAGTCCGGCATCGACATCTCCAACGCCAACACCCTGATCGTGGAGCGCGGCGACAACTTCGGCCTCTCCCAGCTCCACCAGCTGCGCGGCCGCGTGGGCCGTGGCCGCGACCGCGGTTACGCCTACTTCCTCTACCCGCCGGAGAAGCCGCTCACCGAGACGGCCCACGAGCGGCTCGCCACGATCGCCCAGCACACCGAGATGGGCGCGGGCATGTACGTGGCCATGAAGGACCTGGAGATCCGCGGCGCGGGCAACCTCCTGGGCGGCGAACAGTCCGGCCACATCGCGGGCGTCGGCTTCGACCTGTACATCCGCATGGTCGGCGAGGCGGTCGCCGGCTACCGGGCCTCCCTCGAAGGCGGCGTGGAGGAGGAACCGCCGCTGGACGTCAAGATCGAGCTCCCGGTCGACGCGCACATCCCGCACGACTACGCCCCCGGCGAGCGGCTCCGCCTCCAGGCGTACCGCTCCATGGCCTCGGCCAACTCGGAGGAGGACATCAGGGCGGTCCGCGAGGAGCTCACCGACCGCTACGGCAAGCTCCCGGAACCGGTCGAGAACCTCCTCCTGGTGGCCGGCCTGCGCATGCTGGCCCGCGCCTGCGGTGTCGGCGACATCGTCCTCCAGGGCTCGAACATCCGCTTCGCCCCGGTGGAGCTGCGCGAGTCCCAGGAACTCCGCCTGAAGCGCCTGCACCCCAAGACGATCATCAAGCCGGCCCTCCACCAGATCCTGGTCCCGCGCCCCACGGCCGGCCGGATCGGCGGCAAGCCGGTGGTGGGCCGCGAACTCCTGGCGTGGACGGGGGAGTTCCTCACCACGATCCTGGGGTCGTAGGGAGGGGCGAAGGGGGGAGGAGAAGGTCATGGGTGAAGTCGAGCGGGCCGGCACGTCCGCCCGGTACCTGACGCCACCTGTCCGGGGCGGGGGTGATGCCTGGGGAGCCGAGGCGGCGGCCGCCGGGCGAAGCGGTACGCAGAGGATCGTGCGGGCCGGAGAGGTGGTCGCTCCCGACCGGGTGGCCGATCTGCTCCGGCTGGAGCGGGGGAGTCACGTGGTCGAGCGTCGCCGCATCATGTATCTCGACGGTGAGGCGTGCGAGTTGACCGACACCTATTACCCGGTGGAGATCGCCCGGGGCACGGGCCTGGCCGGCACGGGAAAGATCCGGGGAGGGGCCATCCGGCTGCTGGCCGATCTGGGCTTCGCCGGTGTCCGGGCACAGGAGGCCGTGGTGGCCCGCATGCCGTCCGGGAGCGAGCGGGCGGCGCTGTCCCTGGCGGCGGGCGAGCCGGTGCTCGAACTGACGCGGCTCACACTGGACGGCGACGACCGGCCCATTCAGGCCGACGTGATGGTGATGCCGCCGCGAGGTCAGGAGCTGCGGTACGAGATCAGGATCGCCGTACCACCGGCTGACGGAGACCGCGAAGAACGGCTCCCGCGCCCGCGTCCCACTCCTCGAAGTCGCTGAGCCCGGCCGGGCCGTGTGATCCGGGACGCATCCGCGGCGAACATCGGTCATGGATGCGTCAGGGCGGGGCAGACGTCCGTAGGATTCCCGGGTTGGTTCGGCTTTCTCCCCGTCAGGACGGCTTCGAGTGATATCTCCCCGCGCTTATCGAGTGATGGTGCCCGCCCTCGGCATGGCCGCCGTGCTGGCCCTGGCCGGCTGCGACCCCGAGAAGATCACGTCCGGGGCCGAGTCCCCGGGCACCGGCTCGAACGGTGGCGGGGGGCCGGTCACCGGCTTCGGTGCCAGTCCGCTCGACAACGCCGACGGCACGAAGCCGGGCCTGGCGCCCCTGACCTCCGACGCGGACCGGGCGGCGGCCCGGAAGGTCATCGCGAAGGTGGCCACCAAGGGGCGTGGTCCCAAGACCGGTTACGAGCGGGACAAGTTCGGTTACGCGTGGAAGGACTCCGTCGACGGCATACCGCTCTCCCGCAACGGGTGCGACACCCGCAACGACCTGCTGGCCAGGGACGGGAAGAAGGTCGAGCTCCGGTCGGGGTCCGACTGTGTGGTCGTCGCCATGTCGCTCAAGGACCCGTACACCGGCTCGACCATCGAGTGGCGCAAGAAGCAGGCCACCAAGGTCCAGATCGACCACGTCATGCCGCTGTCGTACGACTGGCAGATGGGCGCCGCCCGCTGGAACGAGGCGAAGCGGCAGCAGATCGCCAACGACCCGCTCAACCTGCTCCCGGTGGACGGCCCGGCCAACAACGCCAAGCGCGACTCGGGCCCCGCGTCCTGGCTGCCGCCGTACAAGCCGGTCCGGTGCTCGTACGCGCTGCGGTTCGCCCAGGTCTCGCTGAAGTACGCACTCCCGGTCACGACGGCGGACAAGAAGGTCATGCTGGAGCTGTGCGGCGGCTGACCGCGCGAGGAACCACGCGGGCGGGGCCGTCCGGCAAGGCGCCTGGTGTGCCGAACCTGTGAAGGAACGGTGTACTGTACGGCGTCCGATTCTGTCGGGCGTCTGTGCGAACGGCCCCGGCCGATCCGAGCCGGCCGCCCGCTTCCTCCGTAAGGAGCAGCGCGTGAAATCAGGTGGGTCCTCGGCCGCCGGGCCGGATCCCTCGGCGGGCTCGGCGGGCTCGGTCGTGAGGGCGGTGACGCCTCGCGTTCTGCTGGCGGCGGTGCCGGTGGTCACCCTCGGCATGCTGTCCTTCGTGCCGTCCCTCGTCGTCGCCGCGCGGCGGCGACGGGCCTTCGACTGGCTGGTGTGCGCCGGGTTCGCGGCGGCCAACGCGGCCTGGGTGGCCTGGGCCGTCCTCACCCCGGCGCAGACGCGGGGAGCGGAGTTCGCGGTGGATCTGCTGCTGATGCTGGTCACCACGCTCGGGGCGGCGGCGCACGCCCTGTTCGCCGGGCCGGGGCGGCGGGCGGCCGGCGCTGTCACCGCGGGTGCCGAGTGAAGACCCGGCGCACCTGGCGGGGCGGCCGGCCGGAGCCGCGCCGGCGTTCCGGGGTAAGGCAGTTGCTCGACCGCTCGGCCGGACTGCTGCGCGGGCGCCGGGGCGCCTGGGCGGGAGCCGGGCTGCTGCTGGTGGTCTGCGCGGCCGGCGCCGCGTGGCTGTTCGGCGGCGACGGCGAGGCGGCGAGCCCGCCGGACGCCAGGGCGCGGCAGTACCGGGACTTCGACGCGTGCCTGCTCACCGGGGAGGACGGCATCACGGCCGGGACCCCCGCCGCCGCGGTCTGGCAGGGCATGGAGCGTGCCTCCGGCGACACCCGGGTCCGGGTCACTCATGTTCCGGTCATGGGCGAGCAGTCGGCCGCGAACGCGCTGCCGCATCTGAACGGCCTCATCCAGCGGGACTGCGAAGTCGTCCTGGCTGTCGGCCCGGCCCAGACGGGGACCGTGCGGAAGGCGGCGAGCGGCCACCCCCGGGTGGAGTTCGTGGTCGTCGGGTCCGCGGCGGACGGCGGGGGCGGGTCGGCCGGCAACCTCACCGTCGTCGCCCCGGGCGACGGGCTGCCGGACCGGGTCGCGGAGGCGGTCCGACGGGTCGTCAAGAACCGTCAGCCGTAGGCGGGTCGGGGACATACGAGCAATGAGATAAACATCGCATAAGTTCCCACCGGAATGAGTGGATCTTGTGTGCGCGGTTGGGGCAATCTCGCGAGGCCATATGTAGGCCTCGTGAAGAGAAAGCAGTCCCCATGCGTGCTCGATGGCGAAGACCATCATCGTTGTTCCCTCCGGGCCCCGTCGGGCGTCGCAGGGCGCGAGGCACGGCACTCGCCGTACTCGTCTCGTTCTCGTGCATGCTCACCACCGAGACGGCGTCCGCCACGGATCAGACGCTTCCGGCGCTCTCGATGCCCCGGATGTCCCTGTCCGGTCTGTGGAAGTGGCTGGACGACTCGCCCCTGCACACCCCTGACCAGGAGGGCGGAACCGCCCGCGGCAGGAGCCACACCGCCACCGCCGACCAGACCCGCGGCAAGCTCGCGGTGGGCCACCGCGCCGGCAAGGGCAAGGGCGAACTCGACGCCTACTCCCGGACGACGGAGCGCCCCGGCACGGCCGTCACCGACCCCGCCGCGGGCAACGCCAAGAGCTTCGACGCGAAGACCAGCAAGCGGAACGCGAAGAAGTCCACCGCGACCTCCGACTACTTCGTCAACACCGACGGATCGACCACCGTCCGGCACTACGCGAGCCGGTCCAACTTCAAGGCTGCCGACGGCACCTGGAAGCCGATCGACACCGATCTGACCCGGGACGGGAACGGCAGGCTCCAGCAGGCCGCCAACTCGCTCGACGTCGAGTTCGCCCCGGACGCGGGCGACCAGCAGCTCGCCTCCGTCGACTTCGGCGCGGGCCGCAGCCTCGCCTACTCGCTCCGCGGTGCGCGCAAGGCCGTCGCCGTCGTCGACGCCGACAACACGGCGACGTACGCCGACGTCCTGCCGGACACCGACCTGCTGCTCTCACCGCTCGCCGAGGGCCTCAAGGAACGACTGGTCCTGCGGTCGCCCGACGCACCCAACTCCTGGCTGTTCCCGCTCGATGCCCAGGGGCTCACCCCGCGCGTGGCGGACAACGGCGACGTCCGGTTCACCGACGGGGACGGGGAGGTGACCGCCACCATCCCCCACGCCTTCATGGAGGACTCCAGGATCGACCCCCGCTCCGGCGACGCGGCGATCTCCCGCGCGCTGAGCTACGAACTGACCACCGCGGACGGCAAGCCCGCCCTGCGCCTGACCGCCGACCGCGCGTGGCTGGACGACCCCGCCCGTGCCTACCCCGTCACCGTGGACCCGACGATCACCGCCGGCAACTCGACGTACGCGCAGAACACGATCGGTGGTGACCACTCCACCGAGAACCAGCTCAAGGTCGGCAGCTACGACTCCGGCACCAACAAGGCGAACTCCTTCCTCCAGTTCTCCTCGCTGGGCACCACGCTCAAGGGCCAGCGGGTCACCGCCGCGACGCTGAACGTGTACGCGATCTGGTCCGCGACCTGCACCGCGGAACCGTTCTCGGTGAGCCCGGTGACGAAGTCCTGGACGCCGGCCGGTGTCACCTCCTATCCGGGCCCGGCATACGGCGCCGCGATCGGCACCGCCACGGTCGCGCCCGGAGCCTCCTGCAGCAACAGCGCCAACAGCCTGAGTGTCGGCGTGAAGATGCCGGTCAAGCTGTCCACGGGTTGGTTCGACGGCGTCGCCACCGGCAGCGCCCAGTACGGTCTGGCCCTGACCGCGCCGACCGGCGACGGGCTGCACTGGAAGAAGTTCCACTCCGACAACAGCACCACGGCGGCCTTCCGGCCCGCCCTGGATCTGACGTACACGGCCAACAAGGCCCCGCAGATCAACGCCCAGTACCCGCCGGAGAACCACCAGTCGAACACCCTCCAGCCGGAGCTGCTGGTCTACGCGAGCGACGCCGACAAGTGGCCGATGCCGTCGCTGACGTACGCCTTCGAGGTGTACGACGCGGACAGTGACAGCACCACGCCCGTCGCCACCTCCGGGATCGTCACCAAGAGCAGCTGGAAGATACCCGCCGGCAAGCTCAAGTGGAGCAAGAACTACGCCTGGTACGTCAGCGTCACCGACGGATACGACTCGGTGATGTACTCGGCGAGCCGGTTCGCCACCGCCGTTCCCCAGCCACCGGTCACCTCCGGCCTCGCCCAGAACACCGACGGCCACGAATTCGACCCGAGCGACGCGAACTACACCACCGAGGACACCGACGCAGAGGTCGAGGTCGTCGGCCCGTCGCTGTCCGTCGAGCGCTCGTACAACAGCCGCGACCCGCGCACCGACGGGGCCTTCGGCGCCGGCTGGGCGACGGTCACCGACATGACGGCCGCCGAGGTGAAGGACGGCTCCGGCACGCTCACCAGCGTCGTGATCACCTACCCGGGCGGCGAACAGGTCGCCTTCGGCCGCAACGCCGACGGCACCTTCGTACCGCCGATGGGACGGTACGCACGACTCGCGCCCGCCACGTCCGGCGGCGGATACACGCTGACCGACAAGGACTTCACCGCCTACCACTTCCAGCAGGCGGTGACGGGCCGCACCGGCACGTTCGCGATCTCCTCGATCAAGGACTACGCGGGCCGCGCGGAGACCTTCACCTACACGAGCGGCAAGCTCGGCAAGGTCACCAACACCACCTCCAACCGCTCCCTGTCCTTCGCCTGGCAGACACCGGCCGGGGCCACCGCCCCGCACGTGTCGACCGTGACCACGGACCCCGCCAAGGCCGGGGACGCGAGCACCGCCCAGGTCTGGAGCTACGGCTACACCGGTGACCAGCTCACCAAGGTCTGCCCGCCCGCCGACCCCACCAAGTGCACGGTCTACGGCTACGCCACGGGCAACCACTACCGCACCACCGTCATGGACGCGGACCCGTTCGCGTACTGGCGGCTCGGGGAGACCGGCGGCACGGTCGCGAGCGACGCGGTCGACCTCAACCAGGGCAAGTTCAACGGCCTCTACCGCGATGTGACCCTCGGCGGGACCGGCCCGCTGACCGGCTCCACACAGAAGGCCGCCACCTTCAACGGCACCACGTCGTACGTCGAGATCCCGAGCGCCCCCGGCGCCACGCCCTCGTACACGACGGTGTCGCTGTGGTTCAGGACCACGCAGGCGGGCGGTGTCCTCTTCTACTACGGGGACAAGCCGCTCAGCGACGCCGACCCGGTCGCGAACACGAAGAAGAACACCCCGGCGGTGTACGTCGGCACGGACGGCAAGCTCCGCGGCTGCCTCGCCATGTCACCGGGGTGCATGACCACGACCGCGTCCACGGCCACCGTCACCGACGGCAAGTGGCACAACGTCGCCCTCACCGGCGCGGCCACCAGCCAGACGCTCTACCTCGACGGCGCCAAGCAGGGCAGCCTCGCGGGCACCATCAACGACTGGGAGCAGCCCTACATCTCCTTCGGCGCCGGGGTGAACACCGACGGCTGGCCCGCCATGAACACCTCCGACAAGCTGGGGCACTACGCGGGCCAGCTCGCCGAGGTCGCGGTCTACACCGAGGCGCTCGACCCGTCGGTCATCACCGCGCAGTACCGGGCGGCCACCCGGTCCGCGGGACTGCTCGACAAGATCACCACGCCGAACGGCAAGACCCAGTCGGCCGTCACCTACGGCACCACGGACGACCTGGTCGTCCAGGCCACCGACGGCGACGGCGGCACCTGGAAGCTGAACCCGGCCACGGTCACCGGCTCGTCCCAGGTCTACCGCTCGGCGGTGATGGGTTCGGCACCGGCCGGCTACTGGCGCCTGGACGACACCCAGGGCGCGGCGCAGGCCGCCAACGAGCTGCACACCGGCTTCGGCACGTACAACAGCGTCACCCAGGGCGTGGCCGGACCCTTCGGGGCCGGTGACGTCACGGCGGCGCAGTTCGACGGCACCAGCTCGTACGCGGAGATCCCGTACGCGTCCTGGCACGGCAAGGGCGACCGCTCCGTCGAGCTGTGGTTCAAGACCGCCAAGCCCGGTGTGCTGGTCGCCGACCAGGCCAAGGCCGTGACCGACGTGGCCGGTGCGGGCGGCAACTACAGCCCTGTCCTGTACGTCGGCTCCGACGGCAAGCTGCGGGGCCACTGGTACAGCGCGGCCGGTTCGGCGGCCACGGAGTTCGGCTCCAAGGACAAGGTCGACAACAACGCCTGGCACCACGCGGTGCTCTCCGCGACCGGCACCACGCAGACGCTGTACGTCGACGGCGTCAAGCAGGGCGACTACAGCGGGGCGCCGAACGACCAGGCCAACACCCGGACCTTCATCGGCGCGGGCTTCGCCAAGGGCTGGAACAACCCCCCGGCCGACGTCAGCTACTTCACCGGCTCCATCGCCGAGGTCGCCGTGCACGCGGCCGGCCTCACCGAGGAGCAGGTCGAGCAGCACTGGTCGGCGTACAAGGCCTCCGCGGGCGTCGCGCCGGTCCGGACGGTGAAGCTCACCGACCCCACCGAGAAGACGCTCACCTACGTGTACGACGCGGAGATGGGCAACCGTCTGCTGACCGCGATCGACACCAACGGCAAGCGGACCACGTACGGCTACGACACGGCGGGCTTCCTGCACACCGTGACCGACGCCAACGGCAACCGCTCGATCACCGGCCACGACATCCGCGGCAACACGGTCTCCCAGACCATGTGCCAGGACACGGCCGCGGGCAAGTGCGCCACCGACTACTACACGTACTACCCGGACTCGACCACGGCGTTCCCGCCGATGGACCCGCGCAACGACCTGGTGCTCACCGAGCGCGACGGCCGTTCCTCGGGGCCGACGGACAACACGTACCTGACCGGCTACGCGTACGACACGGCGGGCAACCTCACCTCGGTGACGACGCCACCGGTGCCGGGCCACCCCAACGGGCGGACCGCCACCACCGCGTACACGACCGCCACCACCGCGGCGGCCGAGGGCGGCACCGCGAAGGCGCCGGCCGGGCTGGTCGCCGAAGTGGTCACTCCGGGCGGCAGACGGACCGGGTACTCCTACTTCGCCAACGGTGACGTCGCCGAGGTGACCGACGCCAACGGCGCCAAGGAGAGGAGCACCTACGACAACCTGGGGCGGCAGCTCACCAGGACCGAGGTGACCGACGCGCAGCCGGCCGGCCTCACCACGACCCTGACGTACGACAAGGACGACCAGGTCCTCACCGAGACCGACCCGCCGGTCACCAACCGGGTCACCGGCGCCGTCCACACCGGGCGCACGAGCACGGTGTACGACCCCGACGGCAACGTCTCCTCGCAGACGGTCGCCGACCTGACCGGCGGTGACGCCTCCCGCGCCACCTCGATCACGTACGACGCGTACAACCGCATGGCGTCGCGGACCGACCCGGGCGGCGACACCACGTCGTTCGAGTACGACGTGTACGGCAACAAGGTCAAGGAGACCGACCCGGCCGGCAACGTCAACACGTACACCTTCGACGGCGAGGGCAGGCCCCTCACCACCAACCTGCTGAACTACACGGGCGACCCGGCGAACCCGTCGCCGCCCACGACCCTCGTGCAGGAGTCCCGGGCCTACGACCCGGCGGGCCGGCTCGCGTCGATCGCCGACGCGATGGGCCACGTCACGGCGTACACGTACACCGACGACGGACTCGCCGCCTCGGTCGTGCGCAAGGACCCGGCCAACGGCCTCTCCTTCACCGAGGAGGCCAACACCTACGACGCGGCCGGAAACCTGGTCAAGCAGGTCACCAACGACGGCCAGACCGTCTCCGCCTTCACGGTGGACGCGTCCGACCGCACCACGTCGTCGGTCCTGGACCCGGGCGGGCTCGCCCGGACCACGAAGGTGAGCTACGACCCGGACGACAACGTCGTCTCGGAGACCGACCTCGACCCGGCCGACGGCCGTACCAGCACCGAGGACACGCTCTACGACAACCTCGGCAACGTCACCGGATCCACCCTCCACGACGGCACCACCGCACCGGTGGCCCGCTGGAAGCTGGCCGAGACCAGCGGTCCCACGGCCGCGGACTCCTCCGGCGGCAACAACACCGCCACCTTCGGCAGCGGGGTCACCCGTTCCACCGAGCGGGGCGGCGCCACCGTCTTCGACGGCACGGCGAACGCCTACGGCGAGACGAAGGGCGCGGTGGTCAACACCGGCGGCTCCTTCACCGTCTCGACGTGGGTGAAGCTGAACTCCACGGCGGCCAACAACACCTTCCTGGCCCAGTCCGGGGAGTCCGCCAGCGGGTTCCAGCTGTACTACTCCACGGCGTACGGCTGGACGTTCAACCGGCACAGCTCGGACATGGCGAGCCCGGTCATCGTGCGGGCCAGTTCCGGCACCGCGGCGGTGACCACGGGCACCTGGACCCACCTGACCGGTGTGTACGACAAGGAAGCGGCCCAGATCCGGCTGTACGTCAACGGCGCCCAGGCCGGCACCTCGACGGCGTTCACCACACCCTGGGACGCCACGGGCCCGCTCCAGATCGGCCGCAGGATCCCCGGTAAGGAGAACACCAACGGCGCGCTCAGCGACATCCAGGTCTACGGCGAGGCGCTGACCGCCCCCCAGGTGGCCGCGCTCAAGGGCGGCACCCTCCCGGCAGCGGGCAGCTCCGTCCGCACCAACGCCTGGAAGCTGGACCAGCGCGGCCTGCCGCTGTCCATGACCGACGAGAACGGAGTCACCACCGACTACGGCTACGACGAGGCGGGTCAGCAGACCAGCGTCACCGAGCCGGCGGTCAGCAGCGAGACCGGCGGTGGCACCCCGGTGTCGGTCCGTCCGGTGTCGATGACCGGCTACAACACGTTCGGCGAGGACACCGAGTCCTCCGACGCACTGGGCAACGTGGTGACGACGGCGTACGACGCCGAGGGCCAGGAGTCCTCGACGACGATGCCGGACTACACCCCGCCGGGGGCCTCGGCCCCGATCACGGCCGCGACCTGGAACGAGTACAACAAGCTCGGTCAGGTCACCGCCGAGGTCGACCCGCTGGGCAAGCGCACCGAGTACACCTACACCCAGCTCGGCGACCTGGCCTCCGTCCGGGAGCCCGGCGGCGCCACGACGCGGTACACGTACACCGCCAACGGCGACCAGCTCTCGGCCGTACGGCCCGGGGGCGCCCGCCAGGAGACCACCTGGGACTACCTCGGCCGCCCGGTCACGGACACGGACATCGTGCGCCAGCCGACCGAGCGGGCGTACACCTCCATCAACGAGTACAAGGCGCCGGGAGGTGAACTCTCCCGGACGGTCAGCCCGACCGGGGTGAGCGAGTCCTACAAGTACAACGTCCTCGGCGAGACGACGGAGGTGACCGACGCCGCGGGCGCCACCAGCCGCTTCACGTACGACATGGACGGCCGGCCGCTCACGTCGGTGGACGCCGACAGCACCAGTACCGCCAACACCTACGACGGCTACGGCCAGCTGACCGCCACGAAGGACCTGGACGCGACGGGCAAGGTGCTGCGCACCAGCAGCTCCACCTACGACCGTGCGGGCAACCCGACGTCGGTGACGGACTACCGGGGCCACACCGTCACGCTCACCAGCGATGCGACGGGCCTGATCACCAAGGCGGTCCAGCCGGTCTCGGCGACCGAGTCGATCACCACGACCTTCGGCTACGACGCGGCGGGCAACCGTACGCGCTTCACCGACGGCCGCGGCAACGCCTTCCTCACCACGTACAACACGTGGGGCATGGCGGAGAAGACGATCGAACCGGCCACCCCGGCCCACCCCGACCTCGCGGACCGCACGTTCACGATGGTCTACGACGCGGCGGGCCGCCCCCAGGAGCAGCGCTCCCCGGGCGGGGTCGTCGTCAGCAACGAGTACGACGACCGGAGCCGGCTGGTCCGCCAGCACGGCACGGGCGCGGAGGCGGAGACCACCGACCACACCTACACCTACGACGATGACGACCAGGTCACCTCGGTGGCGGGTACGGACGAGGAGAAGAACACCTTCTCCTACGACGACCGCGGCCTGCTCCTGAGCGCCAACGGCCCCTCCGGCACCTCCTCGTTCGCCTACGACGGCAACGGGGCGATGACCTCGCGCAAGGACGCGTCGGGCACGTCGACCTTCGGGTACGACACGGCGGGCCGTCTGAAGTCGGCGGTGGACGGTGCGTCGGGTACGTCGATGACGTACGGCTATGACACCGAGTCCAACGTGACGTCGATCGAGTACGGCCAGGGCAAGGGGAGGCGTGACTTCTCGTACGACTCCCTGGGCCAGCTCACGACGGACAGGCTGACCTCGCCGACGGGCAAGTCGCTGGCGTCGTTCGCCTACGGCTACGACCTCAACGGCAACGAGACGTCGAAGACGACGGCCGGTGTCGCCGGGGCGGGCACGAACACCTACACCTACGACTGGGCGAACCGCCTGTCGTCCTGGAACAACGGGAGCGCGACTGAGCAGTACGGCTACGACGCGTCCGGCAACCGGACCCGGGTGGGCGGTGACACCTACACCTACGACGCCCGTAACCGCCTCAGCTCGGACGGGCAGAGCACGTACACGTACACCGCGCGCGGCACGATGAGTTCGGTCACCGACGAGGGCGGTGTGCAGACGTCGGTGAAGGCGGACGCCTTCAACCGGGTGATCAGCGAGGGCGAGCGGACGTACTCGTACGACGGTCTGGACCGGACGCTGAAGGCGAGCGACGGTTCGGGTGGCACGGTGTACGACTTCGCGTACAGCGGGGCCGGCAACGATGTGGCGTCGGATGGCGGTACGTCGTACAGCCGCAACGTCGACGGTTCGCTGATGGGCATCAAGTCGGCGATGGGTTCGGTGCTCGCGCTGACGGACATCCACGACGACGTGGTGGGTCAGTTCACCGCGGACGGCGAGGCACTGTCCGGCTCGACGACGTACTCCCCGTTCGGGAAGGTCGAGGAGTCGACGGGGATGGTCGGCCGGCTCGGCTATCAGTCGGGGTGGACGGATCCGGAGACCGACAAGGTCAATATGGCGGCGCGCTGGTACTCGCCGGAGACCGGCCAGTTCAACAGCCGGGACACGGTGGGCATGAACCCGCTGCCGACGTCGGTGTCGGCGAACCGTTACGCGTACGCGGACCAGAACCCGATGACGGCGACGGACCCGACGGGTCACTGGCCGAGCTTCGTCGACAAGGCCATCAAGAAGGTCAAGAAGAAGGTCAAGAAGGTCGTCAAGTCGGCCTACAAGAAGACCAAGAAGGCCGTCAAGAAGGTCGCGAAGAAGGTCAAGGCCGCGGCGAAGAAGGTCAAGAAGGCGGTCAAGAAGGCCGTCAAGAAGGCCAAGCGTGTGGTGCGGAAGGCCGTGCACTATGTGGCCGACAGTGTCAAAAAGGTCAAGAGATACGTCAAACGCACGTATAAGCGCGTAAAGAAATACGTTCACAAGGTCGTCAAGCAGGTCAAGAAGACGGTCCACAAGGTCGCCAAGGCCGTCAAGAGCGTCGCGCACAAGGTGGTGAAGGCCGCTAAGAAGGTCGGCAAGGCCGTCAAGAAGGCGGCGAAGGCCACAGCCAACTTTGTGAAGCAGCACGCTTCGACGATTGCCTCGGTGGCGACCGGAATCGTGGTCTTCGCGGGCTGCACGGCGGCGACGGCCGGTGCGGGCGTCGTCGGTTGCGGCATGCTCGCGGGTGCCGCGGCGAACGCGGTCGGCTACGCGATGAGTGACGGTCCGAAGTCCCTGGCGGGTTTCGCGACGGCGGTAGGTGTGGGGGCCCTGACGGGCGCCCTCGGTGGCGCGGCCGGCGGTGCGGCCTCCGGCGCGGTGGGCCGTCTGCTCGCCGGTGTCGGCGGCAAGGCGCTGAACGGCGCGGCGATGGGCGCGGCGGGCGGCGCTGCGGAAGGCGCGGTCGGCTACGGCATCTCCTGCGTGAACAGCGAGGAAGGCTGCAGCGTCTCCGGTGCGGCGAAGGCCTCGGCGGTCGGCGCGGCAACGGGTGGTGTGTTCGGTGCGGCGGCCGGCAGGTTCGGCCGCAAGTCGACGGCGAAGCAGGAGCCGGACGGCCAGCCGTCCTCTCCGGGTTGCCGGACCGGCGTTCCGCACAGCTTCACCGGTCTGACCGGGGTGCTGATGGCGAACGGCACGACCAAGCCCATCTCCGAGGTGAAGGTCGGGGACTACGTCCTGACGGCCGAACCCGGCAAGAAGAAGAAGGAAAAGCACAAGGTCAAGGCGGTCATCGTCACCAAGACGGACCGTGACTACGTCGACGTCGTCGTCGATACGAAGTCCGGCCCGAAGACGATCCAGACCACCGAGCACCACCAGTTCTACGAGTCCACCAAGGACGCCTGGACCCAGGCCGCCGACCTCAAGGCCGGCCAGAAACTCCAGAACGACACCGGCGGCCCCACGGTGGTGATCGACACCAAGGCCTACACCGCGCAGCGCACCACGTACGACCTCAGCATCGACGGCCTCCACACGTACTATGTGCTCGCAGGGACGACTCCGGTACTCGTTCACAACTGCGGGACTGGGGCCGTCTCGGATAAGGTGATGGATAAACATATCCTCCCGAGGCATGACGCGAATCATGCGGACTCCTGGAAATGGGCGGAGAAGTCAAAATTCGAGGACTGGGTTACGCCAGGCCATATCCGCAACTGGTCCAAGCTGGCGATGAGAAAGCCGATGGATAACATGAACCTCGGCACCGGTTCCGCCCACCGCCACATTCTCGACATTAGAAGCCGTCACCCGATCGGCTACGACGCGGACGGGAACGATCTGTTCTCGGTTGCGGTATGGGTGCGGAACGGTGCGGTCGAGAGCGTTCACCCGAACTGACGAGGTGGTGGCTGATGATCAATGCCCAGGTACGCACGGAGAGCGGCGAAATCGTGCTACGCGGATCTTGCAGACTGGATTGGATGGAAACCGTCCAGCGCATTGATGAAGACAAGTTTCCGTTCTTGAGCAGCCTGCTGCCTTACGCGGATACAATGTTCAATTCGCGACAGGTCGAGAGGCTTCGACGGGAAATCGCTCACCAGTCTGTCCGCGAGATTATTGGACAGGAATCAGCAGCGGAGATCGAAACGCTCTGTCTGCAGGTGGAGAATGGATCACATCTCTATCTGTGGTTTCTGGGAGACTAGTGCGTGAGTGCTGCAGCTACGCGTAGCTGCAGCAAACTGAAGCCCCGTCGGGTGTGTCCCGGCGGGGCTTCTGCGTGGGGTGACGGCAGTAGTTGACGGCAACGTCAGTGGACGAGGGCGGCTACTGCTGGCGGGTCGTCGCCGTCGCCGCTGGCTGTCGCGGTGGTCTCTGGGCTGCTGAGCGCGGTGCCGAGGGCGTCGATGGCGTCTCGCTGGAGGCGGAGTCGGACGTGGGCGTAGACGGTAGCGGTAACGCCGATGTGGGAGTGGCCGAGGATTTCCTTGATCACGACGAGTTCAACGCCTTGTTCCAGGAGCAGGGTGGCGGTGGAGTGTCGGAGGTCGTGGAAGCGGATGCGGCGGAGGCCGGCCGTGCGGAGGAGCCTGGTGAAGGCGCGGGTGAGGTTGGTCGGGTCCAGCGGTCCGCCCTGTGCAGTGGTGAAGACGTGCCTGTTGGGCTGCCACGCGTTGCCTGCTGCCTCGCGCTCACGCTGTTGCTGTTCATGGTGGCGCTCCAGTGACTGGACGCAGCGGTCGGGGATAGCGATGCGGCGTTCGGAGGCCCGGGTCTTGGTGGGCAGTGTGGTGAGCCCGCCTGTGACGGTGCGCTGCAAGGTGCGGTGAATGGCGGCGGTGCCCGCGTCGAGGTCGAGGTCTTCCCAGCGCAGGCCGAGGAGTTCGCCCTTGCGGAGGCCGGTGTGGAGGGCGAGTTCGAACAGCGCGTGCAGCCGGTGGCCCTGAGTGGCGGTGAGGAGCTCGCGGGCTTCGTCGGCGGTGAGGGGTTCGAAGCGCCGGGGCCGTGGGGTGCTGGTGCGGACGTTGCGGGCGACGTTGCGCGGGATCTCTTCCTCCCGTACGGCGTGCTCCAAGGCGGATTTGAGCACGGAGTGGAGGTAGGTGAGCGTCAGAGGGGAGAGCAGCCTGTGGCAGCACTGGCCGACTGCGCAGCAGAGGGGCTGGTCGCGTCGGGCGTTGATGCCGCGCGAGCAGCACTGGCAGGTGGTGCGGAGCTGGGTAAGCCAGGTGCGGACGTCCTTGGCGGTGAGCTTGGTGAGCTTCTTCTTGCCGAGGCCGGGGATGAGGTACCGGTGGACGCAGGTGGTGTAGCGGGTGTGGGTGTTCTCGCGGAGGTGGTGGATGGCGACGTTCTCCAGCCAGTACGTCAGGTACGCGGCCACGCTGCCCTGTGCGGAGGGAAGAGGAACGCCGCGGTTGCTGGCGGCGATCTTCTCGGTCAGCTTGGCCAGAGCTTCCTTCCTACTTGCGCCGTAGACGCGGACACGGCGGCGCGTGTTGCCGGGGGCCAGGACGTATCCGGCGGCTTCCCAGCGGCTGTCCTTGCGCTGGTAGACGGTCCCGTCACCGTTGGCGCGGACGCGGCGGGATGCGGGCGTGTCGCGGGGTGTGGTCATCAGGCGGCGGCTTCCTGTTCGAGGCGGGTGTGAATGAAGTCGGCGAGGGCGTGGTTGGGGATGCGGCGGGCGCGGCCGAGGGTGATCGAGGCGAGCTGTCCGGTGCGGAGCAGGTCGTAGACGGCGGAGCGGCCGAGCTGGAGGCGGGCCATGACCTGGGGGACCGTCAGCAACTCCAGCGTCCGGCCCGGCTCTGTCTGCAGGGCGGCGGGCGGGAGCGAGGCCATCAGCAGCCCCCTTCGGCTGTGAACTGCCGTTGAAGTTCCTTGCGATGCCAGACACCCGCGGCTAGGAGGGCCGCGCCCAGGCTGTAGCCCGAGCCGAGGTAGTCCCAGCGGCCGACGACGAGGGTGGTCGTCAGGTCGGGCTCGGGCAGGCCGGCGTGGGCGCGGGCCTGTTCGGTGCGCCATGCGCGGCGGGCCTCGCGCAGGGTGCCGAGGGTGGTGGAGTAGGCGCGGGACTTGGTGGAGAAGTGGCCGCGGAAGCCGAGCATGTACGCCCACTTCCAGAGCTTGAGATCGGCGAACTCCGGCAGGCGGCCCAGCTCCCAGCAGGTGCGGATCATCTGCCGCACGTGCCGGGCGACGGCGAGGCGGGGTAGCGGCCGGGCCTGTCCGGTGCCGTCGCAGGCGGTGCACGGGAGCGGGGTTCCGTGGGGCAGGAGGGTTGCGCCGCGTCCCTGGCAGGGGCGGCAGAACAGTGCGCGGTCGAGGGCACCGGACGCGTCGGCGGACTTCGTGGCGTACTTCGCCACGTAGGCGGCCACGGCCTGATCGGTGAGTTCGGCGTCAGCGCCGAAGGAGGCGACCTCGCGCACGTCGAGCTGTTGGCCCCAGGTGAGTTCGCGCTCCCCGATCGCGTCCGACACGACGGCCACTCGGACGCGGAGAGCAGCGGCCCGGATGGCGTCCGCGAGCACAGTGACGGTGGCAGACGGGGGCGGAGGCGTGGTGCTGCCCTCGGGGCCGTCGAGCCGGATGACGGCGTGGAAGTGGACCAGGCCGCGCTTCTGGTACTCGGCGACCTTGGCGAAGGAGACCCGCAGCACGGCACGGGCGGCCTTCTGCGTGAGGCCGAGCCGCGCCGCGAGCTCGCGGCGCAGGTAGATGGTGAAGCGGGCCCACAGCGTGGAGGCGTGGGCGTTGAACAGGACCGCGCCCGCGTAGTCGTACGTCGCCGGGTTCAGCGGCGTGCCCAGCAGCGGGTCCGTGGGGTCGTGGAGCTTGCGGCAGCGGCAGGGCCTGATGTCGCCGCCGGGGGTGGTGGGGCGGTTGTGGACGGGGCCGAAGGAGGGTGCTGTGAGGGTGGCGAAGACGCGGGGGTGGGTGCGGACGGTGTTTGGGACAGTCTTGCCGCCGGAGAGGCCGGCGCGGATGAGGTGATAGGTGTCGGCAGCGTAGAGGCGGGCGCAGGCCGGGCAGCGGGAGGCGCGGCGGTTGCCGCAGGTGGTGAGCAGGCTGCCGGTGGGCTCGGTTTCGGTGGTGTAGGAGCGAAGGACTTCACCGGTCGCGGTGTCGACGGTGGTGGTGCGGCCGGTGAGGCGGACGGGTTCGGTGCAGCCGCCGAGGTGTTCGATCTGCTGCTGTGCGCGGTCGAAGTCGGGGTGGTTGACGAGGCGGAGCAGGTCCCGTACGGCGGGGCTTGCCACGTGGCGCAGGTCCAGGGTGACCATTCGGGGCGTGTCCCTTCAGTTCGGGTGGGTGGCCCCGAGCAACAACCAGGCGTGGTGGTGCCGCTCGGGGCATGACGAACCAGGCCCGTCGGGTGGGCGTGGGGTTCAGCGAGGGGGATGCGGCCGGTGCGGGCCGGGGCTCAGAGCTGAGCGAGTGCGGTGGTGGCCACCGGCAGGGCGACGCCCATGCGGGTTCCCAGGTGGGCGGCGGTGATCGGTGTTCCGTGCTCGGCGCGGTGGGTGTCCGCGATGCGCCGGGCCGCGTCCAGCAGGGCGGCCGGAAGGGCAGGGCCGGAAGCGGGTCGGCCCGTCGTGGTGACAGCGACCGGCGGAGCAGCGGCCGGAGCGGGCTCCAGCTCCTCGACCAGGGAAGCGGCGATGTCCGGGGCGGGAGTCGGGGGTGCCGAGTCGGGTGATGGTGCGACGTCGGGCACCGGATCGGTGGCAAGGGCGGCGGCGGCCTCCAGGCGCGGGTTGGGGCGGGTGAGGGCGTGGAACTGGGCGAGGAAGGCGGGGCCGACGTGGCCCCAGCCGAGGAGCAGGAGCGGGGCGACAGTGTCCAGGCAGGCCCGTCCGTAGCGTCCGGCCAACAGCGGTTCGGCGGTGTTCAGCGCGAGGGTGAGCAGGCCGCACAGGTGCAGCAGCCGGGTGCCGGCCTTCAGCTCCGCCTTGGGGACGCCGCGCAGGGCCAGGAAGCGCAGGGCGACCAGAAGCCCGACGACGGACAAGTCGACCATGGGGGCGATCAGTGGCGCGATCGGGCGGGGCACGCCGAGCCGCAGGGCGAGGGCCCAGACGTTGCCGAAGGAGAAGACGAAGGCCAGGGCCGCGATGACCGCCATGACCACGGTCACGGTGCGCCGGGTGAACCGTTCCTCCGCCATGTCCTCAACCTCCTTTCCGGTGTGGGCTTTCGGGGCTACTTGGCGAGTGACGGCAGGGGTGCCGTGGTCCGGCCGGTCGAGGCGAGAAGGGCGTCCAGGCACAGGTCCGGATCGGCGGTCAGGTGCGAGGTGGCTTCGGCGACGCGGGCGGCGTCGGCGTCGGAGACGTAGGGGGTGCGGATGCGGGTGTAGCCGGGCCGGCCCTGCATCGCCATCACCGCGACGCCGACGTAGGCGGGGTCCTGCAAGGTGACGGGGCTGGCATCGGGCCAGTTGCGGATGTCGTCACCGAGTGCGGCCACCGCGGCTTCCACGGTCTTCTGCGCGAAGGACAGCCCGATGGGGCACACGTCACGGATGAACGTGGGGATGGCGTCGCCGGTGGTCTTCTGGCTGATCAGGATCACCAGGATGCCGACGTTGCGGCCCTTCTTGCCCAAATCCTCCACCAGCCGGGCGTTCTCCGCCGTCAGCGCGGCCAGCCGTTTGGTGGTGGCATCGCTCCCCTTGTAATCGCGGAAGTACGTGTGCGCCTCATCGATGATCAGGACCGTGAGCGGCCACTGCGGCGAGGGCCCGACGTGCCACATGTTCTTCACGCCCAGCACGTCCCGGATGGTCGCCGAACGCCGCTTGCGCAGCTCCACCAGGCGCTTGAACAGCGCGTTCGCCTCATCGAGGTCATCCCCGCAGAACGCGAACATCCGCTTCACCAGATCGGCGTAGTCGCCCTCCGAAGCCCGCGACACCTTGCCATCCGCCGTCACGAACTGCACGGACGGAGACGGCGCGAAGTCACAGACGAACTTGTTGACCCCCGAGGTCTTGCCCGCACCCGGAACGCCGGCCAAGGTCACCCCGGGCACGTTGGCCAAGGACACGCACACCTGCGCGGCGTACTCGTCAATGCCCAGCTCCCAGCGCGTCAGGTCCACCGGCGGGAGGCCGGTGGGCCGGTGCGTGGTCGGCGTGGTCAGCGGGTCGGAGCGCACGCCCCGGATCACCACCCTGCCGGGGCCGTCCGGCAGGACGGACACCCGCGTGCACCGCCAGGCGTCCGCCAGGAACCGCGCCGACTTCTGGTACTCCTCCAACCCGACCTTCGGCAGCGTGCGCGCCTGGACGATCACGCCGAACGGGTCGGGCTTGACCTTGATCCGGGGCGTCAGCACTCGGGGTGCGGGGGTGGGGCCGTCCTTCTGTGCGGTGATCTGTGCGAGCAGGCCCGGGGTCTTGTCGGTGACCGTCAGCCCCGCCATCCGCGCGAGCCGAACCCAGCCCCAGCGGACCCGGACGGCCTGCCGCATGCTGACCCGCGTGCCCCGGTCGGCCCGCACGTAGCGCACCACCGTCACCAGCAGCCACACACCCACCAGCATGACCACGACCAGCAGCGCGTTCAGCGCGTATTCCGGCCCGGAATTTTCGAAGCGGATCACTGGGCCGCCTCCACCGTCACCAGCTCCAGGCGGGCGGCCCGGTAGGCGACGCCGTCGGAGAGCTGACCGTTGAAGATCCGCGCCCACGGAGTCGCGAACAGCTCCACGGGCCGCACCATCACACCCGGCTTGAGCCCGGCGGCCAGGCCGGTTTCCGGGACGGTGATCTTCAGGACCTCGGCCCGGCCGTCCTCCATGAGCATCACGGTCACCGTGTACAGCGACGCCCCGGTCTCCCGGTCGGTGGCGACCTCCCCAGTCTGCTGGTCCTTGATCTTCAGCGCCGGGTCGGTGCCCGCGATGCACACCGCCGACGGCAGCAGGGCAACACGGATTCGAGTCATGGCCATGCCATCACACCCTTTGTTCGATGGAGCCGCTTGATCGGCTCGACATGGATCATAAGGAGATGATCGCTCAACTTGCAAGGTCGATTAGGTTGTGACCTCGATCAGGTTGGTAGGCGGTCAGGTGTGGAACCCGGGGATGTGTCTGTATCGCTACGGCTTGCTGGCGATACCGTGGGGGCATGACCCTGCCCTTGGACGAGGACTCCCGGCCGCCGTACCTCCAGGCCGCCGAGGCCCTGCGGGACGCGATCCTGAACGGTGAGTACCGCTCCGGCGAGCGCCTGCCCTCGGCCAACGTGCTGGGTGATCGGTTCGGGGTGTCCAGCTCCACCGTCCAGAACGCTCTGCGCGTGCTTAAGCAGGAAGGCTTGGTCTACTCCCAGCTCGGCCGGGGCAGCTACGTCAGCGACTCCGTCGGCGGGAGCACCGAAGAGGTCGACGGTGATCATGAGGAAGCCGATGCCGAGGGGCCGGACTGGCCAGTCGACGTCATCTACAACGGTGATCCCCGACCGCCGTACGCCCAGGTCGCCGACATCCTCCGCCGGGAAATCCTGGAGGGCACCTACCCTCCAGGCTCCCAGCTCCCTCCCGCCCGGGAGATCCAAGAGCGATTCAAAGTCGCCAACTCCACGGCGCAGAACGCCTATCGGCGCCTTAAGCAGGACGGGCTGGTGTACGCGGTCAAGGGACGTGGTGTTTTCGTCCGCCAGGAACCGGAGCCGGGCAAGCACCATGGGACGATCACGAACTACCTGCTGCGCGATGACATCGCCCGCGAGGCACGTGTGGCCGCCACCGAGTTCGCCGACCTCAGCGACGAGGAGCTGCTGGCGCGGGAAGCAGAGCTCGACCGACGATGGGACGTGGTTCGGGAGGAGCATCAGCGGCTTTACGGCGAGCGCCGGAAGGTCAAGCGGGAGAAGAGCCGACGCGGCCTGTTCCTGCCACCCCTCCATGACGACGACGCCGAGCCGGACATGTCGCCGAGCGAGAAGCTGAACACCGCGCTGGCCGAATCGAAGAAGCGCCGGCAACAGCGGCCCTGACCATCGACCGGGCAACTCGATCAGTGGGTGAGCTGTTCAGAGTTTCTTTACTTGATCAAGGCGGTCCGCTGGCGCGGCCCGCGCGCGCTCCGGCCCTGCGGGGCCGCCGCCCGCTCCTGTCTCCGCCCCGCTGGCGACGGCCCCGCCGGTCCGGGCGCGCAACAGCCAGCACAGCGAGCCACCTGGGGCTCCGCCCCAGACCCCGGCCCTTCCTCCGAGGGGCAGGGGGCCGAGTCAAGGTGCGGCTTCGTCGTGGTGTGGGGTCGTGGGTCGCGCGAAGGGCCCCTCGCCGCCCGGTCACCGGAGGCGTACCAGGAACCCCCGGGGGCCGCCAAGGCCGAGCGCACGCGTCACGGTGTGAGCCTTGGCGGCCCCCGGGGAACCCTGGCACGGCGAAGCTGCCCGACCGACGAGGGACCCCTCCCGCTCAGGCCCCGATTCTGCCGGAGTTCCGGCGCGCCAGGTGGTGGGGTAGCCCCTGTGGGTGGGTGTCTGCCGGATCGTCCCCGGGTGATGTGGCGGGCGTACCGTGGAGTGGGAGGTGGTGAGTTGATGATTACGGAGCTGGGCGACAACGTCCGCAAGTACCGGCGTCGCGCGGGGATGAGCCAGGAGGAACTGGCCCATGCCGCAGGCGTATCGCCGGGCACGGTTCGCAAGGCCGAGCAGGGCGGCACTCTCCGCATGGAGACCCTGCACACGCTCGCCCGAGCGCTTGGGGTGACCACCGCCGCGTTGATGGCGTCCGATGCCCCGGAGCCCGTCGGGCAGACCGAGGAGCCGAACCGCGTCAATCTGATCCAGCTCCGCGCCGCCCTCACTCCAGCCGTCGGACTTGTGGACCAGGACGCCGAAGCCGTGGGCGAGGAACCGAACCTGCGCACCTTCCGACGGACCCTGCAAGACGCACGGGTGCTGTACTTCTCCGACAGCTACAAGAGCGTCGCCGCCCAACTGCCGGTCCTGCTGCGTGATGCCGGGAGGGCCGTCGCCTACTACGACAGCGGGGACGAGCACCGGCAAGCCCTGCTCGCCCGCGCCGAGGCGCTGCGTCTGGCCGGCACCTACCTCACCCAGGTACGGCAATACGACATCGCGTACGCCGCCGTGCGCGGCGCCATCGTGGACGCCCGTCAGGCCGGAGACATGCTTGCGGCGGGCTCAGGTGTCGGTTGCATGTGCTGGCTGCTGGTGCGCCAGGGCCGCTTGGACGAGGCGGAACAGGTCGCTGCCCGGAGCATGGACGCGGTGGAGCCGAAGATCACCGGCGCCGAGCCGGACCACTACGCGGTGTGGGGCGGCCTGGCTATGGAGGCCGCCGCCGCAGCCGCGAGGAACAACCGTCCCGACGAGGCGAAGGCGTACCGTCAGGCCGCCCGGGTCGCGGCAACTGCGGTCGGCACAGCGCATCGCAACGTCTCCCGGCACTGGTCCGTCTTCGGGCCGGTCACCGTCGCGGTCAAGGCACTCGAAGACTCCCTGGTCATCGGCGACGCCCGCGCGGTGGTGCGCAAGGCAGGCGAGCAGGAGGAGTTGTCGCCCAAGGCGTGGAAGCGCCTGGGCAGGCCCAGCACCAACGACGGGAACCGCTTCACCCTCGATGTGGCGCGCGCCCACACCCGGACCGGCGACCTGTCCGCCGCCATGGAGGAGTTGACCCGTGCCAGGGAAGCCGCCCCGCAGTGGCTGCGGCACCAGAACGGGGCCGCCGAGACCATGCAGGAGATCCTCGGCAAACGCAAGCGCACCCTCACGACAGAGATGCGCGAAATGGCCGACTACCTGGGCGTCGTCGGGTAGCTGCCACGCAGCGTGGCAGTTCGCGAACCAAGAGTCGCTAACTGCCATGGTGCCCATCTGGGGTGACAGTCAGTCAGTACCTACGGTCGGTGTGTCCACCATCAGTGACCCAAGCCGGGGGTGCCCAGTGAGCCAGCCCAGGAGCAATGCCGACCGCATGCGTCGCAGAGAGCTGTACGACGCCGCGTCGGGCGGGGGAGGTCCCCGCTTACTGCCGTGGACCAGCCCGGAGGGCAAGCCCTGCTACCTCAGCACCGACGGCCGGGGCTACCTCTCCACCCTCGCCGACAGCATCGAGACGGTACAGCTCACCATGGGCCAGGAGCTGCTGGAGCACGCCCGAGAAGCCACGGCACCCGGAGTGCCAACTCTGTCGGCCACCGAATACCGTTGGCTGGCCCGCCGATTGACTGAAGCCCTGGCGGACGCGCTCCGAGTAGCCGACTCGCGCGGGCAGCGCCTCCCGGAGGAGGAAGAGGTGGACGAGGGTGCCTGACTCTGCGGACACCGACGCACCGGTCCGCGATGCCTCTCGGGGGCGCTACCGCTTCCGCGAGTACCGCGTGACCACCGTCCCCGACCCCCTGGCACTGCCGGCCTTCACGGCGCTCTGCGTCACCGGCGAGGAACACAACTGCGGTGCCACATCCCGCACCCTGCACGCCCCGGACGAGCTGACGCGCTGGATCGCCGAACACTGCGCCCAGACCGGCCACCAGCACTACGAGCAGACCGTCCGAGCCATACTCCGTGCCGAGCCCGGCGCGTGGCAGTAAAGTCCGTCCGCGCCGACACCGCGTCAGCGGCAGTACCACCGTGCGCCCCGCGCTCCTGACGGCAGTAGCGACGGCAACACCCGCGGATTCCCCCGTACAACCACGGACACCAGCGGAACCCGAAACCGGCGCTGATCTGCGAATACGCAGATAGAGAGGGGTCGCGTAGCACACGTACTATGTGCTGGCGGGTACCATGCCGGTCCTCGTCCATAACTGCACCGTAATTTCTCCAGAAGCTCGTGAACACGTGCTGGATGGTGTTATTACAAGTGACAACCGGTTTGCCGGTTGGCACCTTCATCCCGAACAGGCTGGCGGAATTCCCGAAAATCGATTCATTAACGGTGAATTGGTTGCCAACGCTGATGGCACGGCCACAGTGAATGGGACGGTCGGGGCTCGTCTTCGCGGTGGTGGAACTCTGGCAAAGGTAGCCAATGCTGGCCACACATTTTTTCCGTCCGGCTGGACCTCTGGGGATGTGATGGCGGCTGGTCAGCACCTATTTAGCAACGGTGCATACAAGCGTGGAGGGACCATGGTCACCGGATCTTTCCGCGGCGTGAAGATGACAGGGTTCTTGCAGAAAATGGCAGATGGGTCGTATACGCCGTCGACCTTCTTCCCGGTGGGGAAGTAATGAAATGATGGAGGGTGCAGTGTGGTCTTTCACGATTGATCAGGATGACCTCGTTATTCCGGAGGGGCCAACTGGCACCCGGGAGAACGCAAGGCTCGCCCTTGAGACTCTGATCATTCCATTCGGGACTAGGATGGAAAGTGTAGAGATCTACCTTCGAGAATGGCGCAGGATGTGGAGAGACTTCGAATCTGAGTACGTTCTCGGGACATCCAGTGCGACCGTGAAGAGAGTCGATTCCGACCGGGTTGAGATCGGAGACTTGTACGGGCAATTTGATACGTGCGTGATGAGCGCGGAGGAATTCGAGTGCGCATTGGAATGCGTGATTCGTTTCTTGGAGTGTCGACGCTCGTGATCACCTGATTCCGGGGAAATGGAATACCGGTGATGCCGGTCGATGCGATTGACGCGCACGGTTTAGTAAACGCTCGGCCGGGGATTCCTCGGTCGAGCGTTTGCGTGCGTGCAACAAGAATCAGGGTATCTACGAGTATCCGGATCAGTGGAACCCTGGGAAGACGTACGTCGGTAAGACGCTGAATTTCAAGAACAGGCTCAAGGATCACCTTGATAGCGTCCACCTATTCAATCCTGAGACGGCTGCTCTGTCGAAGTTTTCCGACGACATCGAGGGATGGCAGCGCAACGTCATCGCGGACTGGGACTATGTCACCGGGTACTCGGTGGCGCATGAGTGGCAGACGCAGAACGGGGCACTCCCTCCTGGGCACCGCCTCGCCCCCAGGATCCCCTTCTCCGTCGGCGGTGAATTCTCTGCCGCCAACATGGTGCCCGTGGAATCCGTTGCGGCATTGAAGTATTGGGGTGCCTTCGCACTCTCGATTTCGGAGACACCGGACGGTGACCAATTCACATTCAATCCGACAGCGATCGATGCATTGAGATGCGGGATATGGTCGCTGGGGCGCGAGTCCGTCTGTCGTTGCCCCGAGTGATTCCACTCAGCCGTGCATGACAGGGAGTGATTCCAAGTAGGTCGCCGAGTCCTCATCGACAGTGATGTCGATGAGGGCTCGGTGGCAGGGGCCCCGGCCGTTCAAGGAGACGCAGGTCCCGCACCACCCCCTCGCGTCCGGTCGACATCGAGAGGATCTTTCCGGACCTCGCTGTCCATCGCCGCACCATGACGCGCCTGCACCCGCGCCCAGGCGCTCCGGAGGCCGACGACAGCTCGGTGGGCGGACCGCTCCTCCGCCCGGACTCAAAGAGGAGACGCAGGCGCCCCGCTGGAGCCGCCGGCCGGGCGTTTTCGCGCAGCGGCGTCGGCCCGAGGCCGTACCCCCTACCCCCCGGCCGGCGCGGTCCGGAGGCTCTGCGCGGTGTGGCCCGCCGCCGCCTCCCTGATCGCCGCTTCCCTGATCGCGGTCACCGCGTCGGCGGTCCGGCGCGGTGACGCCCGGACCGTACGGCTGAACTCGACGTGCAGGAAGGGGAGTTCGGCCGCCGCCGCGGCCCGGCCCTGGACGTTCGTGCGGCCCTCCAGGGAGCAGCGGCGCACCCAGACGCGGCAGACCTCGAAGCCCTCCCGCCGCAGCGCCGTCGCCAGTCCCTCGCCCCAGGCGCGGCCGTGGTCGCCCTTCCCGGTGGAGACGATCACGTCGTAGTCCGGTTCGGTGGAGTCGGCGTAGCCGTGGAGCTGGATGCCGGGCAGCCGGCGGGTGACCAGCTCGGCGCAGACCGCGTGGAAGACGGTGTCCCTGCGGTGGGCGACATCCGCCGCGTCGCCCTCGCCCGCTCTGCGGTTCGCGCCCGCCAGGACCATCACCCCGCCCGGCGTGGCCCGCCAGGCGCCCACGCCCAGTTTCTCGCTGTCGGCGTCGGCGACCGGGTGCGGGACCTGGACCGACCAGGTCGGGGTGGGGCGGGACAGGTCGATGTACACGCGTCCCCAGCCCCGGGCGGACTCCCGGGCGCGGTCGGCGATCTCGGCGAAGCGCCGGCCGGTGGCCGTGTCCGTGAACGTGGCCACCCCGAAGTCGACCTCGGCGAGGCGCCGTGCGGCGTCCTTGTGGCGGCCCTCGAGGTAGAGGCCGACGCCGTCGGCGACGGTGCGGCGGTCCAGGGCCGTCGGCGGGTGGAAGCCGCTGCGGCTGATCGTGTCCCGGGTGTACGCGTCGATCCGCGCTGCCAGGTCGACGCCGTCACGGGGCCGGGCACGCTGCGGCCGGTCCTCGTCGGAACCCCCTCCACCGGGGGAGGTGACGAGCACCACAACAGCCGCTACGACGGCTGTGACCAGCAATGTTGCAGAGATCGCCGAGTTTTTGGCCCATTTGCTCGTCATATTCAAGTAAAAATACATGGGTGACCCGACGTCTTTATGTTCCCTTCACCTCTCGCGCCGCCCTGGTGGGGCTCCTCGCGCTGGCCCTCAGCGGCTGCTCCCTCCTGGGCGGTGACACCGAGTCCGACGGGAGGGGTCCGGCCAAGGGCGGAGGGCCGTCGTTCACCGTCGCCGCGGCCGGCGACATCCTGATCCACCCGCCGCTGATCGAGCAGGCCCGCAAGGACGCGAAGGCCGAGGGGAAGCAGGGGCTGGACTTCTACCGGCTCATGGCCGGGGTGCAGCCCGTCATCTCCCGTGCCGACCTGGCGATCTGCCACTTCGAGCCGGTGGTGGGCAAGCCGAACGGACCGTTCCGCAGCCTCCCGGACTTCCTGGTGCCGCCGCAGATCACCACCGCGGTGAAGCAGGTCGGCTACGACACCTGCTCGACCGCGTCGAACCACACGCTCGACCACGGCCGGTCCGGAGTGAAGCGCACCCTCGACGCCCTCGACAAGGCCGGGCTGAAGCACACCGGCTCCGCGCGCAGCAAGGCCGAGGCCGACAAGCCGCTGATCATGGACGTCAAGGGCGTCAAGGTGGCGCAGCTCTCGTACGCCTTCGGCTTCAACGGCCGCGAGGTCCCGGCCGGCACGCCCTGGGTCGTCAACCAGAACGACTTCGCCCGGATCAAGGAAGCCGAGAAGGGTGCCCGCGCGGCCGGCGCCGATGTGGTCATCCTGAGCATCCACTGGGGGCGCGAGCACCACCCGGAGCCCAGCTCGGGGCAGATCAAGCTGGCGCGCAGGATCGCCCGGGAGACCGGCATCAACCTGGTCATCGGCCATCACGCCCATGTCGTGCAGCCGATGGAGAAGGTCGACGGGACCTGGATCGCGTACGGGCTGGGCAATCAGGTCGCCCGGCACGAGGTGCCCTCCGGGCTGACCGAGGAAGGCATCGTCGGCTGGTTCGAGTTCCGCAAGCGCGGCGGGTCGTGGGACGTGCAGGCGCGGTACGTGCCGACGCTCGTCTCCATTCCGCCCGAGGCGGACGCGGCGAACCCGGCGCCCGCCGACGCGGTGCAGGACCACCGGCTCATCGATGTGGCCGCGGCGCTGCGCGATGACAAGAAGCTGACGCCGGAGGAACGCGCCCGCTACCGGCTGGCGTTCGAGCGCACCCAGGGCACGATGCTCAACCGCGGAGCGGCGCAGGACGGCCTGAAACCGCTGGAGGGCCTCCCCGGCTGACGGTGAGCCAGCACGGGCCGTCAACGCGCGGCGTCATCGCGGTCGGTGAGGGTGCTCGGAGTGAACGCGGTTGGTGGTGGCGGTCGGTGACGGTGGCGGTGATGGCGGTCGGGTGAACGCGGGATGTCGGCCGGGCTCGCCCGGCCGCCCCTGTGGCCTGATCCGAGTGGTCTGCGTCACAACGGCTCAATCGAATACAACCGTTCGGAATGCGAACGAGTCATGATCTTCCGTGTAGGCGTTCGATTCCTTGGGTATGCCGACGCGCCCCGAAGACTCGAAAAGACCTGAAAGAGACATAAGCCGCAGAAGTTCCGCACTGAGTGGAAATTCTGATTGCTCCCGCAGGATCGACCACTCCTGCCGCGTGCCGACCGCTCCCGCAGTGCCGCAGTACCAGAAAACGCAAGAAGTTCCAGAAGGGAAGCACCATGGCCGCCTCGCCTGTGAAGCGGCGACACAAGGTCCGCCGCCGGGCCGATATGTCGCTGCTGGGTGGTATACGACCGCCCATCGCGGTCCTCTCGGCCCTGCTGCTCTCGCTGGCCGCCATCACCGCGCTCGGACTGGGCCGCACGGTGCAGGACCGCGTACCCGAGGCGGTGCTGACCTCCCAGCAGGAGTTCGCCGAGGACGGCGCCATCGCCCTGCGCGCCTCCATCGACGAGAGCTTCACCGACCTGGGGCGGACCGCCGGCCTCTTCAACGCCGCGGACCAGGTCTCTCCCGACGCGGTGCTCGACAAGGTCAGCAGCGTCTACCAGAAGTGGACCGGCACAGCGGTCGTCGAGATCTCCTCCGGCAAGCTGCTCGCCGCCCGCGGCGAGAACGTCCCCCTCACCGCGATCGACACCTCGAAGCTCAGCGGCAAGGACGCGCTCGGCCCCCGCATGGTGAAGCTGGCCAACGGGGAGACCCGGCTGCTCTCCTTCGCCCTGCTCTCCTGGCCCGGTGCCCCGCAGCAGCTCCTCGTCGCCTCCAGCAACCTGCGGTTCCCCGGCATCAGCCTGGGCCAGTTCCGCTCCATCGCCGTCATCGACGCGGACGCCGCCATCCTCTCCAGCGACGGCATCCCGCAGCCCGAGCAACTGCTCACCGACACCCAGCGTGCCGACGCCAAACGCGCCGACAAGCAGCTGAAGAGCTTCGCGAAGACCGCCTCCGTCAAGGTCCGCCAGCACCCGCTGTCCGCCAAGGAGCCCGGCTCCGGCGGCTTCCCCGGCGTCAGCGGCAGCCTGCTCGGCAGCGTGCACTCGGGCGACCGCAACGTCGCCGGCTACGCCTCCCTCGCCGGCCCCCAGCCCGGCGAACCCACCATCGCCACCGGACTCGGCCTCAGCGTCGTCGCCATGGTCCCGGTGGCCGAGAACCCCACCGCGGTCGCCGGACCGTTCTTCGGCCTGGTGGCCGCGGGCTGCCTGGTCGTCGTCGGCGCACTCGCCGTCGCACTGCTCCTGGGCACCGTCCAACGGCCCCTGATCCGGCTCTTCCTGGAGAGCCGCCGGCTGACCCGCGGCGACCTCACCCGGCCGGTCAGCACCCCCTCGTACGGCGAAGCGGCCCGGATCGGTAACTCCCTGGAACGGCTGCGCCGTCAGCTGCTCGGCGAGCCCCGGTCCACCGAGCCGCCCCGGCGCGGCCGGTTCGGCACCCGCGGACTCCTCGTCGTCTGCGGAGTACTCGTCCTCGCCTGGTGCGCCCCGATGCTGCTCCTCCTCAACCGGGCCGACGCCACCGCCGT
Source organism: Streptomyces sp. NPDC091387 (assembly GCF_044756945.1). Taxonomy (NCBI): domain Bacteria; kingdom Bacillati; phylum Actinomycetota; class Actinomycetes; order Kitasatosporales; family Streptomycetaceae; genus Streptomyces; species Streptomyces sp. NPDC091387. Next base: position 111,809 of record NZ_JBIVTZ010000012.1, on the reverse strand, counting down.
CGTACCGCAGCAGCTCGTCAACGACCAGCGCGAGCGCACCGACACCCTCACCGACCGGGTGCGCCGGGCCCTCAACGAGGGACAGGCCGACCTCCTGTCCGTGGCCACACTGATCGGCGCCGACACCTCGCCCGCCGACATGCGCACCGTCCTGGAACGCACCCGCCTGGAGCACGACCGCTACCAGTCGCTGTACGTCGTCGACGCCTCCGGGAAGGTCGCCGCGCACGCCGGCGACACCCCGCACCAGCCGTCCGGCAAGACACCCACCGGCCAGCTGATCCGGGTGCTCAACGACTCCGGCAAGAAGCCGGTCATCGTCGCCCAGGCCCAGATACCCGGCCGCGACGGCGACACCGTCGTCGGCGAGTTCCGCATCGAGTTCGTCAACGGCCTGCTCAAGCGGCCCGGCCTCGGCCAGGTCAACATCGTCGACGACAAACAGCGGATCATCGGCGGCAACTCCGGCTACCGCGCCTTCCAGGAACTGTCCGGCGAACGCCTGCGGACCCTCGTGGCCGGCACCAACCAGAAGACCGGTGTGAGCACCCACCCCAGCGGCATCCTGTACCGCGACGGCGGCAAGGTGCAGATCGCCGCGGCCGCGCCCTTCGTCGGCGGCGGGGCGGCGAAGTCCCTCGGCTGGACCGTGGTCAGCCGCCAGCCCGCAAGCTCCCTCGCCATCCCCGAATACCGCCGGCAGAACCTCACCGTGCTCGCCGGACTGCTCGGGATGGCCGCGGCCATCGCCTGTCTGGGCTGGCTGCACATCGTCGTCGTACGCCCGCTGCGCGCCCTCGCCGACCAGGCGGAGGCGCTCGCCGGCGGCGACCGGCGCACCGTCCTCTATCCGCGCCACCACGACGAGGTCGGCGCCGTCACCCGCTCCCTGGAGCTGGTACGCCAGCAGCTCCCGGCGCAGCAGAAGCGCGAGACCGCGCCGACGGCGCCCACGACCTACGCCGAAAGGACCTGACCGGCCGTGCTGTTCCTTTACACCGTGCTGGTGGTGTGCTGCGCGATCCTGCTGACAGCGGGCATCGTCGAGCAGCGACGCCACTTCATCAACCTGGAGCGAATACCCGCCCGGGTCCTGGTGAACGGCATCCGCGGTAAGTCCTCCATCACCCGGCTCTGCGCGGGTGCCCTGCGCGGCGGCGATCTGGTGACCGTCGCCAAGACCACCGGTACGGCGGCCCGGTTCATCCACCCGGACGCCACCGAGGAACCCGTCTACCGCAAATTCGGCCTGGCCAATGTCGTCGAGCAGATCGGCATCGTGCGCCGCGCCGCCTCGTACGAGCCGCAGGCCCTGGTCATCGAGTGCATGGCCGTGATGCCCGCGCTCCAGGAGATCAACCAGTCCAAGCTGATCCGCTCCACGATCGGCGTGCTCTGCAACGTGCGCGAGGACCACCTCGCCGAGATGGGCCCGACCCTCGACGACGTGGCGCGCTCGCTCTGCCGCTCCATGCCGGAGGGCGGCATCTGTGTGACCGCCGAGGTCGAACGGTTCGCGATCCTCCAGGAGGAGGCCGACGCCCGCGACTGCGAGCTCGTCTACGCCGACCCCGAGACCGTGAGCGACGAGGAGCTGCGCGGCTTCAGCTGGTTCACCTTCAAGGAGAACGTGGCCATCGCGCTGAAAGTCGCCGAACTGCTCGGCGTGGAACGGGAGACCGCCCTCAAGGGCATGTACGACGCCCCGCCGGACCCGGGCGTCCTCTCCGTCGAGAGGTACGTGACACCGGACGGCAAGAAGCTCCGGTTCGCCAACGTCTTCGCCGCCAACGACCCCGAGTCGACGCTGATGAACGTCAACCAGCTGCTGGACCTGGGCGCCGTCCACCGCCCGCTGAACGTCGTCATCAACTGCCGCCCCGACCGCGTCGAACGCAACGGCCAGATGGGCGAGATCATCCCCGACCTCCAGCCCGACAAGGTCTTCGTCATCGGCCACCCCGCCAAGAGCGCCATCGACGCGATCCCCGCCGAATGGCGCGACCGCGCGGTGGACCTGGGCGGTGACCGGCGCGATCCGGAGGAGTTCATGCGTGAGCTGCTCGGCGGCCTCGGGCCCGACTCGTCGCTGATCGCCATCGGCAACATCCACGGCCAGGGCGAACTCCTGCTGGAGCACCTCAGCGAACTCCCGCCCGACGAGACCCCGGACGAGCAGCTCGACCCGTCCCCGGCCGAGCCCGCCGAGGAGACCCCCGACGAGCAGGACACGGGGACCCCGGACGAGCAGCCGGCCCCGCACGCCCCGCAGCACGTCCGCCACGACGAGACGCTGCCGCTCCAGCAGTACCGGCCGCACCTCGACCCGTACGCGCCCTACCCGGAGGCGTACGAGACCCGCTACCAGCCGCACCCCACGGTCCAGACCCTGGCCCAGGCCCAGGCCCAGGCAGCGCTCCAGACCCCGGCGCCGGTGCCGGCCCAGCCCCGGCAGCGCGGCATGTTCGAGCCCGCACTGCCCCCGGACAGCCGGCCCCCGGACCACCGGCAGGAGCCGGAAGACCCGCACCAGCAGCCGTACCGACACGGGCAGCAGCCCACAGGGCAGCAGGGCCCGCACCCGGACCCGTACCCGCCGCAGGACCCCTACCAGCAGAGCCGGCAGAACAGCGCAGGAGACCCCCGTTGATCCCCACCGTCCTGACGCCCGAGATCGCCGCCATCGGTATCGCGCTCGGCCTGATGTTCTCCCTGGTCTGCTACCTGACGACCAACCTCTCACCCGGCGGCATGATCACCCCCGGCTGGCTCGCACTGACCCTCGTCGAGGATCTCCAGCGCGCGGCCATGGTGGTCGGCGTCACCGTCCTCACGTACGTCTCCGTGCTGCTGCTCCAGAAGGTCGTCATCCTCTACGGGAAGCGGCTGTTCTCCGCGGTGGTGCTGACCGGGGTCATCCTCCAGGCGACGGTGATGATCGTGCTCCAGGTGGAGTTCCCGCTGATGTACGCCAACCAGACCCTCGGCTTCATCGTCCCGGGACTCATCGCCTACCAGCTGGTCCGCCAGCCGAAGGGCGCGACGCTGCTGGCCACCGGCTCGGTCTCGCTGCTCGCCTACGTCGTCCTGACCGCCGGCATCCTGCTCGGCGCCCTTCCGTCTGCCTGAGGTGATCTCATGACCGCTCCCCGTACCAAGCAGTCCAAGCGCCCCCGTCAGATCCTGCACGCCGTCACGCTGGTGGCGCTGCTCGCGGGCAGCGCGTACTTCACGGTCGAGCTCCGCAAGGACGAACAGGCGAAGGCGCCCGCAGTCCAGGCCATCACGGACAAGCCGGCGGGAGCCGAGCTGAAGTCCGGCGAGCAGACCTGGGAACGGCTGAACACACCCGCCCGTACCGTCCTGCGCGACGCCGGCGGCAAGGTGCTCGCCACCTTCACCGACCACGCCCGCACCGCCACACTCACCGGCCCCTCCCGTACCTTCGCCGAACCCACCAGCACCAAGTCCCGGGTCATCACCGAGAACTGGGTGCGGCTGATGCCGGAGAAGTGGAAGAAGGGCGCCGAGAAGCAGCAGTGGTTCAAGGACTGGTTCAAGACCTACTACGGCAGCGAGGAGGACGACCTGTTCGCCTTCGCCTTCCAGTACATCGAGGGAGCACCGGTCAAGAAGGACGACGAAGGAGTCTCCTACGCCGGGGACGCCCAGTTCGGACCCCTCAACCCGGTCGGCAGCGAGGGCAACGACCTGCGCCTGGAGGAGTCGGACTTCTTCGACTACCTCGGCATCCCGTACACCTTCCGCAACGGCGTCACCCGCCAGCCCGAGAAGGCCCGCTACCGGTCCATGGACTGCTCCGGCTTCATGCGGACGATCTTCGGCTACCGCGCCCGCTACCCCCTCGCCCCCCTCGACGGCCAGGGCGACGGACTGCCCCGCACCGCCAACGGCATCGGCCGCTCCAAGCTCGGCGCGGACGTCATCCCGCTCAAGGGCATCACGCCCGCGGACCGGCCCACCTCGATCGACGTCCTGCAACCGGGCGACCTGGTCTTCTTCAAGCTCGACCAGCGCACCGGACAGCGGCTCGACCACATCGGCATGTACATGGGCCACGACTCCGACGGCCACCTCATCTTCGTCTCCAGCCGGGAGGAAGTGAACGGCCCCACCATCGGCGACAAGGGCGGCACCTCACGCCTCGACGGCAACGGCTACTACGCGGCCACCCTGCGCAGCGCGAAGCGGCTCTGAGGCCTCCACGGCCCGTGCTCATCGTCGAGCGGCGCCCTCACGAGCCGCCCCACGATGAGCACGAGCCCCGACTGCGGGCGTCCACGGGCCAGTTCACCCAATGGCCGCCCCTCGGCCACACCCGGCATCCACTCCCGACACATGGACCGGCTGATCTACCTGTGTGCTGATCTCGCTGGTGGTGCCCTGCTTCAACGAGGAAGCGATTCTCGAACGCTTCCATGAACGCGTGACGGACGAGATGACCCGGCTGGGACACGCGTTCCAGCTCGTGTACGTCGACGACGGCAGCGCGGACCGGACCCTGCCGATCCTGCGGCAACTGGCCGCCGCCGACCCACGGGCCCGCTACGTCTCCTTCAGCCGCAACTTCGGCAAGGAGGCCGCCATGCTGGCCGGGCTCCAGCACGCCGAGGGCGACGCCGTCGTCATCATGGACGCCGACCTCCAGCACCCGCCGGAACTCGTCGGCCGCATGCTGGAGGAGCACGCGCACGGCTACGACCAGGTCATCGCCCGCCGCACCCGCACGGGCGACCGCGTCACCCGCACCCTCACCGCCCGCGCCTACTACTGGCTGATCAACCGCCTCGTCGACGTGGAACTCGTCGACGGCGTCGGCGATTTCCGGCTCCTCTCCCGCCGCGCCGCCGACGCCGTACTCGAACTCACCGAATACAACCGGTTCTCCAAGGGCCTCTTCGCCTGGGTCGGATTCCCCACCACGGCCTTCAGCTACGAGAACGCCGTCCGCGAAGAGGGCCGGTCCGCCTGGACCTTCGGGAAACTGCTGAACTACGGACTCGACGGGCTCCTCTCCTTCAACAACAAGCCGCTGCGCGCCGCGCTCTACCTCGGCCTGCTGCTGCTGTCCCTCGCCCTCGTCTACTCCGGGTGGATCGTCGGCGTCGCCCTGGTGAAGGGCATCGACACCCCCGGATACGTCACCCTCCTCGTCGTCGTCACCGCCCTCGCCGGGGTCCAGATGGTGATGGTCGGGGTGGTCGGGGAGTACGTCGGCCGGATCTACTACGAGGTCAAGCGCCGCCCGCACTACCTGGTCCAGGACACCAACACCCGCACCCGCGGGACGGCCCCGGAGCCGCAGCCCCTGGAGTCCGTACGCCGATGACGGTCAAGGCACAGCTGGCACGCTTCGCCCTCGTGGGCGTCGTGAACACCGGCACGTACTACGGCTGCTACCTCGCCCTGCTGACCCGGCTGCCCTACATAGCGGCGCACGTGGCCGCGTTCGCGCTCAGCATGACCGGGTCGTTCTTCCTCAACTCCTGGTTCACCTACCGCACCAGGCCCACCTGGCGGAAGTTCCTGCTCTTCCCGCTCACCAACGCAGCCAACTTCGCCATCACCACCGGCGGGGTCTACCTGCTGGTCGACCTCGCCGGGTTCAGCAGCCGGTACGCCCCGCTCGTCGCGGCCGCGGCAGCCGTCCCCATCACCTTCGTCGTCTCGCGCACGATCATGCTGCGGCCGGACGCACCACCGAAAACCTCCCTGCCCGTGCGCTGATCGGGGCCTCTGGGGAGACCACATCCCCAACTCCTGCCGGATGCTCTAGCATCGATCACCGCAAGGCCTTGTGCACCGCCGCACAATCTCCTCGGGAGGCTCCTTTGCACCGCCGCCGTCGCACCGCGCTCACCGTCTCCGCCGCGGCTCTCGTCGCAGCGCCACTCCTCTCCGCCTGCGGCAGCCAGGCTCACCCCGGCGCGGCAGCCGTCGTGGGCGGTGACCGGATCGCGGTGTCCACCGTGCAGGCCCAGGTGGCGGACGTGCGCGACGCGCAGGACACCTCCGCGCAGCCCGCCCAGGGCGCCGACCAGTCCGGCCAGCTCGCCCGCGCCAAGCTGCACGGGATCATCCTGGACCGGGTCCTGGACCGGGCCTCGGCCGACGCCGGGGTCACCGTCAGCCGCGCCGAGATCCAGCAGATGCGCCAGTCGGCCGTCGCCCAGTACAAGGGGGAGAAGGGGCTGCGGGCCGCGGTGCTCCAGGAGCGCTGGATCTCGCCGGGCCAGATCGACTCCTTCCTGCGCGAGCAGATCCAGCTGACCAAGCTCTCCCGGGCACTCGGCGCCGACCCGTCGACCCCGGCCGGCACGAAGATCCTCGGCGACGCGCTGACGAAGGCGTCCAAGGCGCTGAAGGTCGACGTCAACCCCCGCTACGGCACCTGGAACAACAAGCAGATCCAGCTCGCGGACTACAAGGCCCCCTGGATCAACCAGGTCACCAAGCCCGCCCAGGCACCCGCGGAGGCCGGGGCGTAGCAGCGGCCGGGCGGCCGGGTAGATTCGCAGCGTGAACGCTGAAGACCCCGGCCGTATCGTCCTGCTCACCGCCAGCCACCGGGTCGCGCCGGGGCTGCTGTCCTGGCCCGCCTGGCAGACGCTGCACGCCGCCGACCGGGTGCTGTGCGCCGAGCCGGACCAGCCGCAGCTGCCGTATCTGCGCGAGGCGGGCATCACCGTGGACCCGGCCGTCCCCGACGCACCCGAGCTCGTCGGCGCCTGCGCCGGAGGCCGGACCGTGGTGGTGCTCAGCGGCGGCGAGGGGAACCAGCCGCTGACCGACGGGCTGGCGAGGCTGGCGGGTTCGGGGCGGGTGCAGATGCCGGACCTGGAGCTGCTGCCCGGCTCGTACGACCTGCCGGGTGCCCGGCTGCTGGATCTGGTCCAGGTCATGGACCGGATCAGGATCGAGTGCCCCTGGACCTCGGGGAAGACCCACGAGGGCCTCGCCAAGTACGCCATCGAGGAGGCGTACGAACTCGTCGAGGCGATCGAGGACGGCGACCGCGAGGAGCTGCGCGAGGAGCTCGGCGACGTACTGCTCCAGGTCGTCTTCCACGCGCGCATCGCCGAGGAGGACGAGACGGAGCCGTTCTCGGTGGACGACGTCGCCGCCACGCTCGTCGAGAAGCTGGTCCACCGCCATCCGCACGTCTTCGGCGACGAGACCGCGGAGACCCCGCAGGACGTCCACGCGCACTGGCTGCGGACCAAGGCGATCGAGAAGCAGCGCGAGTCGGTCACCGACGGGGTGCCGATCGGCCAGCCCGCCCTGGCCCTCGCGGCGAAGCTGGCCGGCCGGGCCCGTACCGCCGGACTCGACGTGGCGCTGCCGCAGGGCGACGGCATCGGCTACCGGCTCCTGGAGCTGGCCGTGCGCGCGCAGGAGGACGGCACCGACCCGGAGGCAGCACTGCGGGCCGCGGGCCGCGCCTACCGGGACGCCATCAGGGCGGCGGAGGGCAACGGCTGACGTCCGGGCCGGTGGACACGGTCGTGGGGGTGAACTCCACCGGGAGTGTCCGCAGACCACGCATGATGAGTCCGCCCCTCCACCGCAGGTCGACGGGGTCCACGGCAAGCCCGAGGTCCGGCAGACGGCGGAACAGGGTCTCCAGCGCGGTGCTGCCTTCCAAGCGTGCGAGGGGAGCGCCCAGGCAGTAGTGGATGCCGTGTCCGTACCCCAGGTGCTGGTTGTCCCGGCGGGACAGATCCAGCGTGTCCGGCTCCGCGAAACGGGCCGGATCACGGTCGGCGGCTGCGAGGACCACGAGCACCGGATCACCCTCGCGGATCCGCTCTCCTCCGATTTCGAGCGCTTCCGTGGCGTAGCGCCAGGTGGCCAGCTCCACCGGGCCGTCGAAACGCAGCAGCTCCTCGACTGCGCTGTCCAGGAGGCGCCTGTCGCCCCGCTGGACCGCGTTCTGGAAAATGGCGCGCTGTGGGGGGTTACGGAAGAACGCGTGGGCGCTGTTGCCGATCAGGTTGATGGTCGTCTCGAAACCCGCAAAGAGGATCACGAAACACATCGCGGCGGCCTCGTTCTCGGTGAGGTGCTCGCCGTGGTCGCTGGCCCGGATCAGGCCGGAGATCAGGTCGTCGCCGGGGTTCTGCCGTTTTCTGTGGATCAGCTCGGCAAGGTAGGCGCGGATCTTCTTCACGGATCGGGCGACCCCGCCGCGCGGCCCGCCGCCGTGCCGGATCATCATGCCCGCCCAGTCCCGGAAGTCGTCCTGGTCCTCCTCGGGTACGCCGAGCAGATCACAAATAGCGTAGATGGGGAGCGGGAAGGCGAAGTCGTGGATCAGGTCGGCCTCCCCCTTCTCCGCGAAATCGTCGATGAGCCGATCAGCCAGCTCCTGCACGCGGGGTCCGAAAGCGGCGATCGTCCGGGGTGTGAACGCTTTGGAGACCAGTCGGCGAAGTCGTGTGTGGTCGGGCGGGTCGATGTTCAGCAGATGCGTCATGAGGTTGGCGCTGCGCTCGCCTGGGATGCCGGTTTTGCTCTTTCCCCGGGCGTCCTTCGCGTGGTGCGCGGGGTTCTTCGAAAGGCGGCCGTCGGCGAGGGCCTGCCGGGCGTCTGCGTATCGGGTGACGAGCCACGCCTCGACACCGCTGGGCAATATCGTCTGGTGTACGGGACTGTGCTCCCTCAGCCAGGCGTAGGCGGGGTACGGGTCGGTGGCGAACTCCCAGGTGAAGAGTTCTGGCGGCGGGGTGTGGTTCACGTGACGACGGTATCGGGCGTCCGCGGGTCGGCCTCCGCCGTCGCGCTTCTCGCCGACCGTCGGTGTCAGCGCCCATCACTCAGACGGGTATCAGGGAAGCCTCCTGTAGGCTGCTCCCCAAAAAACGGCACCGGCCCCAAAGCGCTTGGTAGAGCGCGATGAGGCCGGAACCTTCCCGGCGGTGCGTCAACACCCCGGGGACGGAACAGTCTCGGAGGACTGATCATGTCCATTGTGGCACGCCTGCGCCTGCCTGAACCTGCCGCGATCGTGGTGGCGAAGTACGCCCGCGTCTCTACCCTCGACCAGCTCGACGGGTTCGGTCTCGAAGACCAGGAGAAGATCTCCAACGGGTGGCTCGACCGTCATCCAGAGGCCACGGTCTACGACGCGTACGTGGACGAGGCAGTGTCCGGCGCGCTGGAGAGTCGCCCCGAGATGGACCGCCTCGTCCTCGACGCGCATCGGCAGCACTTCAACCGCATCCTTGTCCCCAAGGTGGACCGCATCGGCCGCACGGCCCGTGTCGCCTACCAGTGGGCCTGGGCCATGGCCGACCTCGGTGTCTACTTCATCTCGGTCAGCGAGAACATCGACACCAGCACAGAGTCTGGCTGGTCCCAGTTCATGCGGCACGTCACCTTCTCTGAGATGGAGTGGCGACGCATCAAGGAACGGACCCTCGCCGGACGGGAGTTAACGATCAGTTACGGTGGCTGGCCCGGCGGCCCCGCCCCCTACGGATACAAGATCGCGCAGGACACCTCCGCGGTGGGCGAGCGACGGAAGAAGTTCAGTGTCCTGGTCACCGATGAGCACGAATCGAAAGTGCTCTTCGTCGCCACCGAACTCATCGTCGACCAGGGTATGAACATCTCCGAGGCCTGCGACGAACTCAACAAGCGCTCGCTCTGCACCCGCAGCGGCGTCCCGTGGAGTCCGGCGAACCTCCGTAGCCGCCTCCACAGCGAGACCATTCACCGCGGCTATGTCGTCTACCGCAAGACCGACCGAGGCACTGGCAGGAACACCACCCGGCGCCGCGAAGACGGCAGCCCCGTCCACGGCGACCAGGTCAAGATCGGCGTCCCGCCCATCCTGTCCGAGGAGCGTGCCGGGCTCCTCATGGGGACGCTCAAGAAGATCGGGTTCCAGAACGGCCGCACCGGCGACCGGATCTACCCCTTGAGCGGACGGATCGACAGTCTCTGTGGCTCGGTCTACGTCGGCTCCGGCAGGCGCGGCGAGAAGGCGCGCTCCTACCGCTGCAAGGGCGTGACCAAGAAGGGGGAGTCCTGCGGAGAGCCGTACTTCAACGCGGCGGAGATCGAAGGTGCCGTCTGGACCGAGCTGGCCGGACTCGTGAAAGACGAATCCCAACTCCTGGTGATGGCGTCCGAGTGGGTCAGCAGTCGGCCGGGGGACAGGGAGAAGTACGAGAAGCGTGTCACCGACTTCGCCGGCAAAATCGCGAAGCAGGAGGACCTCATCCACCGGCAGGTTCCCGCGTACATGAAGGCCGGCGTCGACCCCCTCGTACTCAAGGCGGGGGTGAAGGAGATGCAGCAGGAGCTGGCCGAGTACCGCAAGCAGCTGGGCTTCGCCGAAGAGTGGTTGCAGGCGTACGCGGAGCATGAGCGTCAGGCCCGCAATCTCGCCGGCATCGCGCACAACGCTCGCCGGCCCCTCGACAGCATGACGCTGTCGGAGCGCAAGGAAATCTTCGACATGTTCGACATCCGTGTCACGCCGGGCACGATGGGGAGTACGGCGAAACCGGGTGTCAAGTGCGAGATCGGTCGGTGGCACCACGAAACGGCCACTCTTGTGCCCCCCGACCCGACGGACGAGGAGTGGGAGGCGGTTCTTGCGGTCCTGCGCAAGGCCGTCTCCGGGAAGTCGAAGAAGCACTTCACTTCGAAGTACGACATCCGCGCGCAGTTCTCCGGCATGCTGCACAGGCTCCGGCAGGGGCTGTCATGGGCCGACATGCCCCTTACCTGGGGCCCGATCAATCCCATGCGGGAACGCCAGCTCTTCTGGTGGAAGCGAGGTGTCTGGCCCGAGTTCATGGCGGTCCTGGGAGCGGACCGCAGGGGAGTGGAGGCGTACAGGCGTCCGACCCTGCCGCAGCTCACTGTCACCGGAGGGCTCCGTGCCGGTCTGCCGGTGGAGGTGCGAAGCGAGGCTCCCGAGGACAAGGAGACGCCGTGACCTCCCAGCGGCTGTGGTCAGGCTGCCCTCGCCACGTTGCTGAGACGCCTTCCGGACCTGCGACTTGCGGTGGAACCTGCCGATTTGCGCTGGCGTGGCGGGCTCATCATGCGTGGACTGCGCACGCTTCCGGTGGAGTTCACCCCCGGGCCCGCCCTCGGGTCCACTTCCGGGTCCGCTCCCCGGGAAGGTGACACTCTGTCAACTCTGTGACTTTTACGTGATCTCCGCTGCATCGACTTGTGACACACGTTCGAGTCCCGCTAGGTTCACCGTTCGACTCACCCGTCACTCGTCAGTCACACGGAAGGCATTCCCATGGGCTCCGCGAACGGCAGACACCGTCGCCCTCGGCAGGCACCCGCGATCATCGTCGCCGCAGGCGTGACCGGCTCGGCCATTGCCATCCCGCTGCTCGGCGCGGCCGGTGCGCACGCCGCCGACGCCTCGACCTGGGACCGGGTCGCGGAGTGCGAGAGCGGCGGCATGTGGAGTGCCGACCTCAGCAACGGCTACTACGGCGGCCTGCAGTTCTCGCAGGAGGTCTGGAAGTCCTACGGCGGCGAGTCCTACGCCCCGCGCGCGGACCTCGCCAGCCGCTCGCAGCAGATCGCCGTGGCGGAGAAGGTCCTGGACGACAAGGGGCCCAAGGCGTGGCCCAGCTGCGCCGTCATCTCCGGCCTCGCCACGGACGGGTCCCTGCCGGGCGTCGACCCGGGCGACACCCCGTCCGCCGATCCGTCGGAGAGCGCGGACCCGGCCGCGAGTGCCGACCCGTCAGAGAACGCCGACCCGGCGGACGACGCGTCCGAGGGCGCGACGAAGACCCCGTCGGACGACGCCACCGCCGACACCGCCGACAAGGACCGTACGCCGGACGCCCCGGCCTCCCCGTCCGCCACGCCCTCGGCATCCGGCTCCTCTCGTGCGAGCGACCCCTCGGACGCCCCGGACGGGTCCTCCTGGGACGGGGAGACGGGCGGCAGGCACCGCGGCGCGCCGGCCCCGGAGGGGACCGGTGACCGGGACGCGGGGCGGCACGCCTCGCGCGGCGAGGCCGACGCACGGGGCAAGGGCGCACCGGCTGCTGACGGTACGTACACCGTCCGGCCGGGCGACAACCTCTGGGCGATCGCTGACGCACAGGAGCTGCCCGGCGGCTGGACCGAGCTGTACGAGGCCAACAAGGCGGCGGTCGGTTCCGATCCGGACCTCATCCTGCCTGGCCAGAGCCTCGATCTCGGCGTGAAGGCCGGATGAGGGCGGCCGCGCGAGCGGTCTGATCAACAGCTGAAAACGCCTCAAATCTGGGGTACTTAAGAGGCCTATGTCCCACTTTTGACTAAGTGAGACATGGGTCTCTTCGTGTGAACTGGCGCGTCTTGTCCGGGAGCTCCCTCCGCATCCCTTCCGACCTGCGCAAATATATGTTTTTCAGATGCAAGTAAGGGCTGTTTATCCGGTATGTCCTTCTTTGAATGTGGGGGTGGCGTGTGTTTACGGTCAGAACCGCTCGCACCGCGGGCCCCGTCGATCGTCACGCCGAATCCTGCCGTCGGTCGAAGGGAACAGACGCGTAAAGCGCCGTAGGCAGGAGCGGGGGACCCAGGTAAGTGCCGGGCTGGATCGTCGCGAGACGCATCAGGACCGGCTTGGGGTTAAGTCGTGCGCTAGGACGTGCGACCGGGCAACTCACTTGGCCCGAACCCGACAGCTCACCTCGTAGGCGTCGGTGAGGAGAAGTCTCGATGCTGCTTAACAGCAAGGGCAACAAGCACCGCCGTCCGTCCAGGGCCGTCCGTATCGCCACGCTCGCCGGTGTGACCGGTGCCGCCATCGCCGTGCCGCTGATGGGTGCCACCGGCGCCTCCGCGGCCTCCGTCTCCACGTGGGACGCGGTCGCCCAGTGCGAGTCCGGCGGCAACTGGTCCATCAACACCGGCAACGGCTACTACGGCGGTCTGCAGTTCTCGCAGTCCAGCTGGGCCGCCGCCGGCGGTACGCAGTACGCGGCCCGCGCCGACCTGGCCAGCAAGTCCCAGCAGATCGCCGTGGCCGAGAAGCTCCTCGCCATGCAGGGACCGGGTGCCTGGGCCTGCGCCGGTGCCGGCAACCTGAGCAACGACGGTGTCGACCCGGGCGTCGACACTGCCTCCAAGACCGAGACCGCTCCGAAGCAGGAGTCGGCTCCGGCCCAGCAGGCCGAGCCGAAGAAGGCCGAGCGCACCGAGGCCCCCGCCACCAACCGCTCGGACCGCTCGACCGCCCCCGAGGCGGAGCAGAAGAAGACCGTCACCACCCCGACCGGTGAGAAGGTCAAGAAGGGCGACGGCGAGTACAAGGTCGTCACCGGCGACTCGCTGAGCCAGATCGCGGCCGACCACAACGTCAAGGGCGGCTGGGAGCAGCTGTTCAAGCTGAACAAGGACATCGTCACGGACGCCGACATGATCTTCCCGGGCCAGCAGCTCCACCTGGTGAAGTAGTTCAGCACTCTCCTCGCTGACCGCCCCGGCCCGGCCGCACCTCCCCCCGTGCGGCCGGGCCGGGGCTCACCGCTTTCCCGTGTTGATTGTTCAACTGTTGTAGTTACTTGCCAGTAAATTTCTGGCCGTTTGCCCTGCTGTGACCGCTCTTGGGTCCTTTTTCGTCCCAGGGGACGGGCGCGCGGCCGACTGAGACGGCCGCGCCGGTTAGGCTCTTGTCGCAAGGCCAAAGTGACCCTGCACAACCAGCGTCATATCCCAGAAGGAGATGCCTCGTGCCGTCCATCGACGTCGTCGTAGCCCGGGAAATCCTCGACTCCCGGGGCAACCCCACGGTCGAGGTCGAGGTTGGCCTCGACGACGGCAGCACCGGTCGTGCTGCTGTTCCGTCCGGAGCCTCCACCGGTGCGTTCGAGGCCATTGAGCTTCGCGACGGTGACCCCAACCGCTACCACGGGAAGGGCGTCGAGAAGGCGGTCCTCGCCGTGATCGAGCAGATCGGCCCGGAGCTCGTCGGCTACGACGCGACCGAGCAGCGGCTGATCGACCAGGCCATGTTCGACCTGGACGCCACCGAGAACAAGGGCTCGCTCGGCGCCAACGCCATCCTCGGCGTCTCGCTCGCCGTCGCGCACGCCGCGTCCGAGGCCTCGGACCTGCCGCTGTTCCGCTACCTCGGTGGCCCGAACGCGCACCTGCTGCCCGTCCCGATGATGAACATCCTCAACGGTGGGTCGCACGCCGACTCCAACGTGGACATCCAGGAGTTCATGATCGCCCCGATCGGCGCGGAGTCCTTCTCCGAGGCCCTGCGCTGGGGCGCCGAGGTCTACCACACGCTGAAGAAGGTCCTGAAGACCAAGGGCCTGTCCACCGGTCTCGGTGACGAGGGCGGCTTCGCGCCGAACCTGGAGTCCAACCGCGCCGCGCTCGACCTCATCCTCGAGGCCATCAAGGAAGCCGGCTACGCCCCCGGCAAGGACATCGCGCTCGCGCTCGACGTCGCCGCGTCCGAGTTCTACAAGGACGGCAAGTACGAGTTCGAGGGCAAGTCCCGCTCGGCCGCCGAGATGACCGAGTACTACGAGGAGCTCGTCGCCGCGTACCCGCTGGTCTCCATCGAGGACCCGCTGTACGAGGACGACTGGGCCGGCTGGAAGGTCATCACCGACAAGCTCGGCGCCAAGGTGCAGATCGTCGGCGACGACCTCTTCGTCACCAACCCGGAGCGCCTGGCCCGTGGCATCGAGGAGGGCTCCGCCAACGCCCTGCTCGTCAAGGTCAACCAGATCGGTTCGCTGACCGAGACCCTGGACGCCGTCGAGCTGGCCCAGCGCAGCGGCTTCAAGTGCATGATGTCGCACCGTTCCGGCGAGACCGAGGACGTCACCATCGCCGACCTCGCGGTCGCCGTGAACTGCGGTCAGATCAAGACCGGCGCCCCGGCCCGCTCGGACCGTGTCGCCAAGTACAACCAGCTGCTGCGCATCGAGGAGATCCTCGACGACGCCGCGGTGTACGCGGGCCGCTCGGCGTTCCCGCGGTTTCGCTCCGCGAACTGACGAAGACAGCACGGGCTGACAAGCCCGGCCGGGACCGACGCCCCGGCCTCCGTCCGTCCCCGCACTCGGTCCCGTACCGTGTGCGGGGACGGACGTGCGTAATGGGGAGGCGGAGACATGGCCGCGAAGGACCGGGACCGGTTCTCCACCGCGACCCGGCTGAGGCTGCTCGGAGAGCAGACCGCAGCCCGTGTCTACAGGTCCCAGAACCGCCGCCAGGCGCACCGCTCCCGGCTCACCGGCCGGGCGGCCTTCCTGGCGCTGGTCGTCTGCTCCCTGGTCGTCGCCCTCGCGTACCCGATGCGGCAGTACGTGTCGCAGCGCGACGAGATCGCCGACCAGCAGCGGCTCGCGCAGGAGGCCGAGGCACGCACCGAGGAGCTGCGCGACGAGAAGTCGCGCCTCCAGGACGACGCCTACGTCAAGCGGCTGGCCCGCGAGCACCTGCACTACCTTCTTCCGGGAGAGACCGGCTACACGGTGGTCGATCCCGACGCGGTCAAGGAGCGCAACGGAAAGTCGGACGAGTCCGGCCGGCCGTGGCACTCCAACCTGTGGGACGGCGTCGACAGCGCCGACCGCGGCTGACCCGCGTTCCCCCGTACATCTGCGGAACCGCAGTTCGAGCAGCCCGATCAGAACCTAGGCAGGCATGGAAACGCCCCCTCCCCAGACCGAGTCCACCGCGCCCACCGACGCGGACATCGCCGCGTTCCAGCAGCAGCTGGGGCGCCCGCCGCGCGGGCTGCGCGCCATCGCGCACCGCTGTCCGTGCGGAAACCCGGACGTGGTCGAGACGCAGCCCCGGCTGGAGGACGGCACGCCGTTCCCGACGACGTACTACCTGACGTGCCCGCGTGCGGCGTCCGCGATCGGCACGCTGGAGGCGAACGGGGTCATGCGGGAGATGACCGAGCGCCTCGGTACGGACCCCGAGCTGGCGGCCGCGTACCGGGCCGCGCACGAGGACTACATCGCGCGGCGTGACGCCATCGAGGTGCTGGAGGGTTTCCCGAGCGCGGGGGGCATGCCGGACCGGGTGAAGTGCCTGCACGTGCTCGTGGGGCACTCGCTGGCCGCGGGGCCGGGAGTGAACCCGCTGGGGGACGAGGCGATCGCGATGCTGCCGGAGTGGTGGCGCAAGGGGCCGTGCGTGTCGCCGTGCGGCGTGCAGGGTGGGGACGAGAGCTGAGGTTCCCCCTCGGGGGCTCCGCCCCGGACCCCCGCTCCTCAATCGCCGGAGAGGCTTGAAGACATGACGCGCGTGGCCGCCATCGACTGCGGTACCAACTCGATCCGCCTGCTGGTGGCGGATGCCGACCCCGTCACCGGGGAGTTCGCCGAGCTCGACCGGCGGATGGAGATCGTCCGGCTCGGGCAGGGCGTCGACCGGACCGGACGGCTCGCCCCCGAAGCGCTGGAGCGGACGTTCGCCGCCTGCCGGCAGTACGCGGCGGTGATCAAGGAGCACGGCGCGGAGAAGGTCCGCTTCGTCGCCACCTCCGCCTCCCGGGACGCGGAGAACAGGGACGACTTCGTCCGCGGCGTGCTGGACATCCTGGGTGTGGAGCCCGAGGTGATCACGGGTGACCAGGAGGCGGAGTTCTCCTTCGACGGCGCCACCAAGGAGCTCACCGGCCGCGACGACCTCGCGAAGCCGTATCTCGTCGTGGACATTGGCGGCGGCTCCACCGAGTTCGTCCTCGGCGACGACCGGGTGCGGGCCGCCCGGTCCGTGGACATCGGCTGCGTCCGGATGACCGAGCGTCATCTCTCGCGGGACGGCGCGGTCGTCGACCCGCCCACGCCGGACGCGGCCGACGCGATCCGCGCCGACGTCGCCGCCGCCCTGGACCTGGCCGGGCGGAGCGTCCCGCTCACCGGGGCGGGCACGCTCGTGGGGCTCGCCGGCACGGTCACCACCGTGGCCGCGATCGCGCTGGGGCTGGAGGAGTACGACTCCGCGGCGATCCACCACTCCCGGGTCTCCCTGGAGCAGGTCCGGGAGATCACCGGGCGGCTCCTCTCCTCGACCCACGCCGAGCGTGCCGCGATCGGCGCGATGCATCCGGGACGGGTCGACGTGATCGCCTCCGGGGCGCTGATCCTGCTGGCCGTCATGGAGCGGACCGGGGCCCATGAGGTCGTGGTCAGCGAGCACGACATCCTCGACGGGATCGGCTGGTCCATCGCGTAGGTCAGGCCCTGGCGCGCCCTCTCGGGGGCCGGGGCCGCACAGCGCCCTCCTGGGGCCCCCGCGCGGGGCTCCGGGGGCCCGGTGCCCGGAGGGGCGGGAACGTCGCTCATACGCATTCCTGCCTGCACCTTTGAGTCGCTGAGAGCCACCCGAGGGACCCGCTCGGGGACACGTCGCGACGAACTTCGTGAACTTCTTCACAAGGAATTGCGCCCCTGGGGGCGGACTTCTGCTCCGGACGGGCACCCGGGAGGGTGTGCGGGGTCACAGACGGCGGGAACGCGCCGGTTCCGGGGGTGTTGCGGGCGTGTGAACCGAGGGGGTGGTCCACCTCGCCCGGTGGCTCAAGGGCCAGCTCACAAGGGGTGAACAACGTTCGCCGCAGTGTCGTGGTTCCCTTCCGGGAACATGACCTGGGTCACGTGGGCGGCGAAGTGTAGCAGAGGGTGGGCCATACCTTGTGAAGGGGCTCACGAGCTCGCCCCCCGGGTGGGGTGGATACTCGATGGCATGAGCACCACGGAGCGTCCCAGGATCCTCGTAGTAGGGGGTGGGTACGTAGGCCTGTACGCAGCTCGGCGCATCCTGAAGAAGATGCGCTACGGAGAGGCGACCGTCACGGTCGTCGACCCCCGGTCGTACATGACCTACCAGCCCTTCCTCCCCGAAGCTGCTGCCGGCAGCATCTCGCCCCGGCACGTCGTCGTCCCGCTGCGACGCGTGCTGCCGAAGGCCGAGGTCCTCACCGGCCGCGTCACGACCATTGACCAGGACCGCAAGGTCGCCACGGTCGCGCCGCTCGTCGGCGAGGCCTACGAGCTGCCCTTCGACTACCTGGTCATCGCGATGGGCGCCGTCTCGCGCACCTTCCCGATCCCCGGCCTGGCCGAACAGGGCATCGGTATGAAGGGCATCGAGGAGGCCATCGGCCTGCGCAACCACGTTCTGGAGCAGCTGGACAAGGCTGACTCGACGACCGATGAGGATGTCCGCCGCAGGGCGCTCACCTTCGTCTTCGTGGGCGGCGGGTTCGCCGGTGCGGAGACCATCGGCGAGGTCGAGGACATGGCCCGCGACGCGGCGAAGTACTACACGAACGTGAAGCGCGAGGACATGCGCTTCGTGCTCGTCGACGCCGCCGACAAGATCCTTCCCGAGGTCGGCCCGAAGCTGGGCACCTGGGGCCGGGAGCACCTGGAGTCCCGCGGTGTCGAGGTCTTCCTCTCGACCTCCATGGACTCCTGCGTCGACGGTCACGTGGTGCTGAAGAACGGCCTGGAGGTCGACTCCAACACCATCGTGTGGACGGCCGGCGTGAAGCCGAACCCGGCGCTGGCCCGCTTCGGCCTGCCGCTCGGTCCGCGCGGTCACGTGGACACCTCCGAGAAGCTCCAGGTGCAGGGCACCGACTACATCTGGGCCGCGGGCGACAACGCCCAGGTTCCGGACCTGGTCGGCCGCAAGGCCGGCAACCCGAACGCCTGGTGCCCGCCGAACGCCCAGCACGCACTGCGTCAGGCCAAGGTCCTCGGTGACAACGTCATCTCCGGGATGCGCGGCTTCCCGCAGGCCGACTACAGCCACGCCAACAAGGGCGCGGTCGCCGGTCTGGGCCTGCACAAGGGCGTCGCGATGATCGTCGTCGGCAAGATGAAGATCAAGTTCAAGGGCCGCCTCGCCTGGTACATGCACCGTGGCTACCACGGCATGGCGATGCCGACCTGGAACCGCAAGATCCGGATCTTCGCCGACTGGACCCTCGCGATGTTCCTCAAGCGCGAGGTCGTCTCGCTCGGCGCCATGGAGACGCCGCGCGAGGAGTTCTACGAGGCCGCCAAGCCGGCTCCGGCCCCCGCCGCCGCCCAGCCGGTGGGCGAGAAGGCCAAGGCCTCCTAGCGCACCCGGGACCGGAGGCCAGCACCTCCCGGTCCGCCCGCGGATACCCGTATCCGCGCAGAGCAGTCGCACAACCCCGAAGGGGCCGTCCGCCATCCGTGGTGCGGGCGGCCCCTTCGGCGTATCGGCGCGGCGCGGGGCGGGGCACGGTACAGGGCGACCGGGGCCAGCGGCCCGGCGGATGCGTGGTCCGTACAGGTATTTTGCCGATCCATTGCGCGGTAGCGGGATGGCCCGGCCGCCGGAAACTGTTGAGGGGGGTGTACCTCGCCGCGGCGCCACAGGGTGCCGGGGCGTGGTCCGAGACATGTGTGGGCATGTCTGGGCACGTTGGGAAACACCATCACGGAGGTGTGCGCCATGGCAGACGCCGCGTTGCGGCTGACCGCTCTCGCCCAGGAGTTGCTGGGAGAACCCCTACCGGTCCGCATCCGGGCCTGGGACGGCAGCGAATCCGGACCGCCCGATGCTCCCGCCCTCGTCCTCAGAAACCGTCGCGCCCTGCGCCGGCTGCTGTGGAAACCGGGCGAACTGGGCCTCGCCCGCGCCTGGGTGGCCGGGGAGCTCGACATCGAGGGCGATCTGTACGAGGCCCTGGATCTGGTGGCCGGGCTGATCTGGGACCGCGGTGCGGACGCGAAGGACAGCGTCCACCCGGTCCGCGACCCGAAGGTGCGCGCAGCGGCCAAGGGGCTGCTGCAACTGGCCGGACCCTGGCCGCCGCCCCCTCCTCCACCGGAGGAGGTACGCCGCCGCACCGGTGCCCTGCACACCAAGCGCCGCGACAAGGAGGCCATCAGCCACCACTACGACGTGGGCAATGACTTCTACGAACTGGTCCTCGGCCCGTCCATGGTCTACTCCTGCGCCTACTGGGAGGACGGCGGGAACCTGGAGGACGCCCAGCGCGACAAGCTCGACCTGGTCTGCCGCAAGCTCGCGCTGAAGGAGGGGGACCGCCTCCTGGACGTCGGCTGCGGCTGGGGCTCCATGGCCATCCACGCGGCCCGCGAGTACGGCGCCCGGGTCACCGGTGTGACCCTCTCCACCGAACAGGCCGCCTTCGCCAGGAAGCGCATCGCCGAAGAGGGCCTGACCGACCGGATCGAGATCCGGGTCCAGGACTACCGTGACGTCAGGGACGGCCCGTACGACGCCATCTCCTCCATCGGTATGGCAGAACACGTCGGCTCCGTCCGCTACCGCGAGTACGCCGACGACGTCTACGCACTCCTCAAGCCCGGCGGGCGCCTCCTCAACCACCAGATCGCCCGTCGCCCGGAGAAGGACGAGTCCGCGTACCACGTGGACGAGTTCATCGACGCCTATGTCTTCCCGGACGGTGAGCTGGCCCCGCTGGGCCGGACCGTCGCGACCCTCGAGGAAGCCGGTTTCGAGGCCCGCGACGTCGAGTCGCTCCGCGAGCACTACGCACTGACCCTGCGCCGCTGGGTCGCCAACCTGGAGAAGGACTGGAACCTCGCGGTCAAGATGACCTCGCCGGGCCGGGCCAGGGTCTGGCGGCTCTACATGGCCGCCTCCGCGCTCTCCTTCGAGCACAACAAGATCGGCGTCAACCAGATCCTGGCGGTTCGGCCGGCGGCTGCCGGTTCCGCCCGGATGCCGTTGCGCGCCCGCGACTGGAAGGCGTCCGCGACCGGCTGAGCCGGACGTGACACGGCAGAGGGCCGGTACCCGCCACCGCGGGTACCGGCCCTCTGCCGTGTCACGTCCGGTGCTACTCGGTCTTGATGGCCGTGAGCATGTTGAGCTTGGCGGCGCTGCGGGCCGGCCACATCGCGGCCAGCACCCCCACCAGCCCGGCCAGCAGCAGGAAGAGCGCGATCCGGCCCCACGGCACGACCAGGGCGTAGTCCGGGATCCCGGACGACGCGGCCTGACCGATCGCCCAGCCGAGGAACAGGCCGAGCCCGATGCCGACCACCGCACCGAACAGTGAGATGACCACGGCCTCCAGCCGGATCATGCGCTTGACCTTGCGCCGGTCCAGGCCGATCGCCCGCAGCATGCCGATCTCCTGCTGGCGCTCGAAGACCGACATGGCCAGCGTGTTGACGACCCCGAGCACCGCGATGATCAGGGCCATCGCCAGGAGCCCGTACATGATGTTCATCATCAGGTTGATGGTGCCGCCGAACATGTCCCGGATGTCCTGGCGGTCCATGATGCTCATGCCGGGATTGTCGCCCAGCGCGTTCACCACGGACTTCTCGTTGGCCGCGCTCGCGCCGCCGTCCGTCTTCACCCAGATCTCGCGGATGTCGGCACGCTCCTCGTGCGGGGCCACCTTCTCGCGGGGGATCAGCGCCTGCGAGAGGAACTCGTTGTCCTTGTAGAGCGCGCCGACCTTCAGGTTCTCCTTCTTGTCGTCCTCGTAGGTGACCGGGAGGGTGTCCCCGGTCTTCCAGCCGTTCGACTTCGCGGTCTTCTCCGAGACGGCGATCTCTCCGCTGCCCAGGGAGTCCATCGAGCCCGAGAGGGTGTCGACGTTGAAGACCTTCTGCACATCGCCGGGTGACACGCCGGACGCCGAGAGACCGGCCTTGCCGACCGTCAGCCAGACGGCCTGCTGGGGCGAGACCGCGGTGACGCCGTCGGCCTTCTTCAGGGCGGTGAGCGCCGACTCGTCGAGCGAGTCCCCGCTCGCCATCGACACCATGTAGTCGGCCTTGATGTTGTCCGTCGTCATCCGGTCGACCGCCTGGCCGAGGGTGACGCCGAGGACCGAGATGCCGGTGACGAGGGTGAGGCCGATCGCCAGCGCGGAGGCGGTGGCACCGGTGCGCCGCGGGTTGCGGACCGCGTTCTGCGCGGCGAGCTTGCCGGAGACCCCGAACAGCCGCTGGAGCAGCGGGCGGACCAGCGCGATCACCGGGCGGGACAGCAGCGGGATGAGTATGATGATGCCGATCAGTGCCAGGAAGGCACCGGCCGCGATGACGGCCTGGGCCGTGTTCCCGGACTGCGCCGCACCGGCGACGACCGCCGCCGCGCCGAGCAGGGTGATGACGGCGCCGATCGAGTTCCGTACCACCAGGGACTTCACGGTGGCCGCGGAGTACATGCTGTTCATCGCCGCGACCGGCGGGATCTTCGCGGCCCGGCGGGCGGGCAGCCAGGCGGCCAGCACGGTGATCAGGACGCCGACACCGAAGGCGGCGGCGACGGTGGTCGGGGAGACCACCAGCGGACCGGCCGGGATCTTGCCGCCGATCAGGCTCATCGCGGAGCGCAGCCCGGTCGCGAGACCGAGGCCCAGCGCGAATCCGATGACGGACGCGATCAGGCCGACCACGGCGGCTTCGAGCAGCACCGAGCGCTTGACCTGGCGGCGCGAGGCGCCGACGGCGCGCATGAGCGCCAGCTCCTTGGTGCGCTGGGCGACCAGCATGGTGAAGGTGTTGGCGATCAGGAAGATGCCGACGAAGAGGGCGATGCCCGCGAAGCCGAGCAGCAGCTTGTTGAGGCTGCTCAGGCTGTTCTCGATCTGCTTGGCCTGCTCATCGGCGCGCGCCTTGCCGGTGCTGACCTCGGCGTCCTTGGGCAGCAGCGGCTTCACCGCGGTCAGCAGTTGCTGGTCGGAGGCGCCGGCCGCGGCGGTGACGGAGACGTCCTGGAACTCGCCCGGCCTGAGGAACAGCTTCTGGGCGACCTCGGTGTCGAAGAGCACCAGGCTGCCGCCGGCGTTGACCGCGCCGTCCTCCGTGGTGAAGACCCCGGACAGGGTGTACTCCTTCACCGGCCCGTTCGTGGCGACCCGGACCTTGTCGCCGACCTTGTACTCGCCCTTCTCGGCGGTGTCCGCGTCGAGGGCGATCCGGCCGTCCGCGGTCGGCCCGGTGCCGTCGGTGAAGGCGTACTGCGCGTCCTCGCCGCCCTTGCCGGGGGAGAAGTTGGCACCGGTGTTGGACCAGCCGTTGCCGATCAGCTTGCCGTCCGGGTCGGCGACCCCGGCGAAGCCGGAGACCCGGCCGGTGGCGCTCTCCACCCCGTCCAGGGCCCGGATCTTCTTCAGGGTGGCGGTGTCGACGCCGTGTGAGTCGGGGTCGTGCGGGCCGGCGTAGGTGGTGACCGCGACGGCGACGTCGTCGTAGCTCTTCGCCGACTGGTTGCGGAAGGCGTTTCCGAGGGTGTCGGTGAAGACCAGGGTGCCGGAGACGAAGGCCACGCCGAGCATCACGGCGAGGACGGTCATCAGCAGCCTGGCCTTGTGCGCGAGCACATTGCGCAGGGCGGTACGGAACATGTCTGTCAGTCCTGGGAGGGGAGGGGTTCCGGAAAGGGCAGGGTTCGGCCGCCGCGCGGCACGAGGTGGTGCGGGGCGGTGCGGCGTCGGGGCCCGGGGAGGGGCCAGGGGCTCAGCTGGTGCGGCCCTTGGCGTCGAACGCCTTCATCCGGTCCAGCACCCCGTCCGCGGTGGGGTGCATCATCTGGTCCACGATCGCCCCGTCCGCGAGGAAGATCACCCGGTCCGCGTAGGAGGCGGCCGCCGGGTCGTGGGTCACCATGACCACGGTCTGGCCCAGCTCGCGCACCGAGTTGCGCAGGAAGCCGAGGACCTCGGCGCCGGAGCGCGAGTCCAGGTTCCCGGTCGGCTCGTCACCGAAGATGATCTCCGGCTGCGAGGCCAGGGCGCGGGCCACCGCGACGCGCTGCTGCTGGCCGCCGGAGAGCTCGGTGGGCCGGTGCTTCAGCCGGTCGGAGAGGCCCACCATCTCGATGACCTTGTGCAGCCAGTCCTGGTCGGGCTTGCGGCCGGCGATGTCCATCGGCAGCGTGATGTTCTCCAGCGCCGTCAGCGTCGGCAGCAGGTTGAACGCCTGGAAGATGAAACCGATCTTGTCCCGTCGCAGCTGGGTGAGCTGCTTGTCCTTGAGGGACCCCAGCTCCGTCTCGCCGATCCGGACCGAACCGCTGCTGAAGCTGTCGAGACCGGCCACGCAGTGCATCAGCGTGGACTTGCCGGAACCCGACGGGCCCATGATCGCGGTGAACTCGCCCTGCGGGAAGTCCACGGTGACCCGGTCCAGCGCGGTCACCTTGGTCTCGCCCTCTCCGTAGACCTTCGACAGTTCCGTGGCGCGGGCAGCCACCGCGGTGGCGCGGTGAGCGGTGGTCATGGTGGTCACGGGAGACTCCAGGGTCGGGTTGGTACGGGAGGGAAGGGCCTTCGCTCCGGGGCCGGAGGGAAGGCGCCGCCGGGGGGCAGCGCCCTTCGCGATGGCACAGCTCCATCGTCTCCGCCGCTTCGCCACGGATCGTCAGTCCCGGTGCCCGTTCCGGAGGCCGCCTTGAGTCGCACCGCGGGGTCCTCACGTCCTCCTGCGGTATGACACCGCCCCTGAGAGGAGTGACGCCCTCCCGGGACAGAACACCTACCTCGGCGCGGCCGTCGACCCGCGTGGGACCAGCCGGGCCGCCGCGTCCTCGACCCCCTCCGCCGCGCCGTCGGTGACCAGGGCCAGCAGGGTGCGGGCCGCGTGGCTCCCGTACGCCGGGCTGTCGCGGCTCAGCGCGGTCAGCGGCGGCCTGACCACCCGGGAGAGCTGGGAGTCGCCCCAGGCGACCAGGGAGAGGTCACCGGGCACGTCCAGCCCCATCTCCTGGGCGACCGAGAGCCCGGCGACGGCCATGATGTCGTTGTCGTAGATGACCGCGGCCGGCCGCTCGGGGGAGCTGATCAGCCGTCGGGCGGCATGAGCCCCGTCCTCGCCGGAGTAGTCGGTGTGGACGATCACCGGCTCACCGAGACCGAGTTCGGCGCAGACCTCGCGCTGGGCCCGGTCGCGCAGCCCCGTGCGGTTCAGCTCGGGCAGCCCCGCGACCCGGGCGACCGACCGGTGCCCCAGCGCGGTCAGATACGTGAGGGTGTCGCGGACCGCCGCCGCGTCGTCCGACCACACGGAGGTGAGCGGGCCGGCCGCCGAGGGATGGCCGATCACCACGGCCGGCAGGCCCAGTTCGGCGATGCCCTCGATCCGCGGGTCGCGGGGGAGACGCCGGGCCGGTCGTTCAGCGCGTAGGACACCGCGACCTTGGAGACGCCGGCGCGGTGTGCGATATCGGCGATCGTGGGGCGGTGCCTGGGCATGCGACCTCGCAAAGACCTACCGCGCCGGAGCCTTCGGCGGCGGCTCCGTCACCGCCGTCGACCGGGTGTCGTTCACCGCCGCACCCGGCGAGGTCGTCTCCCTCATCGGGGAGAGCGGCAGCGGGAAGTCCACGATCGGCCGGATGATCCTCGGCCTCACCGGGGTCAGCGGCGGCAGCCTCACCCTGGACGGCCGGCCGGTCCGCCCGGGAAAGGACTTCTACCGCCGGGTCCAGGGCGTCTTCCAGGACCCCTTCTCCTGCTACAACCCGGTCTTCCGGGCCGACCGCGTCTTCGACCTGATCCGCCGCGCCTACCACCCCGGTGTGCCCGACACGCAGTGGGCCGACCGCGTGGAGAAGGCCGTACGGGACGTCCGCCTGGGCCCCGGACAGGTACTCGGCCGCTACCCGCACCAGCTCAGCGGCGGCCAGCTGCAACGCCTCCTCATCGCCCGCGCCCTCCTGCTCGACCTGAGTTTCCTGGTCGCCGACGAGATCACCAGCATGCTCGACGCCTCCACCCGCATCGACGTCCTCAACCTCCTGGCCGCCCTCAAGGAACGCGGACTGGGCGTCCTCTACATCACCCACGACCTGGCCCTCGGCACCTACCTCGCCGAACGCACCGTGGTGCTGCGCCGCGGCCGGGTGGTGGAACGCGGCGACACCCAGAAGGTGTTCGGCAACCCGCTGCACCCCTACACCCGCATCTTGCCGGCCGCCGTGCCCCGCCTGAACACCCCGTGGAACCCGCCCGAACCGCTGGAGCGCTGCGCCTTCCACGAGGGCGGGGCACCCGCCACCACCGACCTGTTCGGGCACCGAGGACGTCCACCCGCAGGACCCGGCCCACGGCACCATCCACATCTGGGACGTGTGGAACCGGGCCGACTACGCGGCGTACGCCGACCGGGTACCGCGCTTTCGTCGCCGAGTTCGGCTTCCAGGGCCCGCCCGCGTACGCGAC
Source organism: Streptomyces sp. NPDC091387 (assembly GCF_044756945.1). Lineage (NCBI taxonomy): Bacteria > Bacillati > Actinomycetota > Actinomycetes > Kitasatosporales > Streptomycetaceae > Streptomyces > Streptomyces sp. NPDC091387. The sequence continues at coordinate 85,615 of NZ_JBIVTZ010000012.1, read as the reverse complement.
CCTGCGCCGCGCCGTCAGCGGACCCCTCGCCCCCGACGCCCCGCTCCTCGCCCACCACCAGAAGGCCGAGGACGGCAACGCCAAACTGCTCCGGGGCCTGGGCGACCACCTGCCGCCGCCCGGCGCGGACTTCGACGACTGGCACTGGCTCACCCAGCTCACCCAGGCCCGCGCCGTCGCCTTCGGCATCCGCCACTTCCGCTCCCACACCCCGTACTGCATGGGCACGGTCCTCTGGCAGCTCAACGACTGCTGGCCGGTCGTCTCCTGGGCCGCCGTCGACGGCGACGGCCGCCGCAAACCCCTCTGGTACGCCCTGCGGGCCGTCTACGCGGACCGCCTGATCGCCGTCCGCGACGGCGCCGTCCGCCTCGTCAACGACGCCCCCACGCCCTGGACGGCGCGGTCCTGGCCGAAGAGGAGGTGGGGGCGAGCACGGCCGCGCGCTCGGTCACCCGCGTCCCGCTGCCGGGGACCTCGCGCTCTTCCCCGACCGACTGGACCCGGCGGCCGAGGTGGACGCCATGCTCGTCACCCTGCTCCCGGGGGAGAGCACCGTGTTCATGATCACAGGAGCGGCCCTGAAGGACCCGGAGGCCCTGGGCCGGCACCCGGTGTTGCGCTGCGTGAACGACACCGTCACCCGATAGGGGTGGCGCGCCCCTGGCGATCCGTGGCGTGCCCCTGGCGAATCGGCTGTGTGGGTGCGGCGAATTCACGTCAATTCGGATTGCCGGTCGCTGCGCCCACAACCCCGCAAAGGGTGCGCCTACGCCTCGCGGGTGTGCTGACGCACCCTCAAACGGTCAATAAAATAAGACAACATCGAGCCACTGTTCAGCTGATCGGGGGAGCCCCCCGGATAGGGTCATGTGCCAACGCGGAGCCGCGCGCCAAGCCCGGATGGTGGAATGCAGACACGGCGAGCTTAAACCTCGCTGCCCCTCGGGGGCGTGCCGGTTCGAGTCCGGCTCCGGGCACCACCGCGCGCTTGCGGGCTGACCTTTATGTGCGGCTTGTTCCGCGCATTCCCCCTTATGCGCCTCCTCCTCGGACGGCTCCGCTCCCGGTGATTGCTCGCAACCGGCGCCGTCCCCGGCGTGGTCGCAATCTGCCGCAATCTCAGCGCGGCTGACCTCTATTCGACCCATCCTGGTGGTCTGCGCCCCCGGAGACTGATGGAGGCAGAGATGACACTGCGGTTCCTCGGCACGACCGGCGACGGAGGAGACTGCCCGACCCTGTGCGAGATCGAGGGGCAGCGTTTCCTGCCGGCTACGGCACCGAGCCTGATGCGATTCGTCTTCGACGAGGATGACACCACCGTAGGGGTCTTGATTTCCGAGGACCCGACAGAGGTACTCGCGGCCTGCCAGGCACGCGACAAGGCATGGCATCACGCGGTCCGTGCCGCCGACTTCGCCGGGGCGGTACGTTCCACAGCCTGAGCACGGACTGTCAAGCTGCCCGGATCAACCTCGGTGCGCGACTCCGTGAGCTGCGTACCGCTGCCGGTCTCGACGGCAAGGGAGTCGCCGCTGCCCTTGGGTGGCAGCGCTCCAAGGTGTCGCGCCTGGAGAACGGCAAACAGGCTCCGTTCCCCGCGGACGTTGCGGCATGGGCCCGTGCGGTCGGCCGCGAGGACCTGACAGGGGAACTGAAAGGCCGTCTGGCAGGGCTGGAGACCCAGTACCGCTCGTGGCGGCGGCAACTCGCCGGCGGCCACCGGGCCCGGCAGGAACTGGGTGTGGCGGAGAGCGCGGCCACCGAGACGATCCGGGGCCTGGAGGTCTCCCGAATCCCTGGGATGTTCCAGACGGCCGACTACGCACGCCATGTACCGACCGCCTGATCGCGATCCGAGGCGAGGGAACCTCGAACGGGGCCTGAGCCGGGCCCAATCCGGGCCCGCAACCGGCCCGGATTGGGCCCGAGCAGTGCCCGGGTTGAGCCCGGAACGATCCCGGCCGGCGATCCTCCGCCGTCGCGTGCCGCGCATCAGGCTGTCTCGTGCGGGACTTCCCCGCCCGGTGCCGCGCCTGCGGCCGGGGCGGGGCCGCGGTCCGGGGTGCGGTGGGTGACGGCGTGGACCGCGGCGCCCAGGGCGAAGCCGTAGAAGGTGCTCAGCACCGGAGCGCTGTCCTCATAGAGCGCTGCGGACGCTGAAGGACGCCGGTGTCCACGACGAGCACCTGGGCATCGCGGGCGACACGGTGTTCAGTCACATCACGGGGTACGTGCTCCAGGAGCAGAGCGAGCCGCCCGCCCTCGACGTCAGCGCCGAGGATGTCGCCGCCCTCCACCGTCGCTTCCCGATGACCGTGGCCGCGGCGGCCGGCCGCGACCAGGACGAGAAGTTCATCCGCAGCGTGCGACTGCTCTGTGCCGGAATCCGGGCGCTCGACGAGTGAGGGCGAGGGCGACGGCGCCTTCGGAACGGCCTTCGGAACGGCATCCGGGGCCGGTCACCCTCCGGTGATCGTGATCAACGCGCTGTGGACATCCAACGGCAGGCATGGAGAATGGGCTTCCTCATCCAGTCGCTGTGGGGGGTCACATGAGTTCTGGTGGAAGTGCGATAGGCCTGTTAGGGCTGGTCGTCATCCTGTTCGTCTATTTCGTGCCGACTGTGGTCGCGTTCGCCCGAGGAGTGCCGAACAAGGGCTCCGTACTTGTCCTGAATCTGTTCCTGGGCTGGACCGTGCTGGGGTGGATCGTGTCGCTGGCCATGGCGGCGCGCAGCACTCAGCCGCGACCGTACGTGTGAGCCGTCCGGGCGGGCCGTGCCGCATGACGGCCCGCCGGGCGGCGTCGGAGGCCGGCCCCGCCGGCCTCCGGCACCACGCCGCCTGATCACCCCGGCGCCTTCCGTCACGCATCGCCCGCTTTGTCGGCGGGGCGGGCCCGGTTGGCCCACTGGCGTGTCCGAATTGGGACCGGGATTGGGCCCACGGGCCCGTGCCGTACCAGGTGCACCTCTCATAGCCTCCCTGCCCTAAGGCCATACGGGGAGGACACGACATGCCGCGAACGAGGTACCGGGAGCCCATACCCAGCAGCAGGCGGGGTGACCGGGGAGCCACCGCGTTCGAGTATCTCGGGACGATCCTGGTCGTCGTCTCCCTCATCGGCGGTATGGCGGTGGCCGGTCTCGGTGGGCAGATCAGCCAGCGGATCCAGTGCCTCGTCTCATCGATCGGCGGCGGCAGCGCCGGGTGCGACTCGGGCAAGGGCGGTGAGGCGGGCGCCGATCCCAACGCCGAGTTCGAGCCCATCACCTGTGCGACGGTCACGAAGTCCGGTACCCAGGGCGGCAAGGTGGGCGTTTCCTTCGAGACGCTCGGCATTGAGTTCGGCGGCGAGTTCGGCTTCGAGGAGACGACCTCCAAGGCCAAGACGGACGTCAACAAAGACGGAAAGATCGACGACAAGGACGAGCAGGTCTCGCTCACCTTCACGGACGCCGCCTCGGTGAAGGGCACGGAGAAGCCCAAGGCCCGCGTCAAGATCGGCGACGTGGGCAAGGACAAGGTCGAGATCGGCGCCGGGCTCACGGTCACCACCGGCGACACCTGGGTGTTCGACAGCCAGAAGGAAGCCGACCAGTTCCGCAAGGACCTCCAGGAGTACAAGAAGCTCAACCGGCTGAACAAGCTCTCCAACCTCAGCCCGATCGTGGGCGGCAGCACGGAGATCGCCAGCTGGTTCGGCAAGGGCCCGAAGGCCAAGGAGAGCCGCCTCAAGAAGAACATCGAGGACCGGCTCGGCAACAAGCACATCACCACCCAGAAGCTGAGCCTGGAAGTCGCCGCTCAGGCCGGGTTCCAGTTCGGCGCCGGGATGAACGCCCCTGACACGACCAACCCCGACGGCACGACCAGCCCGGCCCCCAAGCCGGGCGCCACCATCGAGGCGGGCGTCAAGATCTCCGAGTCCCAGGAGGTCACCCTGACGCAGAACCACATCAACAACACCGACGCGTACACCTACCAGGCCAAGGCCACCGGCGGTGCGTACGCGAAGGCGGAGGCCGGACCGGCCAAGGCCGGCGCCGAGGCCAACGGCTCGGCGGCGGGCGCGATCACGGTCACGGTCGACAGCAAGACCGGCAAGGTGAAGAGCATCACGATGACGCGGACCCTTGAGGGGAAGGCGGACGCCAACGCCGGTATCAAGGGTGACGTCAACGGCAACAAGAAGGGCGGCGGGACGACCACCGAGGTCGTCACGACCACCGTGCCGCTGGACGACAAGAACCTCTCCAAGGCGGAGTCCGACCGCATCAAGGCCCAGATGTTCTCCGGGCAGGGCATGAACAGCGCGTTCAACTACCTGTTCACCGGCACTCCGGTCCCGACCAAGGACCCCGGCCCCGGAGACCCGTTCGGCCACTACGCGTTCCAGCACGGGCAGGTCAGCAAGCAGGAGTACGACGGTTCCTCCTCGTCCGACGAGATCGGCCTCGACATCAATCTGGAGGTGGCGGGCATCAACGGCGCCTACACCACCTCCGAGAGCGAGAAGAACCTGCAGAAGGCCGAGTTCCTGGGGGCTCCCACCAACGGGCAGCGCTCCTTCGTCCCGTACAGCTACTGTGCGAACTGATCGACCAGCACTAGGAGACGTGATCATGACCTACCGTTCCCTCCGCCGGACGGTGCAGGCCGTCGCCGTCACGACCGCTGTCGTCACCGCCGGGCTGACGCTCAGTGCCTGCGGCTCGGAGAAGCAGGAAGCACCGGCCGCGCCCAGCGGCTGGAAGGAGTTGTCGGGGCCGACCGTGTCGCTCTCCTACCCGGCCGACCTCACCGAGCAGAGCAAGGCGGAGCTCGGCAAGCTCAACGACGCCGCGGCCCTCCGTACCGAGGGCGACCGGCCCACGGTCAAGGTGTCGATCCAGAGCGGCTTCGCCAACGCCTCGAACGGCGACGACGCGGCCTCCGTCGGCCGGGCGCTCCTCATGGCGACCACCGAGGTGAAGGACACCAAGGACGCCGGCATCACGGGTGCGAAGGGCGCGAAGCGCATCGACTTCAGCTACACCGGTACCGGTGTGCCGCAGTCGCCCCCGAAGGGCGCCAAGGTCAACGGCGTGGTCATCACGGGCGTCGACTCCAAGGGCAAGATCTACTCCGTCCGCATCGACGCCCAGGCGGGCAAGCTCAGCGACGCCGACCGGACGAAGATCGTCGACAGCATCGAGGTGAAGTAGTGCCCGAGCGCCGGCCGACGACGAAGAGGCAGTCGAATGTCGCGATTTGACGCACACCGCGGGTACGCCCCCGCCCCGGCCGGCGACCGGCCGCGGCTGTTCGACCTGATGCTGCCGTGGGCCGCGGGCATCCTGGTGACCGTGATCGCGGAGCTGTGCGTCGCGGTGGTCGTGTGGGACTGGGTGGCGGGCGACGACCCGTCGAGCGTGGCCACGCCCGCCCGTACCATCCTGTTCCTGCACCTGCCGTCCGCTGTCTGCATCGCGCTCGGCACCTGGGCCGCGGCGGCGGTGCACCGCTCGCCGTCACGGGATTCCCGCGTACGGCACGCCCTCGCCGCGTTCGCGCCCGCCGCAGCCCTGCAACTGGTGATCTACGTGTCCCAGGGGAGCGACCTCACCGTCCTCACCTTCCTGGTCCAGCTGGTCGTTCTGCTGGTGGGCTGCGCGGTGGGCTTCCTCGCCGACAGGCTGCGCAACGGCTAGCAGGAGTCGGGGAACCAGGGGAGCGGGGCACGGCATCAACGGACCAAGGAAGCCATGAACACGTCGTACGTACTCATCGGTGTGGTCGCCCTGGTGGCGCTCAGGTCCCTGGGGCGGACCGCCCGGCAACTGCGCGGGGCGCGCTCCGGCGTCACCGCTCCGGCGCGCTGCATCCGGGTGTACGAGCGCGACTCGGCGACCGGCTCGTCGAACGACCGGCGGACCTGGCACGTCTTCGCGTTCACCGCGCGGAACGGGGAGTGGGTCGAGTTCCACGACGGCGGCAACAGGCGCTACATCGAGGGCGCGCGGGTCACGGTGCGCTACGACCCCGCCGACCCCAAGCGCACCGCCACGCTGGCCGGCAGCCCACGCGCGGCCCTGACCGAGGGGGCCGTCGGCCTGGCGCTGATGGCGCTCGTGCTGGTGATGTTTCTGACCGGCTTCCCGGAGAACCTGTTCTCCTGACCGGGCGGTGGGGGTTCGGCACGGCGGTGGGTTCAGCCCCGCCAGCGCCAGTAGAGGCCGGGCCGGATCTGCGCGCCACAGCCGAGGAGCCCCAGCCGGGGATGCCGGTTGTCCCTGGCGTCCCACCGGGAGGGGAGCGGGCGGTCGTCCTGGAAAAGACGAACGGAAGCAGCGTCGGCACCCGGCGGCCCCGGGTCTCGGAACGTGTGCGGCCCACGGAGCCGTCCTCATGGCCGGGGGCTGGGTCCGGACCCCGCGTCCGCCCTGTGCGCGGTGCTGGGCCTCTGCTGCTCCCCACGGCCCCACGTCCCGCCGCTCAGGGCTCGGCGGCCGCGTCACACCTGGCGGGGGAGGCGCCGGACGATCCGCGCGGGCTGCCCGCTGACCACGGGAATCTTGCAGTCCGGCGCGGTAGACGCCCGGCATCCGACGCGCGGGCCGCCGCGGCGGCACCGCATGGGCGAAGCCCCCGGGCCCGCTCCGGCGGGGCCGGCCCCCGGCCGACGACCGGGGAAAGATCCTCCCCTGGCACTAGGGAGTTTGTTTTGCCTACCCATTACTCTTGTCCCAAGGCCGCGCTGGGTGGCCATGGAGGAGTGAGATGAGGAGCAGCAACCCGGTCTTCTCGCGACGGGGCTTCAGCCGCGACAACGGTTACGCGAACGTCAACGCGGCACCGCAGGCCGGGGCCCCAGTAGCGGGTGCCAACCCGTACGCCACCAACCCGTACGCCCAGCCGGACGCGCAGTTCGGCGCCCCGCAGGCACCGGCGCGTTCCGGTGTGATGACGATCGACGACGTCGTCACCCGTACGGCACTGACGCTGGGCACGGTCGTGGCAGGTGCCGCGGTCGCCTGGGCCCTGCTGCCGGTCGACGAGGCCAACCTCGGCAAGTCGTACGGCATCGCGATCGGCGCCGCGCTGATCGCGTTCGTGCTGTCACTCGTCCAGTCCTTCAAGCGCACTCCGGTTCCCGCGCTGATCATCGCGTACGCGGCCTTCGAGGGCGTCTTCCTCGGGGTCATCTCCAGCGCGGTCAGCACGTACATCGGACCGGGCGTCGTGATGCAGGCGGTGATGGGCACCATGTGTGTCTTCGCCGGTGTGCTGTTCGCGTACAAGATGCGCTGGATCCGCGTCACCCGCCGCTTCTACGGCTTCGTGATGGCCGCCGCCATGGGGTTCATGCTCCTGATGGTGGTCAACCTGCTGTTCGCCGCCTTCGGTGGCGGTGACGGCCTCGGCTTCCGCAGCGGTGGTCTCGGCATCCTCTTCGGCGTCGTCGGCATCATCCTCGGCGCGTGCTTCCTGGCACTCGACTTCAAGCAGGTCGAGGACGGCGTCGCGTACGGCGCCCCGCGCGAGGAGTCCTGGCTGGCGGCCTTCGGCCTCACCATGACCCTGGTGTGGATCTACCTGGAGATGCTGCGTCTGCTCTCCATCCTCAGCGGCGACGACTGAGCCGGGCTTTCCACCAGGTCCGTTGATCTCGCGTGAACGGCCCGCAGGCTCCTTCGACGGAGCCTGCGGGCCGTTCCGCGTTTCCGCGGGGACGGGGCTGCTGAGGGGGCTGAGCCTCCCGGCGCCGTGCCCGGCGTCAGCCCGTTGGCAGCAGTCCCTGCGAGGCGCGTAGGGTCGCGGGGTGCTCGATACGACGCCCCTGATCATCGCCGTGGACCGATTCGCCGACCGGCTGCGTGCCGCCCCGCAGAGCAGGCTGCAGCGGGGTGCGGCGGCCGAAGGGCTGGCCGTGGCCAGGCGGTTGGCGGTGCGGGCCCAGCGCATCGAGGCGCCGGAGCGGGAGCCGAGGACCATGCCGGATGCCGGGATCTTCGCGATCGGTGACCAACTCGCGGTCGCGGGCCGGGATCTGGCCGTGGCACTGGAAATGGCCCCGTCGGCGGAGCTGGACGAGGCCGTGCGTTTCGTCGAGGAAGCGACCGCGCGGGCGTTCGCCTGAGCCACGGGGCGAGAGGCGGCAGCGCTGGGCGTCCGGGGCGTGCGGGGTGTTCTGGGCAGCGGCAGGCAAGGGCCGCTGTGCCGGGGGAGGTGCCGGACGACCGGTCCGCGGGCTAGAAGCTCGCGATGACGCGGTCGGCGAGTATGTACACGTTCTCCCTGCCGCAGGAGAACGTCAGCGCGTACGCGCCGGAGACTCCGGAACCGCCCAGCAGCACCGGGTGCTCACCGGACCGCAGCGACTCGGCCAGACGCTCGGCCGTCTCCCGGTGGCCGGGGGTCATACAGAGCGTGGTGCCGTCGGCGAACACATAGACGTCCAGGGTGCCGAGCGGGCCGGGGCGCACGTCGGAGAGCTCCGTACGGCTGTCGGCGAGCTCTTCCAGGCGGTTCACCGTACGCTCGTGATCGGTGACAACGGGTGTCTGCACCGGCACGAAGTCGGGGTGCGAGGGGTGGCGGCGACGGGCCGCGGCCAGTTCGGGGGAGTCCTCGGCGAACTCCGCGATCTCGGGGAGCTCGGCGATGTCCGCCAGCTCGGCCAGTTCCGTCAGCTCCTCCAGCGCCTCCGCGGCGTCGAGGTCCATCGCCTCCAGGCCGACGAAGTCCGCCTGGCGCGGCATGAAGAACGGGGCGTCCTCGCCGATCCCGGCCAGGCCGCCCAGCAGGGACGGGGCGTCGGCGGCGTCGCGCGCCTCCTGCGAGGCCCAGAAGGCGCGGGCCTCGGCGAGCTCGCGCTCGCGCTCCTCGGCCAGCGCCTCGGCGACCGCCGCGCGTATTTCCGCGGCAGGTGTGGCGTCGTTACGGCTCTGGGCGGGGACGGCGGCGGCACGGGCGCGGTCGTCGGCCAGCTCCCTCCGGAGGGCGGATACCTGCTTGCGCAGCCCGTGAGCGGCGTGCAGAGCAGCGGCGCCCACGGCCGTGGCAGCGGCGGTGGTCAGCAACAGGGCAAGAGGCATGGCGCTCACTGACATACTCCCGGTTTCAATCGATCCCCCGACTTCCTACATCAGCTTGGCCTGTACCGGCACCATGTGTCAGTGCATTACGTCACGAATTGGACAGGTCTTTGTGCCTGGGGTTTAGCCCTGATGTGGGTGTGACCTGCGGGAATGACTCTCCCCCAGGAGATAGGTCACATCCTGGGGGAGATTCGGTCACGTTCGGGGCTCGGAACCGGCCACGCCGGCCGGTCCGGAAGGCCCGAAAGGCCCCGAAGGGCCCGGCGGGCGGGGCCTGTGACGGTCAGCGGAAGGCCGCCCGCACTCGGGCCCGGTGGAACGCGTCCCGGTTCAGCTCAGCCGCTCGATGACCATCGCCATGCCCTGGCCGCCGCCCACGCACATCGTCTCCAGGCCGAACTGCTTGTCGTGGAACTGCAGGCTGTTGATCAGCGTGCCGGTGATCCGCGCGCCGGTCATGCCGAAGGGGTGGCCGACGGCGATGGCGCCACCGTTGACGTTGACCTTGTCCAGCGGCAGGCCGAGGTCCCGGTAGGACGGGATCACCTGGGCGGCGAAGGCCTCGTTGATCTCGGCCAGGTCGATGTCGTCGATGCCCAGCCCGGCGCGCTTCAGCGCCTGCTTGCTCGCCTCGACCGGTCCGTAGCCCATGATCTCGGGGGAGAGGCCGGAGACGCCGGTGGAGACGATCCGGGCCAGCGGGGTCAGGCCCAGCTCGCGCGCCTTGGTGTCGGACATGATCACGAGCGCCGCGGCGCCGTCGTTGAGCGGGCAGCAGTTGCCGGCGGTGACCAGGCCGTCGGGGCGGAAGACCGGCTTCAGGCCCTGCACGCCCTCCAGGGTGACGCCCGCGCGCGGACCGTCGTCCTTGGCGACCACCGTGCCGTCCGGCGTCGTCACCGGGGTGATCTCGCGCTCCCAGAAGCCGTTCTTGAGAGCTTCCTCGGCGAGGTTCTGCGACCGGACGCCGAACTCGTCCATGTCCTGACGGGTGACGCCCTTGGTCCGGGCCAGGTTCTCCGCGGTCTGCCCCATCGAGATGTACGCGTCCGGCACGAGGCCGTCCTCGCGCGGGTCGTGCCAGCTCGCACCGGACTCCTCGGCGCGGGCCGCGGTACGGGCCTCGGCGTCGGCGAACAGCGGGTTGTGGGTGTCCGGCCAGCTGTCGGAGTTGCCCTTGGCGAACCGGGACACCATCTCGACACCGGCCGAGATGAACACGTCGCCCTCGCCGGCCTTGATGGCGTGCAGCGCCATGCGGCTGGTCTGCAGGGAGGACGAGCAGTAGCGCGTGACCGTACAGCCGGGAAGGTGGTCCATCCCCATCTGCACGGCGATGATGCGGCCCAGGTTGTTGCCCTGCTCGCCGCCGGGGAGGCCGCAGCCGAGCATCAGGTCGTCGATGTCCTTGGGGTCCAGCTCGGGGACCTTGGCCAGTGCGGTCTGGATGATCGTGGCGGTCAGGTCGTCCGACCGCAGGTCCTTCAGCGAGCCCTTGAAGGCCCGGCCGATGGGGGAACGGGCAGCAGAGACGATCACGGCTTCGGGCATCACGCGGCTCCATGAGGGCTGGAAGGCTGTCTGGCTGGACTGCTCTGGAAGTTACCCGGACGTACTGCCGAGGTCACCCGGCCGGGCGTGTGATGCGGGCCTCTTTTCTAAGCGACCGCTCAGTCCGTCGGTTCAGGCGGTCCGGGACGAGGTGCCCGTGTCGGTGCCCGGACGCCGTTCCACCCGGGTGGAGCCGCCCTTCTCCCCGCGCGCACCCGGGTGCGGATGCGGATGCGGGTGCGGCTCCGTCGCCGCAGGCAGGCGCCGCCGCCTGCGGTGCTTGAGGAGCGCCCAGGGCGCCCGAGCCCCGGTGACCTCCGTACCGGCCTCCCTGGCCGCCTGGGAGGCCGCCTTGGCCACCGGCAGCATGTCCTCGCGCCGGGCGCCGTCCAGATGATCGGACTCCGGCCACAGCCCCAGCACCGCGCAGACCGTCGGCAACAGCGCCATCGCGGCCGTCGCGTAGCCCTCTGCGGAGGGGTGGTAGTTGTCCGGGCCGAACAGCTCCCGCGGGTTCGCCTCGAACTCCGGGCCCAGCAGGTCCCCCAGCGACACCGTGCGCCCGCCCTGCTCCACCGAACCGATCGTCTGCGCCGCCGCCAGCTGCCGGCTCACCCGCCGGGCCAGCCACCGCAGCGGCTGGTAGACCGGCTCGATCGTGCCCAGGTCCGGACAGGTGCCGACCACCACCTCGGCCCCCGCCGTACGCAGCCTGCGCACCGCCGCGGTCAGACAGCGCACCGACTCGGTCGCGGGCATCCGGTGCGTCACGTCGTTCGCCCCGATCATGATCACGCAGATGTCCGGGGTCCCGAGCGGATCGGAGAGCAGCAGCGCCACCTGCCGCTCCAGATCGTCCGACCGGGCTCCCGGCTGCGCGACGTTGCGCAGATCCACCGGCCGCTCCGAGACGGCCGCGAGGCCCGAGGCCACCAGCGCCCCCGGCGTCTGCCCGGCCCGCCGCACGCCCTGCCCGGCCGCGGTGGAATCCCCCAGCATCCCCAGCCGCAGCGGGTCCGACGGTCCGGCGAACGCCACGCCGTACCGCCCGTCCGCACTCGGCGGGACCGGTGCGATGCCGCCGCCCACCAGCCGCTTCGCCAGCTGGACCTCCGCCAGCACGACCCCTACCGCCGCGGCGCCCAGCAGCCCGACGCTGCCGCCGCCGTAGGCCGCGCCCGCCGCGATCCGCCGTGCCACCCTCGCTCTCGACACAGTCCGGTCCACCTCCTCGTCGCCTTACGGCCCCGCCCGCGGCCGCCGTTCCCGCCGCGGTGTCCGCGGCGTCCGGCCATCGCGGGTGAGGTCGTCACCGCCGTACACAGAGCTAACTGCCCCCAAGAGGCCGTTGTTCAATCGCTTCGCCCAATCAGGTCCCCGTACGCATACTCTTGCCGCACCATCTCGGAGACCCCGGAGTACACGGTGCAATTCCACGATTCGATGATCAGCCTCGTAGGCAACACCCCGCTGGTGAGGCTGCGCAGTGTGACGGCCGGCATCCAGGCGACGGTCCTGGCCAAGGTCGAGTACTTCAACCCCGGCGGTTCGGTCAAGGACCGGATCGCCCTACGCATGATCGAGGCCGCGGAGCAGAGCGGCGAGCTGCAGCCCGGAGGCACGATCGTCGAGCCGACGAGCGGCAACACGGGCGTCGGCCTGGCGATCGTCGCGCAGCAGAAGGGCTACAAGTGCATCTTCGTCTGCCCGGACAAGGTGTCCACGGACAAGATCAACGTGCTGCGCGCCTACGGCGCCGAGGTCGTCGTCTGCCCGACGGCGGTCGACCCCGAGCACCCGGACTCCTACTACAACGTCTCCGACCGGCTGGTCCGTGAGACGCCCGGAGCCTGGAAGCCCGACCAGTACTCCAACCCCAACAACCCGCGCTCCCACTACGAGACCACCGGTCCCGAGCTGTGGGAGCAGACGGACGGGAAGATCACCCATTTCGTCGCGGGGGTCGGCACCGGCGGCACGATCAGCGGCACCGGCCGCTACCTGAAGGAAGCCAGCGACGGCGCGGTCAAGGTCATCGGCGCGGACCCGGAGGGCTCGGTCTACTCCGGCGGCTCCGGACGGCCGTACCTGGTCGAGGGCGTCGGCGAGGACTTCTGGCCGACGGCGTACGACCGGACGGTCACCGACGAGATCGTCGCCGTGTCCGACAAGGACTCCTTCCAGATGACCCGTCGGCTCGCCAAGGAGGAGGGCCTGCTGGTCGGCGGCTCCTGCGGGATGGCGGTCGTCGGCGCACTGGAGGTCGCGAAGCGGCTGGGGCCGGACGACGTGGTCGTTGTCCTCCTGCCGGACAGCGGGCGCGGATACCTGAGCAAGATCTTCAACGACGAGTGGATGGCGGACTACGGCTTCCTGGAGGGCACCGGTCCCTCCGCACGCGTCGCGGCCGTCCTCGACTACAAGGAGGGCCCGATCCCGACCCTCGTCCACATGCACCCGGAGGAGACCGTCGGCGAGGCGATCGAGGTCCTGCGCGAGTACGGCGTCTCGCAGATGCCGATCGTGAAGCCGGGCGCGGGCCACCCGGACGTGATGGCCGCAGAGGTCATCGGCTCGGTCGTCGAGCGGGAGCTGCTGAACGCGCTCTTCGCCCAGCGCGCCTCGCTCTCCGACCCGCTGGAGAAGCACATGTCGCCGCCGCTGCCGCAGGTCGGCTCCGGCGAACCGGTCGAGGACCTGATGGCGGTGCTCGGAGGTGCGGGCGCGGCGGACGCGGCGATCGTGCTGGTGGAGGGCAAGCCGAAGGGCGTGGTCAGCCGGCAGGACCTGCTGGCGTTCCTCGCCAAGGACGCGGCGGCGGCCCCCAAGCCGTAGCGGCGGGCCAGGGGAAGAAGCCGCAGGCCGGGCCCGCCGGGGAAGCCGCGAGCGGGTCCGGCGGGGAAGCCCGCGCGCGGGCTTCGCGAAAACGGTACGAGCGCGACACGTACCCGCAGCACCGGCTTAACACGGCTCGGGCAGATTGATCGGTGTCGGCAGGGAGACCCGCCGGCACCGATACGGCGACACGGACTACGGAGCGGCTCCCGGACCTCCACTGTCGCCCGGATGCGAGACCGGCCCTGACCCGGACCGCGTCCCTCGCGGGGACCGCCGCCGTCCCGACCTCCGGGAAACCGGGGGTGCGGCGGTCCCCGCGATACACCCCCGGCCCTCCCGGCCGCTCATTCCTCCCAGTCGGACTTCTGCCGCTCGTCGTCCCGGCGCCGGAAGAGCCGCCCGCCGCGGGCGACCTGGAAGGCGTTGACACCGACGATCCCGAGCCAGGCCACGACCAGCCCCTGAATGCCCGCGTTGGCGACACCGATGGCCGACAGCGGGATGGCCAGGACCAGCGAGACGATCGCGAATCCGTACTGCTCGCCGAAGTGCCCCGCGGTGGGCCGCGGCGGCTGTGCTCCCCTGGCGACGACGATCTGCTGCTCCGCGAGATGGCGCCTGACCCGCCGGTCGAGCGTGCCGTCGAGCCGCTGCTCGACCTTCTCGAGGAACGACTCGACGAGCGCGGGCTCGTACTCGGCCCCCAGCTCACGGCGGGCCTGAAGGGTGGCGTCGAGCTCCTTCTTGAGCTCGGTGTCGGGTGCGTCCATATCCCTACGGTACGAATCCGGGGCGGGCGGGTCAGTGGGGCTAACCCCCCTGTTTGTGCCGGAGCACGCCCCGGCGACGCCGCCGCCGTCCTCCCTCACCGCGCGGCTGCATATGGACATGCAGACGGCTTGCTGGCTGAATGGATTCGTCGGTGCCGGACCGCGGCGCGACGGATCTACCGAGGGGACAGGATGAGCGGGAGCAGCCCGGCCGCGAGGTTGCAGCAGCTGTTCGAGGGGCGCAGGCTCACCCCCACCCAGCGGCGCATCGCGCACTCGATGGTGCGCAGGGCGGGTGACGCCCCGTTCCTGTCCAGCGTCGAGCTGGCCGAACTGGCCGGGGTGAGCCAGCCCTCCGTCACCCGGTTCGCCGTGGCGCTCGGCTTCGACGGCTACCCCGCGCTGCGCAGACATCTGCGCGAGGTCACCCCGGCCGGACCGGCGGCGGGCGCCGGGGAGGACACGTACAACGAGTACCAGCAGGCGGTGCACGCCGAGATCGAGAACCTGCGCCACCTCGCCGAGCTGCTCGCCGATCCGGGTCCGGTCGAGCGGGCCGGACGCCTGCTCGCCGCCTCGCGCCCGCTGCCCGTGCTCGGGCTGCGCGCCGCCTCCTCGCAGGCCCGGGGCTTCGGATACTTCGCCGCCAAGGTCCACCCCGACGTCCGGGTGCTCGACGAGGGCGGCAGCATGCTGCACGACCGGATCGACGCCGCCCGGCGGGCCGGGGCCAGCGCCCTGATCTGCTTCGCGCTGCCGCGTCACCCCCGGGAGGTCGTGGACGCCCTCGCGTACGCGCGGGAACAGGGGCTGACCGTGGTCTCGGTCGCGGACTCCGCCTTCGCCCCGGTGGCCGGCCACAGCGATCTGCTGATCCCGGCCGCCGTCGGGACCGGGCTCGCCTTCGACACGGCGTGTGCGCCGATGCTGCTGGGGCGGGTGCTGCTGGAGTCCATGTGCGACGCCCTGCCGGACGCGCAGGCGCGGCTGGAGGAGTTCGACGCGAGGGCGGCGGCGCGGGGCCTGTTCGTCGAGTGAGCCGCGCGGCGGCCCGCGCCGCCGCCCCGTCCGTCACGGGCGGGGCCGCGCTTCTCAGACTTCGCTCATGTACGGCCCCTAATCTGCGCCCACGGAACGGGCACAGGGCCGTCGGAGAGGGGTAAGGACGTGGGGCGCGGAGCGCAGTCGTTGGCGAGAGTGGCCGTGATCGTACGGGCCGGCGCGGCGCCCATGTGGTGGCCGGGGCTGCTCGCCGCGGCCATCGGGGCACTGGTGCCGGGGCTCACCGGCCGTCGCATCGGACTGCTGACCGGGGCGGCGCTGTTCCTGGTCACGATGGCCGTCGTGGCGCTGGCGCGCGGCAAGCGGTACGACGGGCTCGCCCGGGGTGCCACCCGGGCCGGCCGCACCGACTTCCTCCAGGACCGGGCCGTGACCGTACGCAACTGGCGCCGCGGGCACCGCTGGTGGCTGCTCGGGGCGTTCCTGGTGGCCGTCGCGAGCGCGTTCGCGGTTCCCGGGGCGGGCGGGCTGCTGCTCGCGGGGGCCGGGGCCGGGCTCTGGGCCAAGGCCGTCCGGATCGGGCAGCGGGAGCGCCGGGACGACGCCCTGTACTGGGTCCGCACGGACTGGGTGGAGCGCGGGCGGCCCACCGGCAAGCCGGTCAAGGCGTTCCGGACGACGGGGCCGGTGGCCGGGGACGCCGCACCCGGTGGGGCGCGGCGCTCCCGCTGACCGGCCGGTCAGACCTCCAGCTCCGCCTCGATCCTCTTGAGCTGGTGGCGGGCCATGGCCAGGTTGGCGCGGCCGGCGTCCAGCACCAGGTAGAGGAACAGGCCGTTGTTGCCACGGGTCTTGAGCAGCCGGATCAGGTGGTACTGGGTGCCCAGGGTGATCAGGATGTCCTCGATCTCGTCCTGGATGCCCAGGTGCTCCATGGTGCGGAGCTTGGCGCGTACGACGTCGGTGTTGCCGGCCGCCGCGACCTCCAGGTTGAATTCCTTGCCGCCGCCGAGGGTGCCCAGCGCCATGCCGCTCGTGTAGTCGACGAGGGCGACACCGACGGTGCCCTCGATGGACGTCATCGCTTCCTTCAGTGACGCTTCGGTGTTCGCCATGAGTACTCGATTCCTTTCCCTGACCGGCCGCGATGACCGGTTCCGTTTCCTGGGTGCGAGAGCTGGGGGCGGTTCATGTCGTGCGGTGGGGCAGGGTGCCCGGCTGCTGCGGGGTGCGTGGCAGCGGTGGGCGTGCCCCGGGTGCGGGCTGCGGGGTGCGTTCCAGTGCGGCGTCGATGAGCTGACCGATCCTGGCGCCGGCCCGGCGGCCCTCCAGATGGAGCCTGCCGACGTTGATCCGGTCCTCGGCCAGCAGGGTCAGTACGGCCGACGAACCCGCGGCGTACGCCGCGATGTAGCCCGTCTCGCCCCGTACGAGGAGTTCGCGGAAGCCGCCCCGGCCGGTCGCCTCCGTCATCCGGATCGAGACGCCGAGCGCGGCCGCGGTCAGTGCGGCGACCCCTTCGGCCTCCACCCCCGGGGTGTCATGGGCGAGAACGAGTCCGTCGGTGCTGGCCGCCAGGGCGCCGGCGAGGAGCGGCACCCGCGCCCGCAGCCGCTGGAGTTCGGCCAGGACATCCTGGACTTCGGCCTCGGGCACCATCGGCTGTCTCCTCCCGGCACGCTGTCTGAGCGCGCGTATCACAGGGCCTCCAATGCGTCTCTGAGCCGGCGCAGCAGGGCGACGTCGGGGTCGGCCGTGACCTCGGGCAGCTCGATCCGGGGGGCCGCGGAGGCGGCCGGGCCCGTCGGCGGGCGGACCGCTTCCACCAGCCCGGACGCGGCCAGCCGCCGGAGGTCGACCAGGGTGTGGAACGCCGACCTGCCCAGCTCCTGGGCGATGTCCGTCGCGGTGCGCACCCCGTCCACGTGCTCCAGTACGCGGTACTGGCGCGGTGGTACGGGGGAGTCGAACGGGCGGCCGGTCCGCACGAGCGGGGCGCTGTCGGTCACCGCCTCCGGCCAGATCCGGTCCAGCAGCTCCCGGCGCCGGAGCGTCTCGCGCTGCACGGCGTCCACGGGCACGGGGCGGACCGGGCCGATCCAGTGGGCGACCCCGTAACGGAAGCGGGCCGGGGTCCGGGTCGGGGCGAGGGCGAAGAACGCCGCGTCGTACAACGCCCCCAGGTGGCACAGCTCCAGCGCGCCGCCCGCCACCCGGCCGCTGTCCACGAGGTAGCGGCCGACCCGCTGCCCGGCCCCCGCCTGGGCGACCGCGTCCCACCAGCCGTCGCGGTGCAGGGCGCCGCCCCGGGTGAGCAGGACGTCGATACCGGGCGTGGCCGGGCTCTCGGCGTGCACCACCTTGCCGTCGGCGAGGTAGAGGGTGCCCCGGTCGCGCATCAGGGCGCCGGTGGCCCGTTCCGCGGCGAGGCGCTGAAGCATGGGCGAGAGGACGGCGGCGGGGGAGGGGGCTGCCTCGGGGGTGGTCGTTCTCATGCCAGGACCAGCCGCTCGGCCATCTCGCCCAGCCGTATCCGGGCCAGGGCCAGATTGCCCTCCGCGCGGTCCAGCCAGAGGTGGAGGAAGACACTGCTGTCGAAGTCCGTCTCGACGAACCGGAGGATGTGGTACCCGGCCCGGGTGGTGACGATGACGTCCTCGACCGGGGACCCCGTCCCCGTGATATCCGTGCCGCCGACGGCCGTTGGCGGCTGAGGTAACTCCAGGGCGAAGGCGGGCTGTTCGGCCGCCATCCGTGCCACCTCGGCCGTCTCCGCGGCGGTGGCCTCGTGGTCGCCGTTGGGCGAGTCACCGATGGTGCCGAGAGCGAGACCGCTCGTCCAGTCGACCACGGCGGCACCACGGGCACCGGGCAGTCTCATGGCGTCGAGCAGGCACTCGTCGATTCCGGGCACGCGGACTCCCCTCCGACGCTGCGTGCGGCTGTGACCCTGAGGTTACGCAACGTGCTCACGCCCGGTGGAGGTTCTGGCATTTTCCACAGGTACATGCAGGTGGCGGTGGAAAATGCCCTGCCGCAGACCGGAATGACGCCGTCCGGGTCCGGGTCGCACCGCCCTGTTGACTGGAGGTATTCAGCCGATCAAGATGTGAATAGAAAATTCACAGTCGCGAGGAGGCATTGCCATGTCAGGACCCCGCCCCGTACGGGCACCGCGCGGTACCGAGCTGAGCGCCCTGGGATGGCAGCAGGAAGCCGCGCTGCGGATGCTGCAGAACAACCTGGACCCCGAGGTGGCCGAGCACCCCGACAAGCTCGTCGTCTACGGCGGCACCGGCAAGGCGGCCCGCGACTGGCGCTCGTTCGACGCGATGGTGCGCACGCTCCGGACGCTCAAGCAGGACGAGACGATGCTCGTCCAGTCCGGGCGTCCGGTCGGCGTCATGCAGACGCACGAGTGGGCCCCGCGGGTCCTGATCGCCAACTCCAACCTCGTCGGCGACTGGGCGAACTGGGAGGAGTTCCGCCGCCTGGAGGCGCTCGGGCTCACCATGTACGGCCAGATGACCGCCGGGTCGTGGATCTACATCGGCACCCAGGGCATCCTCCAGGGCACGTACGAGACGTTCGCCGCCGTCGCCGCGAAGAAGTTCGGCGGGACGCTGGCCGGGACGATCACGCTGACCGCCGGGCTCGGCGGCATGGGCGGCGCCCAGCCCCTCGCCGTGACGATGAACGACGGCGTCGCGATCTGCGTCGACTGCGACCCGCGCGCCATCGAACGCCGCATCGAGCACCGCTTCCTGGACGTGAGGGCCGACTCCCTGGAGCACGCGCTCCAGCTCGCGGTCGAGGCACGGGACGCCCGCAAGCCGCTCTCCATCGGGCTGCTCGGCAACGCGGCGGAGCTGCTGCCCCGGATGCTCGCCGAGGGCGCCCCGGTCGACATCGTCACCGACCAGACCAGCGCGCACGACCCGCTCGCCTACCTGCCGCTCGGGGTCGACTTCGACGACATGGCCGACTACGCCGCCGAGAAGCCCGCCGACTTCACCCTGCGCGCCCGCGAGTCGATGGCGAAGCACGTCGAGGCGATGGTCGGCTTCATGGACGCGGGCGCCGAGGTCTTCGACTACGGCAACTCCATCCGCGGCGAGGCGCGGCTCGCGGGCTACGGGCGGGCCTTCGACTTCCCGGGCTTCGTGCCCGCGTACATCCGGCCGCTCTTCTGCGAGGGCAGGGGCCCGTTCCGCTGGGCGGCCCTGTCCGGCGAGGCGTCCGACATCCACAAGACCGACAAGGCGATGCTCGAACTCTTCCCGGAGAACGAGTCGCTGCACCGCTGGATCAAGATGGCCGGCGAGCGCGTCCAGTTCCAGGGGCTGCCCGCCCGGATCTGCTGGCTCGGCTACGGCGAGCGGGACCGGGCCGGCGAGCGCTTCAACGACATGGTGGCGAGCGGTGAGCTGGCCGCGCCGCTGGCCATCGGGCGCGACCACCTGGACTGCGGCTCCGTGGCCTCCCCCTACCGGGAGACCGAGGCCATGCTCGACGGGTCCGACGCCATCGCCGACTGGCCGCTGCTCAACGCGATGGTCAACGTGGCGTCGGGGGCGTCCTGGGTCTCCATCCACCACGGCGGCGGCGTGGGCATGGGCCGCTCCATCCACGCGGGCCAGGTGACGGTGGCCGACGGGACGAAGCTGGCCGGCGAGAAGATCCGCCGGGTACTGACCAACGACCCCGGCATGGGCGTCATCCGGCACGTGGACGCGGGGTACGACATCGCGGAGTCGGTCGCCTCCGACAAGGGCGTGCGGGTGCCGATGCGGGAGGGCGAGGCGTGACGGCGCCGGACCGATCCCGGTCGACGCTGTCCTTCCAGGACATGTGGCGGGAGCTCGCTCCCCTCGGACGGCACCCGGACAGCGGCGGCTACCGCCGCTACGCCTGGACCTCCGCCGACACCGACTGCCGTACGTGGTTCCGGGCGCAGGCCGAGGCGCGCGGGCTGACCCTGGAGACCGACCGCAACGGCAACCAGTGGGCCTGGCTCGGCGACCCCCTGGCCGGGGACGCCGTCGTCACCGGGTCGCACCTGGACTCGGTGCCGGACGGCGGCGCCTTCGACGGCCCGCTCGGTGTCGTCTCCTCCTTCGCCGCACTCGACGAACTCCGCGGCAGGGGAGCGGAGTTCACCCGGCCACTGGCGATCACCAACTTCGGTGACGAGGAAGGCGCCCGCTTCGGCCTCGCCTGCGTCGGCTCCCGGCTCGCCGCCGGGCAGCTGACCGCCGAGGCCGCGCACCGGCTGCGGGACGGGGACGGCGTCACGCTCCCCCAGGCCATGGAGGCGGCCGGGTACGACCCCGACGCCATCGGACCCGACCCCGAACGGCTCGCCCGGATCGGCGCGTTCGTCGAACTCCACGTCGAACAGGGCCGCGCCCTCGACCTCACCGGCGACCCCGTCGGCATCGCCTCCGCGATCTGGCCGCACGGACGCTGGCGGTTCGACTTCCGGGGCGAGGCCAACCACGCGGGCACCACCCGGCTCGCCGACCGGCGCGACCCGATGCTCACGTACGCCGAGACGGTGCTGGCCGCCCGCCGGGAGGCGCAGCTGGCCGGCGCCCTCGCCACCTTCGGCAAGATCGCCGTCGAGCCGAACGGCGTCAACGCCATCCCCTCCCTGGTGCGCGGCTGGCTCGACTCCCGGGCCGCCGACCAGGACACCCTGGACACCGTCGTCACCGGGATCGAGCGGGCCGCCAGGGAACACGCCGAACGGGCCGGTATCGATCTGGACGTCGTACGGGAGTCCTTCACGCCCGTGGTGGAGTTCCAGCACGACCTGCGCGACGAGCTGGGCACGATCCTGAAGGGTGCCGCCACCCGTGGGGACGGTCGCGCCGCCCCCGTGCTCGGCACCGGAGCGGGACACGATGCGGGTATTTTGTCCGCTTCGGCCCCTACCGCCATGCTGTTCGTCCGGAACCCCACCGGGATCTCGCACTCGCCGGCCGAGCACGCCGCCGAGGACGACTGCGTGGCCGGGGTGATCGCACTCGCCGATGTACTGGAAGGTCTCGCGTGCCGATGACGACGGAGCCGACGAAGGCCCCCGTGACGTACTGGCTCTCCCATGCCTGGCTCGGCACCCATGTCGAACCGGATGTCCTCCTGGAGGTGGCCGACGGGCTGATCGCAGGGGTGCGGACCGGAGCCGGCACCCCGCCGCCCGGCGCCACCGTGCTGCGCGGGCTCACCCTGCCCGGTCTCGCCAACACCCACTCGCACGCCTTCCACCGCGCCCTGCGCTCCACCGTCCAGGTCGGCTCCGGCACCTTCTGGACCTGGCGCGAGACCATGTACCAGGTCGCGTCCCGCCTCACCCCCGACACGTACTACGAACTGGCCCGCGCGGTGTACGCCGAGATGGCGCTGGCCGGCATCACCGCGGTCGGCGAATTCCACTACCTGCACCACGCGCCCGGTGGCACCCCGTACAACGACCCGAACGCGATGGGCACGGCCCTGATCGCGGCCGCCCGCGAGGCCGGCATCCGGATCACCCTGCTGGACACCGCCTACCTCGCCGCCGGGTTCGGCCGCAGGCCCTCCCAGTACCTGAAGCCCGACCGGCACCAGCTGCGCTTCTCCGACACCACCGCCGACGCCTGGGCCGAGCGCGCCTCCCTCCTCAAGGGCGACGAACACGCCCTGATCGGCGCCGCCGTCCACTCCGTGCGCGCCGTGCCCGCGGCCCAGCTCGCCACCGTCGCGGCGTGGGCGCAAGAGAGGCGGGCGCCGCTCCATGTCCACCTCTCCGAGCAGACCGCGGAGAACGACGCCTGCCTCGCCGCCCACGGCTGCACCCCCACCCGGCTCCTGGCCGACCACGGGGTGCTCGGCCCGCGCACCACCGGCGTCCACAACACCCATCTCACCGGGGAGGACATCGCGCTGATCGGCTCCACGGCCACCGGCACCTGCATGTGCCCGACCACCGAACGCGATCTCGCCGACGGCATCGGCCCCGCCGCCGCCCTCCAGCACGCCGGCTCCCCGCTGTCCCTCGGCAGCGACAGCCACGCCGTGATCGACCTCTTCGAGGAAGCCCGCGCGATGGAGCTCAACGAGCGCCTGCGCACCCGGACCCGCGGCCACTGGACCGCCTCCGCACTGCTGCGTGCCGCCTCCGCCGACGGCCATGCGGCCCTCGGCCGGCCCGACGCGGGCATCCTCGAACCGGGCGCGCCCGCCGACCTCGCGACCATCGCCCTGGACTCCGTCAGAACAGCGGGGCCGGTCCCCAGGCTGGCTGCCGAAACAGCCGTATTCGCCGCCTCCGCGGCCGATGTGCGCCATACGGTGGTCGCCGGACGGCACATCGTGCGCGACGGACACCACACGCTGGTCCCCGACGTCCCCGCGGCACTCGCGAAGGCCATCGCGGCCCTGTACCGCTGAGCGCTCCCCGGGAGCCGCCCGGCCCCGCGCCCCCGCCGAAGCCGACACGCAAGGAGAGCAGTCCCCCGATGACGACGACCGCCATCACCCACATCGCCGCGCTGGTCACCAACGACCCCTCCCTCGGTGACAGTTCCCCCCTCGGACTGATCCAGGACGCGGCCGTCGTCATCGAGGGCGACCGGGTCGTCTGGACCGGTGAATCCAGCAAAGCACCCGCCACTGACAACGCCGTCGACGCGGCCGGCCGGGCCGTGATCCCGGGCTTCGTCGACTCCCACTCGCACCTCCTCTTCGCGGGCGACCGCACCCAGGAGTTCAACGCCCGGATGTCCGGACGGGCCTACACCGCGGGCGGCATCCGCACCACCGTCGCCGCGACCCGCGCCGCCACCGACGAGGAGCTCGACGCCAACGTCGCCCGCTACCTCGCGGAGGCGCTGCGCCAGGGCACCACGACCTTCGAGACCAAGTCCGGCTACGGCCTCACCGTCGAGGACGAGGCCCGCGCCCTGCGCATCGCCGCCCGCCACACCGACGAGGTCACCTTCCTGGGCGCCCACATCGTCCCCCCGGACTACGCCGACGACCCGGCCGGCTACGTCGACCTGGTCACCGGTCCGATGCTCGACGCCTGCGCCCCGTACGCCCGTTGGATCGACGTCTTCTGCGAGAAGGGCGCCTTCGACGGCGACCAGGCGCGGGCCGTCCTCACCGCGGGCCGGGCCAAGGGCCTGCACCCCCGCGTCCACGCCAACCAGCTCGGCCACGGCCCCGGCGTCCAGCTCGCCGTGGAACTCGACGCGGCGTCCGCCGACCACTGCACCCACCTCACCGACGCCGACATCGACGCCCTGGCCCAGTCCGCCACCGTCGCCACGCTGCTCCCCGGCGCCGAGTTCTCCACCCGCGCCGCCTGGCCCGACGCCCGCCGCATCCTCGACGCGGGCGCCACCGTCGCGCTCTCCACGGACTGCAACCCGGGCTCCTCGTTCACCTCGTCCATGCCGTTCTGCGTCGCACTCGCCGTCCGCGACATGGGCATGACCCCCGACGAGGCCCTCTGGTCCGCCACCGCGGGCGGCGCCGCGGCGCTGCGGCGTACCGACGTCGGGCGCATCGGTCCCGGGGCCCGCGCCGACCTGGTCGTCCTCGACGCACCCAGCCACGTCCACCTCGCCTACCGGCCCGGCGTACCGCTGGTGCACGAGGTCTGGCGGGGCGGCGAGCGCACCGGCGCCCGGCAGCAGGGCTGACGTCACGTCGGCAACGCGGAAGGACCTGCCCCCTGTCGGGGCAGGTCCTTTGTCCGGCAGCCCTCGCGAGCGCGTCGCGAGGTGACCGCTCATTCCTCCAGCGTCAGGCCCTTGCGGAGCTTGACCAGGGTGCGGGAGAGCAGCCGCGAGACGTGCATCTGCGAGATGCCGAGCTCCTCGCCGATCTCCGACTGCGTCATGTTGGCGACGAACCGGAGCGAGAGGATGGTCCGGTCACGGCCGGGCAGTGAGGCGATCAGCGGCTTCAGGGACTCGACGTACTCGATGCCCTCGAGCCCGTGGTCCTCGTAGCCGATCCGGTCGGCCAGCGCGCCGTCGTTCTCGTCCTCCTCGGGCTTGGCGTCCAGCGAGCTCGCGGTGTACGCGTTGCTCGCGGCCATGCCCTCGACGACTTCTTCCTTGCTGATGCCCAGGCGGTCGGCGAGCTCGCCCACGGTGGGCGCGCGGTCCAGCTGCTGGGCGAGCTCGTCGCCCGCCTTGGCCAGGTCGAGCCGCAGCTCCTGCAGGCGCCGCGGCACGCGCACGGACCAGCTGGTGTCGCGGAAGAAGCGCTTGATCTCGCCGACGATGGTCGGCATCGCGAAGGTCGGGAACTCGACGCCGCGGCTGAGCTCGAACCGGTCGATCGCCTTGATCAGGCCGATCGTGCCGACCTGGACGATGTCCTCCATCGGTTCGCTGCGGGAGCGGAACCGGGAGGCGGCGAACTTGACCAGGGCCATGTTCAGCTCGACGAGCGTGTTGCGTACGTAGGAGTACTCGTGGGTGCCCTCTTCGAGGGACTCGAGCCGGGCGAAGAGCGTCTTGGAGAGCGCCCTGGCGTCCAGCGGCCCCATCTCGGAGGAGGGCGGGATCTCGGGAAGCTCCACGAGTCCGCCGGTGGTGTCGCTGTGGTCACTGCTGGTGGTGCTGTCGCGCGTGCCGTCCAGGACGGCCGCGGCAGGGGAGTCTGATTCGGTCAGTCCCTGAGGACATGCTGACGTCGCGTTGTGGGTACGCGGTTCGTCGAGCCGGGGTGACATGGTCTCCTCCATCGTTCTCGGCATATGGCTGCCGATGCCCATACGTGTTCCTGCGGTAAAGCGGCGCCTCCAAAGCCGGCCATGTTTTGGGTGTCCCCCTACCCTTACCCGGTCCCTGTGGGTCGTTACAAGCTCCAATTACCGCTATATGTCCGGTTTGTTGAGGTCTTCGGCTACCGCGTGGCGCACAGAACGCGTACTGTTTTAACAACGTCAGCGACAGGTGCAACGCATCTGCATGCACGGTGATGCAGACAGTGACGATCGGCGAAGAGGGACGGGCATGGACCGCGGGACGGTCGGCAGTGCGAACCGGGGTCGGCTTCAGGTCGAGGCCCGGACCGTGGGCCGCAGCGAGGTTGTGACGCCGGTGGGTGAGCTCGATCACCACACGGCCGATCTGCTGCGTGAGCCCCTGGAGAGCGCGGTCGAGCAAGGGCGCGCGCGCCTGGTGGTGGACTGCTCGCAACTCGAGTTCTGTGATTCCACCGGGCTGAACGTGCTGCTCGGTGCCCGCCTCAAGGCGGAGGCGGTCGGGGGAGGGGTCCATTTGGCCGGAATGCTGCCCGTGGTGGCGCGGGTGTTCGAGATCACCGGGGCCGAGGCGGTTTTCACCGTTCACGGCTCCCTCGAAGAGGCCCTGGACGACTGATCGTGGTGTGTTCCACCACCCCGCCAACCTCATGTGTTGCGCGCGTCACGCGATCCGCGTAGCGAAGTGGGTGTTGTCACGATTCGGCCGGGCAGGAGACACCCCGGCGGCCCCTCGGCGAGCTGCACGCTCCGTATCCGCCCGGTGCCTGCATGTGTATCTGTATTCGTATCTGTTCAATGGCGACATGGTGAATCGGTGAGGTGAAGCGCTGATGAGCACCACCCGGCAGCATCCGCCGGGCGACCTCGGCCGCGAGCCGGAGGACGCAGGCGTGGGTGCGCCTACCGACGCGGGCACACGCGCGGACGCGGGCGCCGGCGCTTCCTCCGACGGGTCCGCCGAGCGGCAGTGGCGCACGCTGTCGCTGCGGCAGGTCAGCGGCATCGTGCCGACGGCCCGGGATTTCGCCCGTCAGGCACTCCACGACTGGGGCTGGCTCCCCGCCTCGACCGCCGACCGCCGTGCGGCCGCGGAGGACGTCCTGCTGGTCGTCTCCGAGCTGGTCACCAACGCGTGCCTGCACGCGGAGGGCCCCGACGAGCTCCGTATCGCGCGCACACCGAAGGCGCTGCGGGTCGAGGTCGTCGACGGCGGCGCGGGACAGCCCGCGCCGCGCACTCCGCACCGGGCCGGCCGGCCCGGCGGGCACGGCATGTTCATCGTGCAGCGGCTCTGCCTGGACTGGGGAGTCGCACGGGTACCGGACGCACCCGGCAAGACCGTCTGGGCGGAGCTGGCCGCCCCCGTATAGCCGCACGCGGGTTTGCCCGCCCGCCCCGGGGGCCGTACCCCCGGGCTCCACGCCCCTCGAAGAGCGCGCCGGATCGGCGCGCTCTTTGTCTTCCCTCCACAAGGCGCCGGGCGTACCTTGAGCGCCCAATCTGATGTGTCGTCAGCTATTTGGGCCGCACGGAAGCGGCGCACGGCGACTCCCGGCATGAGGGGAACTCGAGGTGTCGTACCAGAAGCGAACAGCTCTCGCGCTGGCGTCCGGGCTGGCGGGGGCGGTGGTGCTGATGGCCGCGCCCGCCGCTCACGCGACGGTCGTGGACGTCAACTACAAGTGCAAGACCCCGATCGGGGACAAGGCCGCCGTGTCGCCCATCGACATCAAGAGCGTCAAGAGCGGCAGCGGCTACAAGCTCACGATGTCCTTTCAGAAGGGCGTCTCCTCCAGCCCGGTCGAACTGGGCAAGGGCGCGATGAACCCCAGCGCGGTGATCAAGGTGGGCGGCGCGGACCCGGGGCAGCTCCAGGTGTCGGGACCGGCCAACTCCGCCGCCATCCCCGCCAACAGCCCCATCAAGATCAGTGATCTGTCGGGGACGTACACCCCGAAGAAGAGCGGGAAGGTCGACTTCACCGCCGGGGTGCTGACCATCAAGGCACTCGGTACGACGACGACCTGCACCCCGTCCAACAACCCGGGCCCCTCGCTCTCCCTCGACGTGAAGGCCGCGGGCGGCGGCGGGGGCGCGCAGAGCGCACCGGACACCGGCGGCTCGCTGCCGAAGACCGGCCCGCTCGACTCGGCGGTGGCGCTCGGCACGCTCGGCGGCACGGTGCTGCTGACCGGCGCGGCCGGAGTGCTGTGGCTGACCAGGCGCGGGCAGCGGGCCACGGGCTGACCCCCGCTCACCGCCGCCGCCGTCACGCACCAGGGAGCCGCCCATGCCGCCGTTGACCGGTCACGCCACCCGACTCGCCCTTGCCGTACCGCTGCTCGCCGCCCTGTGGTGGGCCGTCGCCCCGGCCGCGGCGGCCGGTGCCACCGAGCACCCGGCCGCCCCGGCGTGGACGGCGCAGCCCGCGACGGACGGCGCCGGCCGGGACGGCGGCAGACCGTACTTCTACCTGGAGGGCCTGCCCGGCAGCGTCCTCCAGGACCGCCTCTCGGTCACCAATCCGGGTCCGGAGCCGGTGACCGTACGGCTGCGCGGCGCCGACGCGTACAACACCGCGAAGGGCGGCTTCGCGGTACGCGGCGCGCGGGGCTCCACCGGCACCGGGGCCTGGCTGCGCACGGCCACCACCAAGGTGACCGTGCCCGGCCGGACCCGTGCGGAGGTGCCCGTGTCCGTCACCGTGCCCGAGGGCGCGCTGCCCGGTGACCACCCGGGCGCGATCGTCGCCGAGAGCGGCGGCCGCTCGGTGGGCGTCCGGGTCCAGCTGCGGGTCGGCGGGCCGACGCTGGCCGCGCTCACGGTCGAGGACGTCACGGTGTCCGGGCGGACCATCCACTACACGCTGGTCAACCGGGGCAACGCGGTCCTTGCGCCCCGTCTCGCCGTCAGCGCCGACGGGCTGTTCGGCAGCCTGCTGCGACGCGACGCCCGCACCCTGCCCGTCGAGCTGCTGCCCGGACAGCGGGTACGGCTCACCGAACCGTGGCGGGACACCCCCGCCCTGGACTCCGCCACCGTCCGGCTGCGCGTCACGGCGGCGGGCGGCGCGCACGGCGAGGCCACCGCCCCGGCGCTCTTCGTCCCGTGGCTTCCGGTGACCGGGGGCGCGCTGCTGCTCCTGGCCGCGGCCGCCGCGGGCACGTACGCCCACCGGCGCGGACGAGGAGCACGGCGGAGCGAGCACGAGGACGGGCCCGTCCCGTCCCCTGACCATCAACGGCATTCCGACGAGAGGCACTTGGTGAAGGCGGGAGCGGAATCGTGACTGGACGGACCGGACCGGCGGCACTCCGGAGCTGCGGCCGCGGGCGGGCGGCAGCGCTGTTCGCCGTACTGCTGGCCGCGATACTGCCCGCCCTGCTGCTGACCGCGACCGGGGCCCACGCCACCGGCCGCAGCGCGGCGGACCCCGAACCGGCGGTCACGCTCTCCGAGAAGCAGGCGGGCAAGGGCGGCGAGATCACCGTCAAGGGCAGCGGCTGGCGGGCGGACACCCTGCTGATGATGCTGGTCTGCGGGCAGTCGAGCCCCGCCCGAGGCGTGATCGGCGGCACCAACTCCTGCGCCAACGCGGACGGCCGCGCCGTCACCACCGACTCCAAGGGCGCGTTCGCCAAGAAGCTGCCGGTCGCGGAGCCGCCCGCGCCCTGCCCCTGCGTGGTGCACGTCGCCACGGTCACCGGGGACCAGGCCGTGGCCGACGCCGTGTTCGTCGTCGCCGGACACCCCGTCGCCGCCCTGCCCAAGGCGGACGGCGACGGGAAGCTCGCCGTGCTCGCCACCACCCGGCTGGAGGGCGACAGCGGGATCCTCACCTGGTTCGGCGCCCCGGCGTCGCGCCGCCTCGTCCTGACCGTCGGCAATCTGGGCTCCGCCGCGGTCAAGAACCCGGTCTTCCAGGTCGGCACCGCACACGGCGTCTACGCCCCGCAGTGGGAGGAGCGGGAGTGGCGCGGCACCATCGAGCCCGGCCGCAAGGCGCGGATCGAGCTGCCCGTCGAGCTGACGGCGGGCGCCCACGGCGACTACCAGGTCTCGCTGAAGTACGGGACGAAGGTGCTGGCCGAACAGCCGTGGGGAGTCGGCCGCCCCTGGGGCGTGACGCTCTTCTGGATCCTGCTTTGCCTCGTCGTGCCCGCCGCCGTGTTCCGTATCGGCATGGCGGTCGTCGACAAGGTGCGCCCGCGCTCCGCGCACGCGGCGTCCCGGTCGCGCCGGGCCCCCGACAGGTTCGCCGATGTGACAGCCCGGTTGCCGAGGCTGCGGCGGACGCCCGCGCCGTCCGAGGGCCCCGCGCCCGGGGCGGCCGCGAGCACCACCACGGCCGCGCTGCCGTGGTTCACCCCTGATTCCGCACCGTCAGAGCACAGACCGACGACGAAGGGACATTCGTGAGTACGCAACGCAGGACGGTCGCGGCAGGAGTCGCGATGATGATCGGCGGGGCGGGCATGCTGCTGTCCGCCGGCCCGGCCCAGGCCGCCGACATCTCGTACAAGACGGAGTGCATACCCCCGGCCATCTCCGGACTGCCGGCCGTACAGGGCACCACCCAGGTGCAGCTGACCGCGCCCGCGGAGGCGAAGGTCGGGGACACCGTCGAGGTGGTGTGGAAGACGGTCAAGGGCGCCTCCGACAACCCTGATGTTCTCGATCTGGAGAAGGACACCGTCAAGCCGACCGGCACCATCAAGCTGGGCGGCGCCGCGACCGGCGACCTGAAGATGGAGGGGCCGCGGGAGAACCCGGCGATCCCCAAAAAGAGTCCGATGATCATGTCGGACATGAAGGGCTCGCTGAAGCTGGAGAAGGCGGGAGACCTCACGCTGACGCCGGACGCGTACAACCTCAACGTCTCCAAGCCGATCTCCACGGACACCAAGTGCTCCCCCAAGGAGACGGTGAAGCCGGGCGCGACGATCAAGGTCACGGACGGCGGCGGAGGCACGGACGGCGGCACGACCGCCGGCGGCACGACCGCCGGCGGCACGACCGCCGGCGGCACGACCGCCGGTGGTACGACGGCCGGTGGCACGGCCGACGGCGGTACGGACGCGGGCGGCACCACGACCTCCGGTGGCACGACGGCCGGCGGTACGACAGCCGGTGGCGCGGACGCCGGCGGCTCCACCGGGGGCTCCGGCGGCGCCACGGACTTCCCGGGCAAGGAAGTCGTCGTGAACTACACCTGCCAGTCGCCCGGTCCGTCGAACGGCATCGCCACCAAGGTCACGATCAACGCCAAGAAGAACGGCGGGAGTTACGCGCTCACGGTGAAGACCGCCAAGGGCGTGATGGACAGCCCCGCCGATCTGCCCGCGGGCGCGCTCAAGCCGTCCATGCAGATCGTCATCGGAGGCTCCGACAAGGGCACCGTCAAGGCCACCGGGCCGGCGAACCCCGAGCCCCTGAAGCTGAACAAGCCGGTCAGCCTGACCGACATGACCGGCACGTACAAGCCGGGTGCCTCCGGGAAGTCCACGCTCACCCCCGGCAACCTGACGATCGACGTCACGCTGGGCACCTCGAAGATCAACATCCCGTGCACGGTCAAGGGCGCCGTGAAGGCGTCGCTCGAACTCGACACCACCGCCCAGCAGGGCGGCGCGTCCGGCGGTGACACCGCGGGCTCCGGCGGAGCGGCGGCGGCGGGCGGCGGCACGGCCTCCGGCGGTCTCGCGGCCACCGGCGCCGAGGACAACGGCGCCCTGCGCGCACTCGGCCTGGTCGCCGGCACGGCGATCCTGCTCGGCGGCGCGGTGTTCACGTTCACCCCGTGGCGCAGGCTGCGGTCCGGCCGGTGAGCTGAGTCCCGCACGGCACAACGCAAGGGGCCTTCGCACCGAACGGTGCGAAGGCCCCTTCCCCACGCGGAGCCGCGAGGTCAGTGCACGTCGCCCATGAGCTTCGTGACCTTCCTGCGGTACATCCAGATGCCGAAGCCGGCGACGACCGCGAGCACCGCCTCGACCGCGACGGCGGCCGAGGTGTTCAGGTTGACGTCGAGCTGCGGGGACGTGAGCAGACCGGTCAGCGAGTCGCCCGCGGTGACGGCGAGGAACCAGACACCCATCATCTGGGAGCTGTACTTCGCCGGGGCCATCTTCGTGGTGACCGACAGGCCGACCGGCGAGAGGCAGAGCTCCGCGACGGTCTGGATGAAGTAGATCGCCACCAGCCACATCGGGCTGACCCTGCCGCCGTTGGCCGCGGTGTCGATCAGCGGGATCATGAAGACGACGAACGAGATGCCGATCAGCGTGAGGCTGGAGGCGAACTTGACGGCGGTGCTCGGCTCCTTGCCGCGCTTGTTCAGCCACAGCCACGCCGAGGCGACCACGGGAGCCGCCGCCATGATGAAGATCGGGTTCAGCGACTGGTACCAGGACGTGGGGAAGTCGAACCCGAACAGACTGTTCGTGGTCGAGTTCTCACCGAAGATCGACAGGGTCGAGCCGTTCTGGTCGTAGATCATCCAGAAGACGGCGGCGACCACGAAGAACCAGATGTAGCCCGAGAGCTTGGACTGCTCGGTCTCCGTCAGCTCCTTGTCGCGCTTCATCCGGACCAGGACCGCCACTGGGATGACCAGACCGGCGATGGTGATCGGCAGCAGCGCCCAGTCGGCGAAGTTGCCGGTGACGGCGAGCAGACCGTAGAAGACCGTCGCGACGATCAGCCAGACCAGGCCCTTGCGCAGGACGGAGCTCTTCTCCTGCGCCGTCGCCGGAGTGGCGACGACATCGCTCTCCCGGCTGAGATGGCGCGAGCCGAGCAGGAACTGGGCGAGGCCCAGCGCCATGCCGATCGCGGCGAGCGCGAAGCCGAAGTGCCAGTTGACCTTCTCGCCGATGGTCCCGATGGACAGCGGGGCGAGGAAGGCGCCGAGGTTGATCCCGATGTAGAAGAGCGTGAAGCCACCGTCGCGGCGCGGGTCCTCCGGGCCGTCGTAGAGGTGGCCGACCATCGTGGAGATGTTCGCCTTGAGCAGGCCGGAGCCGAGCGCGACGAGCACGAGGCCCGCGAAGAAGGACGCCGCGTTGGGCAGCGCGAGCGTGATGTGACCGAGGATGACGACACCGGCGCCGATGGCGACCGTCTTGCGCGGCCCCCAGAAGCGGTCGGCCATCCAGCCGCCGGGCATGGCGAGCAGGTAGACCATCGCCATGTAGACGGAGTAGATCGCCGTCGCCGTGGTGGCACTCATGTGCATGCCGCCGGGGGCGATCAGGTACAGCGGGAGCAGTGCCTTCATGCCGTAGAAGCTGTAGCGCTCCCACATCTCGGTCATGAAGAGCGTGGCCAGGCCCCGGGGATGGCCGAGGAAGGTCTTCTCTGCGCCAGGGGGACTGGCAGGGTCCTTCGTCAGGCTGGACGCCATGGTCGATCCTTGCTTGCTCGGGACGCGGCGCCTCGTGCGGCGGTACGCGCCCGGTGGGGGGAGGCCGGCACCGACGCGGGTACGCCCACCACGTCGGGATCCACACCCGGTGCCTTCATTGGCGTTCCGGGCCCGGCCCACAGGTCATTCACTGAAAACTTCCGGACTGGCGGGTACCAGCCCCGCACACAAAAGAGACCCCGGGCGCTCATAGCTGCCCAAAGGTCTTTGAGTAGTGCAACAGGCGTCGATACACCATACGACACGACAGAACTGGATATGAAAGGACTTGAGACATGAATCACAGGTCGGAGTGCCATCGCGCTCCCACATTCGAAGGTCTGGTCATGAACAGGACGCAGACCCGCAGGGCCTTTGGATCACCTCACTCCTCGTCCGCTCCGCGGACTACCATCACCCCATGACCCGTGTACTGCTCGCCGAGGACGACGCATCCATCTCGGAGCCATTGGCCCGCGCCCTGCGTCGGGAGGGTTACGAGGTCGAGGTCCGCGAAGACGGTCCGACCGCTCTCGACGCCGGCCTCCAGGGCGGCATCGACCTGGTCGTACTCGACCTGGGACTGCCCGGGATGGACGGCCTCGAAGTCGCCAGAAGGCTCCGCGCCGAGGGCCACACCGTGCCGGTCCTGGTGCTGACCGCCCGCGCCGACGAGGTCGACACGGTCGTCGGCCTCGACGCCGGCGCCGACGACTACGTCACCAAGCCCTTCCGGCTGGCCGAACTCCTGGCCCGGGTCCGGGCCCTGCTGCGCCGCGGCGCCACCGAGCCCGCCCCGCAGCCCGCCACCCACGGGGTCAGGATCGACGTCGAGTCGCACCGGGCCTGGATGGGCGACGAGGAACTCCAGCTCACCGCCAAGGAATTCGACCTGCTGCGGGTCCTGGTCCGCGACGCGGGCCGGGTCGTCACCCGCGACCAGCTGATGCGTGAGGTCTGGGACACCACCTGGTGGTCGTCCACCAAGACGCTCGACATGCACATCTCCTGGCTCCGCAAGAAGCTCGGGGACGACGCCGCCAATCCGCGCTACATCGCCACCGTCCGGGGCGTCGGCTTCCGCTTCGAGAAGAGCTGACGTACAGAAAAACTCATGCGCCGAAGACTGATCAACTCCACCCTCGCCGTGGTGCTCGTGGTGATCGCCGTCTTCGGCGTCTCCCTCGTCATCGTCGAGGCCCGCACCATCAGCAGCAGCGCCCAGGAGAGCGTGGACTCCGAGGCGCTGCGCGTGATCAGCGTCATCGAGAGCCGGCTCCTGGGCGCCGAGCGGATCAACCCCGGCGTGCTGGCCGAACAGGTCGACGACAAGCGCTACGCCCTGGTGAAGATGCCCGGCCGCGCCCCCATCGAAGTGGGCGAGCGCCCCAGCGGCAGCGTGATCAGCGCCACCGAGGTGGGCGAGCACGGCGAGAAGGTCACCATCGAGGAGTCCAGCTCCGCCGTCACCCGCGAGATCGGCCGCACCCTGATGATCATCGGCGCGGTGGCGCTGCTGGCCATCGTCTCCGCCGTGCTCCTCGCCGTGCGCCAGGCCGACAAGCTGGCCTCGCCGCTCACCGACCTCGCCGAGACCGCGGAACGCCTGGGCTCCGGCGACCCGCGCCCGCGCCACAAGCGGTACGGGGTGCCGGAGCTGGACCGCGTCGCCGACGTCCTGGACTCCTCCGCCGAACGGATCGCCCGGATGCTGACCGCGGAGCGCCGGCTCGCCGCCGACGCCTCCCACCAGCTCCGTACACCGCTGACCGCGCTCTCCATGCGGATCGAGGAGATCTCCGTCACCGACGATCCGGAGACGGTGAAGGAGGAGGCGAACATCGCCCTCACCCAGGTCGAGCGGCTCACGGACGTGGTGCAGCGGCTGCTGACCAACGCCCGCGACCCGCGGACGGGCTCGGCCGTCGTCTTCGACCTCGACGAGGTCGTCAAGCAGCAGATCGAGGAGTGGCGCCCGGCCTACCGGGGCGAGGGCCGCGCGGTGGTCCGCTCCGGCAAGCAGGGGCTGCGAGCCGTCGGCACGCCGGGCGCGGTCGCGCAGGTGCTGGCCGCCTTGATCGAGAACTCGCTGATGCACGGCGGCGGCACGGTGGCCCTGCGCACCCGCGTCACCGGCAACCAGGCGGTCATCGAGGTGACGGACGAGGGCCCCGGAGTCCCCGCCGACCTGGGGGCGCGGATCTTCGAGCGGACCATCAGCGGCCGCAACTCCACGGGCATCGGCCTCGCGGTCGCCCGGGACCTGGCGGAGGCGGACGGCGGCCGTCTGGAGCTGCTCCAGCAGCAGCCCCCGGTCTTCGCCCTGTTCCTCAGCCGGGTGGCCCTGAACAGAAAAGAACCGGAACGCCCGGTGAGGTGAGACCGGGCGTCCGCCCCGAGTGACCCCGGGCCGTCGATCCGATCCGCCCGCTACCGCCGCGCCGCGTCCGCCTCGACCCGCGCGACGGGCGACGGCACGGGCACCGGACCCGCGGCCGCCGCCGGACCCGCCGGCGCCGGCACGGCCCCCGCTTCCGCCGTCCCGCTCAGCACGGCCTCTTTGTCAGGCAGCGCCTTGAACACCCAGCTCCGGTACGACCAGAAGCGGAACAGTGTCGCGACACCGATTCCGACGATCTTGAAGACGTTGCTCTGGACCGGGCTGTTCCAGCCGAACCCGTACGTCGCCGCGTACAGCACCCCGGTCTCGATGACCGCCCCCGCCGCGCTGAACAGCAGGAACAGCGTCAGCTCCCTGGTCCGGCCGCTCTTGTCGCGGTCCCGGTACGTCCAGTAGCGGAAGCCGACGTAGTTGCAGAGGATGGCGACGAACGTGGCCATCAGGCCCGCCCGGACCGTCGGGATGTCCGTGTAGCGCCACAGCAGGTTGGATACCGCGATATTGACGACCAGACCGACCGCACCGACCACGCCGAACTTGGCGATCTCCCGGGCCAGCACATCCAGCCGGGCCCGCAGTGCGCCCCGTTCACTCATGGTGATTGCTCAGCCCGTCTGTCGGTTCGTGTCCGTCGGTTCGTCTTCGGGTTCCGTCAACCCGGCCATGCTAACCAGCCCGCCCGCCGGCCGCCCGTGCGTACCGGTACAGGTGTGGCGAGCCTGTGACACCGGCGTCCCCGCGCGGGCGCCCGCGGAGGCCGTCGTCGGGCGGCCCCGGGGCGTGCGGATACCCTGGAGGAGTGACGTTCCCGGTAGTCGGCATGGTCGGTGGCGGTCAGCTCGCCCGTATGACCCACGAGGCGGGCATCCCCCTCGGCATCAAGTTCAAGCTCCTCAGTGACACCGCGCAGGACTCGGCGGCCCAGGTCGTGAACGAAGTCGTCGTCGGCGACTATCGCGACCTGGAGACGCTGCGTGCCTTCGCGCGCGGCTGTGACGTGATCACCTTCGATCACGAGCACGTGCCGACCGAGCACTTGCGGGCCCTGGAGGCGGACGGCATCCCCGTGCGCCCCGGCCCCGGTGCGCTGGTGCACGCCCAGGACAAGGGGGTGATGCGCGCGAAGCTCACCGAGATCGGCGCGCCCTGCCCCCGCCACCGCATCGTGAAGGACCCGGCCGACGCCGCGGCCTTCGCCCACGAGGTCGGCGGCTTCCCCGTCATCCTCAAGACCGTGCGCGGCGGCTACGACGGCAAGGGCGTCTGGGTCGTCCGCTCCGAGGCGGACGCGGCCGACCCCTTCCGGGCCGGCGTCCCGGTCCTCGCGGAGGAGAAGGTCGACTTCGCACGGGAGCTGGCGGCCAACATCGTCCGCTCGCCGCACGGCCAGGCCGTCGCCTACCCGGTCGTCGAGTCGATCCAGGTCGACGGCGTCTGCGACACGGTGATCGCCCCCGCCCCCGAGCTGGACGAGCGCCTCGCGGGCGAGGCCCAGCAGCTCGCGCTGCGGATCGCGGCCGAGCTGGGCGTGGTCGGCCACCTCGCGGTCGAGCTCTTCGAGACCCGCGACGGGCACATCCTCGTCAACGAGCTGGCGATGCGCCCCCACAACTCCGGGCACTGGACGCAGGACGGCGCGATCACCTCGCAGTTCGCCAACCACGTCCGGGCCGTCCTCGACCTCCCGCTCGGCGACCCGCGCCCGCGCGCCCCCTGGACGGTCATGAGCAACGTCCTCGGCGGCGACTACCCGGACATGTACCAGGCGTACCTGCACTGCATGGCCCGCGACCCGCAGCTCAAGATCCACATGTACGGAAAGGACGTGAAGCCCGGCCGCAAGGTCGGCCACGTCAACACCTACGGCGACGACCTGGCGGACGTGCGCGAGCGCGCCCGGCACGCGGCCGACTACCTGCGAGGAACGATCACCGAATGACTTCCCCCTCCACCGCACCGGTCGTCGGCATCGTCATGGGCTCCGACTCCGACTGGCCCGTCATGGAGGCGGCGGCCAAGGTCCTCGACGAGTTCGAGATCCCCTTCGAGGTCGACGTCGTCTCCGCCCACCGGATGCCGCACGAGATGATCGCGTACGGCGAGAACGCCGCGGGCCGCGGCCTCAAGGCGATCATCGCGGGCGCGGGCGGCGCCGCCCACCTGCCCGGCATGCTCGCCTCCGTCACCCCGCTGCCGGTCATCGGCGTGCCGGTCCCGCTGAAGTACCTGGACGGCATGGACAGCCTGCTCTCCATCGTGCAGATGCCCGCAGGCGTCCCCGTCGCCACCGTCTCGGTCGCCGGCGCACGCAACGCGGGCCTGCTGGCGACCCGTATCCTCGCCGCCCACGACAGCGAGCTGCAGGCCCGCATGGTCGAGTTCCAGAAGGAACTGAACGACCAGGCCACGGAGAAGGGCAAGCGGCTGCGCGCCAAGGTGCAGGGCGCCGACTCCTTCGGTTTCGGAAAGTAGGGCAGCGATGGAACAGCTGGAGCGGGCCCGGGAACTCCTCGCGGAGTACCCCGTCGTCGACGGCCACAACGACCTCCCGTGGGCGCTGCGCGAACAGGTCAACTACGACCTGGACGCCCGCGACATCGCCACCGACCAGTCGGCCCATCTGCACACCGACATCCCGCGGCTGCGCGCCGGCGGCGTCGGCGCGCAGTTCTGGTCCGTCTACGTACGGTCCGACATGGCGGGCGAGGACGCCGTCAGCGCCACCCTGGAGCAGATCGACGCGGTCGCCGAACTGCTGGCCCGCCACCCCGCCGACCTGCGCCGCGCGCTGACGGCCGACGACATGGAGACGGCACGGGCCGAGGGCCGTATCGCCTCCCTGATGGGGGCAGAGGGCGGCCACTCCATCAACAACTCGCTGGGCACCCTGCGCGCCCTGCACACCCTCGGCGTCCGCTACATGACGCTGACCCACAACGACAACATCGCCTGGGCGGACTCGGCGACCGACGAACCCGGCGTCGGCGGGCTCTCGCCCTTCGGCCACGAGGTCGTACGGGAGATGAACCGCACCGGGATGCTGGTCGACCTCTCGCACGTCGCGGCCACGACGATGCGCGACGCCCTGCGCACGTCCACCGCGCCGGTGATGTTCTCGCACTCCTCGGCGCGGGCGATCTGCGACCACCCGCGCAACATCCCCGACGACGTCCTGGCGCAGCTCCCGGCCAACGGCGGCATCGCCATGGCGACCTTCGTACCGAAGTTCGTCCTGCCGGCGGCCGTCGACTGGACCCGGGCCGCGGACGAGAACATGCGCGCCCAGGGCCTGCACCACCTGGACACCACCGAGCGGGGCATGAAGGTCCACGCCGCGTTCGAGGCGGCGAACCCCCGCCCGATGGCGACCGTCGCGACGATCGCGGACCACCTCGACCACATGCGCGAGGTCGCCGGGATCGACCACATCGGCATCGGCGGCGACTACGACGGCACCGCGTTCCTCCCGCAGGGGCTGGAAGACGTCGCGGGCTACCCCAACCTGATCGCGGAATTGCTTGGCCGCGGCTGGTCCGCCGCCGACCTGGCCAGGCTCACCTGGCAGAACGCGGTACGGGTCCTGCGCGACGCGCAGGACGTGTCCCGCGACCTGTCCGCCCGCCGCGGCCCGTCGCACGCCACGATCGAACAGCTGGACGGCTGAGCGCCCGGCCGGGACCGGGCGGCGCCCGGTCCCGGCCGACGGCGCCGCGCCCTAACCGGCGCAGAGACAGAACGGGTGCCCCGCCGGGTCGGCGTACACCCGGAAGGTCCGCTCCCGGTCCTCCGCGTCGAGCACCGTCGCACCCAGCGCCAGCACCTCCCGCTCCGCCGCGTCCAGATCCTCCACGGTCAGGTCCAGGTGGAACTGCTGCGAGCCGTCCGGTCGCGGCCACCGCGGCGGTACGAAGCCGGGTGCGGCCTGGAAGGCGAGCGGCGTGCCGGTGCCTCCCGTGAGATCCACCCAGTCCTCGTGCCGCTCGAC
The DNA here is from genome assembly GCF_044756945.1 of Streptomyces sp. NPDC091387. Lineage (NCBI taxonomy): Bacteria > Bacillati > Actinomycetota > Actinomycetes > Kitasatosporales > Streptomycetaceae > Streptomyces > Streptomyces sp. NPDC091387. The sequence goes on along the minus strand of NZ_JBIVTZ010000012.1, from coordinate 46,806 downwards.
CTTCCCGCCGAGCACGCGGGCGTAGAAACCGGCCAGAGCGACGGGATCGGGGCAGTCCAGGACGACGGCACCCAGTACGGCAACAGCCATGACGTTTCCTCCTCGGGCAGACACGGTCAGTCGGTTACCCGTTAAGTGGCTCAACCGGTAACCGTTACCGCATACTCCCGTAGTGGGGGTAACGTCGCAACCGAGAATGACAACCGATGGATGACCACGATGAATGAGAGGGACTCCGCCCCCGGCGGACTCGCGCTGATCGAAGCACTGGTCAACACCCTGAACGTCGAGACGGGTGCCGACACCCTCGACACGGCCGACGGGCGCGCCGAATTCGCCCTCGCCGAGCGGGACGCCCCGGCGGCCCGCACGCTCCGCGAGGCCCTGCGCACCGTCTGCCTGGCCCACGCCGGCCACCGCCCGCCCGACGACGGCGCGGCGTCCGTGCTCGACCGGCTGCTCGCCGGCGCGCCCCTGCGCGTCACCGTGGACGCGGCGGGCGCCGCTGCGCTGCGCCCCGTCGAGGAGCCACCCGGACTGACCGCCCGGGTCGCGGCGGCCATCGCCACCGCGTCGGCGGACGGGACCTGGGACCGGCTCAAGGCGTGCGAGGCGGCGGACTGCCGCTGCGCGTACTACGACCGCAGCCCGGCGGGACGCCGCCGCTGGTGCTCGATGTCGGTGTGCGGTGCCCGCGCGAAGATGCGCACCTACCGCGCGAAGCGCGGCTGAGGGCAGCCGGGAAGGGGCCCGGACGTCCGGGCCCCGGGGGATCAGGCCTTCGGCCGTCCCATCGCCCGGAACGTCCACCCGGCCTCGCGCCACACCGCGGGGTCCAGCGCGTTGCGCCCGTCCAGGATGATCCGGCGGCCGGCGGCCTCGCCCAGCACCGCCGGGTCCAGCTCGCGGAACTCGCTCCACTCGGTCAGGTGCAGCACCACATCGGCGCCGCGCACCGCGTCCAGGGCCGTCTCCGCGTAACCGAGCGTGGGGAAGAGGCGGCGGGCGTTGTCCATGCCCTTCGGGTCGAAGACCGTCACCTGGCCGCCCTGGAGGTGGATCTGCCCGGCGACGTTCAGGGCCGGTGAGTCACGTACGTCGTCCGAGTCCGGCTTGAAGCTGGCGCCCAGGACGCCCACCCGCTTGCCGAGGAAGGAGTCGCCGCCGACGGCCTCCCTGGCGAGCTCCACCATGTGGCCGCGGCGCCGCATGTTGATGGAGTCGACCTCGCGGAGGAAGGTCAGCGCCTGGTCGGCGCCCAGCTCACCGGCGCGGGCCATGAAGGCGCGGATGTCCTTGGGCAGGCAGCCGCCGCCGAACCCGATGCCGGCCCGCAGGAACTTCTTCCCGATCCGCTCGTCGTGGCCGATCGCCTCGGCCAGCTTCACGACGTCGCCGTCGGCGGCCTCGCAGACCTCCGCCATGGCGTTGATGAAGGAGATCTTGGTGGCCAGGAAGGAGTTGGCCGAGGTCTTCACCAGCTCGGCGGTCGGGAAGTCCGTCACGACGAACGGGGACCCCTCCGCGACCGGGGTGGCGTACACCTCGCGCAGCACCTTCTCGGCCCGCTCGCTCTCCACCCCGACGACGATCCGGTCCGGGTGCAGCGTGTCGTTGACGGCGAAGCCCTCGCGGAGGAACTCCGGGTTCCACGCCAGCTCGGCCGCGTCGCCCACGGGTGCGAGCTCGGCGATCCGCGCCGCGAGCCTGGCCGCGGAGCCGACGGGCACGGTGGACTTGCCGACCACCAGGGCGGGCCTGGTCAGGAGGGGTGCGAGCGAATCGAAGGCGCTGTCCACGTAGCTCATGTCGCAGGCGTACTCGCCGTGCTTCTGCGGGGTGTTCACGCAGACGAAGTGCACATCACCGAATTCGGCCACCTCTTCCCACGAGGTGGTGAAGCGCAGCCGTCCGCTGGCACCCTCGATGCCCGCGACGTGCTTCTTCAGGATCTCTTCCAGCCCCGGTTCGTACATCGGGACCCGGCCGGCCGACAACAGCTCGACCTTCTCGGGCACGACGTCCAGTCCCAGCACTTCGAAGCCCAGCTCCGCCATGGCCGCGGCATGGGTGGCGCCGAGGTAGCCGGTGCCGATCACAGTGATCCTGAGGGCCATGTAGTGCTCCTGTGAGATGCGGACAGACGTGCGGTGAACGAGCATAGTCCTGCCTCTGAATCGCTCCATTCCGGCTGTCGCGAAGCTCACGGCTCCAGCTCGTATGCCTTTCCCGGGGCGGACGCCTAAAATTGTGTTACTTAACGGTAGTTAGCATCCTGGGGAGTGAGAGTCTTGGCGGGTTCGACCGATTTCGACCTGTACCGTCCGGCCGAGGAGCACGACATGCTCCGTGAGACGGTGCGTGCGCTCGCCGAGGCGAAGATCGCCCCGTACGCGGCCGCGGTCGACGAGGAGGCCCGCTTCCCGCAGGAGGCGCTGGACGCCCTGACCGCCGCGGACCTGCACGCCGTCCACGTACCGGAGGAGTACGGCGGCGCCGGCGCCGACGCGCTCGCCACGGTCATCGTGATCGAGGAGGTGGCCCGCGCCTGCGTCTCCTCCTCCCTCATCCCGGCCGTGAACAAGCTCGGCTCGCTCCCGGTGATCCTGTCCGGCTCCGAGGACCTCAAGAAGAAGTACCTGGGCCCGCTCGCCAAGGGCGACGCGATGTTCTCCTACGCCCTCTCCGAGCCCGACGCGGGCTCCGACGCCGCCGGCATGAAGACCAAGGCCGTCCGCGACGGCGACTTCTGGGTCCTCAACGGCGTGAAGCGATGGATCACCAACGCGGGCGTCTCCGAGTACTACACGGTCATGGCGGTCACCGACCCGACCAAGCGCTCCAAGGGCATCTCGGCGTTCGTCGTCGAGAAGTCGGACGAGGGCGTCTCCTTCGGCGCCCCGGAGAAGAAGCTCGGCATCAAGGGCTCCCCGACCCGCGAGGTCTACTTCGACAACGTCCGCATCCCCGCCGACCGCATGATCGGCGAGGAGGGCACCGGCTTCGCCACCGCGATGAAGACCCTGGACCACACCCGCATCACGATCGCCGCCCAGGCCCTCGGCGTCGCCCAGGGCGCGCTGGACTACGCCAAGGGCTACGTCCAGGAGCGCAAGCAGTTCGGCAAGCCGATCGGCGACTTCCAGGGCATCCAGTTCATGCTCGCCGACATGGCCATGAAGCTGGAGGCGGCCCGCCAGCTCACCTACTCGGCCGCCGCCAAGTCCGAGCGCCTCGACAGCGACCTCACCTTCTTCGGCGCCGCGGCCAAGTGCTTCGCCTCCGACGTCGCGATGGAGGTCACCACGGACGCGGTCCAGCTGCTGGGCGGCTACGGCTACACGCGGGACTACCCGGTGGAGCGGATGATGCGGGACGCGAAGATCACCCAGATCTACGAGGGCACGAACCAGGTGCAGCGGATCGTCATGGCGAGGAACCTGCCGTAACGGCGGACACACGGATCAGTGATCACGGCCCCCGGCGCGCTTGCCGGGGGCCGTGCGCGTGACTCAGGCGGCAGTCCGGGCGGTGTGTGACCGGCGCCCGCGGAGCGCGGGATGCCCGGCCAAAGCCCCTCCTGGGCCCAGCCGCTTGTGCGGCAATGCAGTCGGGGGGGACGCGCTCGCGGAGCGCGCGAGACGCCGCTGGTATGGTCCGCGAAGGTTTTGTGCGACGTGATGGAGTTGGTTCGGTGAAGCTGCTCCCGCTGTTCCTCCGGCGGCCGATAGAAGCGGTGTACGAGCGGCGACTGGCCGCCACCCTCGTGGGGTTGCCGCGCCCGCAGCACGTCGGGATCATGCTCGACGGCAACCGGCGCTGGGCCCGGCAGGCGGGCCACACGGATCTCCGGGAGGGGTACCGGGCGGGCGGCGCGAAGGCGACCGAGTTCCTGGGCTGGTGCGCGGCCGCCGGAATCGAGCGTGTGACCCTCTTCATGCTCTCCGACGACAACCTCGGGCGCCCCGCCGAACAGCTCGGCCCGCTGATCGAGATCATCGAAGAGACCATCCAGGACATCACGGCCGTCGGCCACCCCTGGGAAGTCCAGGTGATCGGATCGCTCGACCTGCTGCCCGGCGCCACTGCCCAGGCCCTCAAGGAGGCCACCGCCGCGACGGCCGGGCGCAGCGGGCTCAAGGTGGATATCGCGGTCGGCTACGGCGGCCGACGGGAGATCGTCGATGCGGTGAAGAGCGCCTTCGAGGAACACCGGGCGGCCGGTGGCGACCTGGCCGAACTGGTCGAGCGGTTCGATGTCGAGGACATCTCCCGGCATCTGTACTCGCCGACCGCCGCCCACACCGACTTCATCATCCGGACCTCCGGCGAGCAGCGTCTGTCGGGGTTCCTGCTCTGGCAGTCCGCGTACGCCGAGATGCACTGGGTGGACTGCTACTGGCCGGCGTTCCGCCGCGTGGACTTCCTGCGCGCGATCCGCTCGTACGCGCACCGGCAACGGCGATTCGGCAAATGACTGCCGTCGGCGCCCGGCCCCGTGACCGACGGTTGACCGGTCGGCGTTCGAAGGCGATCGCAACGGGCGCGACCGGCTCCCGAGCCTGCCCTTCCGCCTGACGATCCGGCCGCCGCTCCACCCGGGCCGCGAGACATGTCCGGGGCCGTCCGTGTGCACCGTGCTCCCGGCCGTTTCCGGGGACGACCGGGAAAGACTGGGACAGCGGCGACAATCGTCGGGGTGGGCGGAGTTACCCAGCCGGGGCTACTTCGCGAAGACTTCCGCGGCGGTGGTGGCGGTGGCGGCGCGTTGGATCCACTGGTTCAACAGGTGGGAGTCGGTGCAGGTGGTGATCTGCTCGCGGGTCTCGTCGGTGAGGGTGATGCCGCGTGCTTCAAGGACCAGGAGCAGGCCTTCCGCCTGGCCCTTTGCCTGGCCTTCGGCCCGGCCTTCGGCCCGGCCTTCGTCGCGGATTTCTTCTGACATGAAGGACTTGTAGAAAGAGGTATCCACGGCCACCAGGTTCCTCCACTGTTGTGCGGCCGGGCGGTTGCCCAGGCCCTGTGCGGTGAGTTCGACGATGGGGTCGGTGATGGTTTCGGGTGCTTCGCGTAGTGCGGCGGAGAGTGTTTTCAGTATGGCACCGACGTCCGGATTGTCGGCGTGTGTGATGGCGGCGAGGGTGGCGAGTGCGAGGTCTTTGCGGGCTTCGGCGATGTCGGTGATGACGGGCATGTTGTGGGGGCCTGCGACGAGGGGGTTGAGGGTGAGGGTGGGCCATTGGGGGAGGCCGATGGTGAGGGGGCGGGCGGCCCATTCGGCGGTGGCGTGGTCCTGGCAGACGACCAGGAGGAGGACGGGCAGGCCGTCGTATCGGTTGTGGAGGTAGCTGACGTAGTAGGGCCAGCTGGTTGTCTTGCGCCGGTCCTTCTTGCCCTGGGCTTCGATGGCGAGGAGGTAGGGGCCGTCGGATTCTGTTTCGATGCGCAGGAGGGTGTCGACGCGGCGTTCGACGGGTTTGGCTTCGGTGAGGTCGGTGGGCAGGACGGTGGCCGAGGTGGGTGGTGGGAGGTCGATGCCGAGCACTTCGGAGACGCGGGAGAAGAGGCCCGGGTACTCCTGGAAGATGCGGTGCATCGCCTCGTGCGGTGAGCTGACCATGCAGGTCCGTTCGGGGTCGAGGGTGGGTACGGCTCCGGCTGTGGCCGTGGTGGTGACGCGGCGAGTGCTGGTGCGGCCGTACCTGGCCGGTCTTACGAGACCGTGCGGGTGATGGCCCGGCATCCAGGAGCCGTACGCGGCTGTGTGCTGGGCGAGGTGGGCGCCGACGTCGCTGGACTTCGCCACGAGCATATGCCAGCCAACCCACCTCAAAACCAGCCCAGTTGTGATTTATCACCCGTGTGAGTGACGAGGGCCGGGGTGGGGCGGTAATGGGCTGGGCCTGTTCTCCACGTTCCTTGGGAGCCTGGCTGTCCGCGAACCGGTGAAGTCAACGGCCGGCGACCGCCTCGACGGTGAGGAGCCCCCTCCGCGCACCGCGCCCGCCGGGCGAACCGCCCTCGGTGCAGGCGTCGTTGCCCGGACCTGATTCCCGCTGCGGCATGATCGACGGCATGGGACATACACACCTGCCGAGCACCGAGGCCGCAGTCGCCGCAGTCCGTGAGGTCGCGCGCGCGTACGGGCTGGAGATGACCGTCACCGACGACATCGGTGCGGACCAGACATCCCGCCGCACGTCGGCAGGTGCCTTCGCGGTGCTCGACGCGGACGGGTCGCTCCCGCACGAGGCGTTCGTCGAGCTGGGCGGCGTCCCTGCCGTCACCGTCCAGGTCTTTCCCGAGGACGACGCGAGGATCACCGTCGACGGAGTGGAGTTCAACGACGTCCCCCGTGACTCCGTGCCCGTTTTCCTGCGCTCCGTGTACGGCGGAACGGCCTACGTGAAGGGGAGGCTCTTCCCGTTCGGCCGGTGGCTCGTCGTACCGCTGCCCGGGGACGAGACGTACAAGGAAATCGTCCCGCGCGGCATCCTCAGCCCGTGGCTCACCCGGAACATCCGCGGCTAGGGGGGCCCGTGGCGGGCGCTGCCCCTACGTGCCCTTTGAGGCATGGGGCCGTTAGGGGTGTCGCGGACGCGCTCGGTGTCCCGGCCGGAAGGATGCCTGATGTACACGAAGCGCGTTGCCCGCCGTCTGCTGGTGCTGACGGCCACGGTGGCCACCGGTACCGGTGCGTTGAGCGTTCCGGCCGTCGCGAACACGAACATTCTGGCGGCCGGCAACCCCGCCTACGACACCACGATGATCAACAAGGAGCGTGAGGTCGGGGCGGTCGGCGTGACGGCCCACAGCAGTGGGGTGGGCAGCGGTCTGTTCCAAGTGCCGGTGAGCAGCCCGGAGAACCGCGGTGGTGGCGGCAGCCTGCTCTTCTCGGATCGCGGGCTGAAGACCGAGGTGACCGCGGTGGTCTGGGAGCGATGAACTACCGGTGGTTGACAGGGGCCTTGGCCGGGTTGAGGACATCGGTCAGGGCCAGGAGGCGCCTGCGGCAGGGCGCTTCCGCGGCCGGGCTGGCGTCCGACGCCGTGTCGGGTGCGGTGTGCGGCAGCGGTCCGGTCAACGGGTACCAGGTGCTGGAGCAGGTGGTGCGGCTGCCGGTCAGCACGTGGCGGTACCACTGGGACCCGCCGCACGTACGCCACCTGGGGCCCATGGCGCAGGACTGGTGGAAGGCGTTCGGGGTCGGTGAGAACGACCGAACGATCTGCTGCACCGATGCCAACGGAGTGGCCGTCGTCGCCATCCAGGCACTGCACCGGGAACTGACCGAGCTGCGCGGCGAAGTCGCTGCCCTACGGGCCCGGACGGCAGGAGGGGAGCGGCACCGGGGAGAGGGTGACAGCTGACAAGCGGCAGGCCCCCCGTTCAGACATCCGTGCGGGACGCCCGGCCGTCACGGGCGCCCGACAGGCCCGGGTGCCCCGCCCGCGCGCCCGACTTCTCGGCGGCGCCACCGGGCACCAGCCGCTCGCCCAGCAGGACCGCGCAGCCCGCGACGCTCAGCAGGCCGCCCAGCAGGAACGTGCCCCGTACGTCGGACAGCGACAGGACCAGTCCGCCGAGCGCGGCGCCCGCCGCGATGCCGGCGTTGTAGGCACCGGAGTTGGCCGCGAGAGCCATGTCCGTGCGACCGGGGGCGCAGTGCAGCATCTCGTTCTGGGTGGCCATGAACACCGGGCCGAGCGCGGCGCCGGTCAGGGCCAGGAACACCACCGCCGCGACCGGATCGCCGCCGGCCGCGTACAGGCCGAGCATGCCGACCGCCTGAGTCGCGACGGCGGTGGCCAGTACGGAGCCCGGGAAGCGGTCCAGCAGCGCTCCGGTGAGGGTCACCCCGGCCAGGCACGCGATGCCGAAAGCCACGAGCAGGGCGTTGACCGCGCCCCCGGAGAACCCGCTCACGTCGCCCAGGAACTTCACGACGTACGTGTATCCCGCGAACGCGCCGGTGGCGGAGAGGACCCCGGCCGCCAGTACGGTGCCGAAGCGGCGGGCGTCGGGGCGGGTGCCGTACGCGGCGTGTCCCTCCTCCGGGCGCGAGGTCGGCAGCAGCACGGCGATGGTCACCAGGGAGACGAACCCCAGCCCCGCCACCCCCGCGACCGGCACCGGCCAGCCGCTCTGCCGGCCCAGCCAGGTGCCGACGGGCACCCCGAGCACGAGGGCGAGCGAACCGGCGACGGACAGCGCCCCGATCACCCGCCCACGGATACCGGGCCGGAACAGCCCCACCGCGACCGGCCCCATCACCGCCCAGAACAGCGCCTGGGCGAGCGCCGTCAGCAGCCGGGCCCCGAGCAGCAGCCAGTAGGAGCCGGCCAGTGCCGCGACCAGGCTGGACACGACCAGTGCGGTCAACAGGGCCGTGAGCACGTGGCGTCGGGGCATCGCCCGTGTGAAGTGGGCCAGCGGCAAGGACGCGACGGCGACCGTCACGCCGTAGCCGGTGACCAGGTAGCCGACCGACGGCAGGGACACGTGCAGGCCCTCGGCGATGAGCTCCAGGAGGCCGATCGGCAGGTTCTCCGCGGTGTTGAACGTGAAGGCGGCGAGCATCAGGGCGCCGAGTACCGCCGGCCCCCGTTGCCTTCCGGCGAACTCGACGATCACTCGAACAGTCTGGCAGACAGGGCGAACGCCGTCCGGTCCGAACGTAAGACCCGGGGCGGTAGTGGTTCCGCCGTGCCGGGGCCGGTGGCGTACCTTCCCTTTCCATGACGGACATCGACGAGCTGCCCGAGCTGACCGGCCTGTTCGAGGCTCTGGGCGCCGACGACGCGGCGGGCTGGGCCGAGTCGGAGGCCGAGGAGAACATTCCTCAGCTGGCCCGGTACCGGTTCCTGCGCATGGTCTGGCAGGACATCGACGCCTGGAGCACGGCAGCGCCCGACTGGGTCGAGGCCTACCGCAAGGGCGGACTGGCGGGCGGGGCCGTGGACCGGGCGCTGCGGCTCGGGCTGACCCCCGGCGAACTGGGCGAGATAGCCCGCGAGATCGCGAAGGAGACCGCGTTCGGCCTGCTCTACGGGCTGGCCGACCCGGCGGACGGCGATCTCCCGCCCGAGACCGAGGCGAGGCTGCCCGGCTGGTGCCTGGCCGAACTGTCGCCGGAGGGCCGGCCCACGGGGCGGATTCTGGACGCGCTCTACGAGGACCTGGACGAAGCGGAGCCGCAAGGCCCGACCGGAGGTGTCACATGACCGCTTTCGACGTGAGTGAGCGGCGGGTCTGGGACGGGCGGGCCGAGAGCTACGCCCGGACCTTCGCCCGCCTCTGCGCCCGTACGGTGCCCGCCCTGCTGGACGCCGCCGCCGTGGACCGCGGGACCCGGCTGCTCGACGTGGGGTGCGGCAGCGGCAGTGTGACGGTCGCCGCCGTCGGCCGGGGCGCGGTCGTTCGGGCCGTGGACGCCGAGCCCGGCATGGCCGCGGCCACCCGGCGGGCGGCGCCCGGCGTCGAGGTCCGTACCGGTTCGCTGCCCCAGCTGCCTTACCCCGACGGGGAGTTCGACGCGGTCGCGGCGAACTTCGTGCTCAACCACGTGGGCCGCCCGCTGGACGCGCTCGTCGAGCTGCGCCGGATCACCCGCCCCGGCGGCCGGGTCGCCGTCACCATCTGGCAGGCACCCGGCGGCTCCGGGCAGGGCCTGGTCGGACGGGCCGCGGAGGCTGCCGGACTGACCCGTCCCGCCTGGCTGGCCACGGTCGACGAGGAGCACAACTTCCCCCGGACCCCTGACGGGTTGAGTGCCCTGCTGGCCGGGGCCGGGCTCGGGGACGTGCGGAGCGAGTCGCTGTCCTGGGACCACCGCGCGGACCCGGAGGACTGGTGGGCCGGGCCCGCGGCCGGTGTCGCCGCGATCGGACAGCTGATCAACAGCCGGGGACCGGAGGGCGTGGCGGCGGCGCGGCGCGAGTACGACGTGCTGTGCGAGGAGTTCACCTCGGAAGAGGGGGAGTTGGTGCTGCCGCACCGCGCACTGCTGGCGCACGGGCGGGTGTAGCGGCGGCGCCTCCCGGAGCGCGGGCAGGCAGGGGGGAGCATGCGACAGGGCCCGGACGGCGAACCGTCCGGGCCCTGTCGGTGGCCGCCGTCATTTGTCGGAGACGGTGACCTTCTCGTCGTTGTTGAGCTGCTCGACCAACTGCTTGACCTTGGCCTTGTCCCAGACCAGGTTGCCGCCGGTGGAGCCGGAGATCGGCATGTTCATCGACGTGCCGTCGCCGCCCGTGACGCCCTTCATGGCGAAGAACATCTGGCCCAGGGACCAGAGCGACATGTCCTCGTCGACGACGAGGGTGTCCAGGCCGGCGCCCATCGTCGGGTACAGCTTGAACGGGTTGAGGATCGTCGACGGCGTCGCCGTCTGGCTCGCCAGCGCCGCGAGGAACTTCTGCTGGTTCTTCGTCCGGTCCAGGTCGCTGCCCGCGAAGGCGTACCGGGTCCGGACGAAGGCGAGGGACTGCTCGCCGTTCAGCGTCTGCTTGCCGGCTTTGAAGTCCGCGCCGGAGTTCTTGTCCTTGAACGCCTTGGGGATGTCGAGCTCCACCCCGCCGATCGCGTCCACGATCTTGGCGAAGCCGCCGAAGCCGATCTCGACGTAGTGGTCGATGTGCAGGCCGGTGTTGAACTCGACGGTACGAACGAGGAGTTCGGGGCCGTCCTCGGCGTAGGCGGCGTTCAGCTTGGTGAAGCGGCCGCGAGCCGGGTAGAGCTTGCCCGAGTCCGAGCCCTTGTACGACGGGATCTCGACGTTCGAGTCACGCGGCAGCGAGACCAGCGTCGGGCCGTTGCCGCCGTCGTGCAGGATCATCATCGAGTCGGTCCGCTTGCCCTCGGCGGAACCGGTGTGAAGCTTCTTCTTGTCCTCGGCGGACATGCCCTCGCGGCTGTCGGAGCCGACGATCAGGTAGTTCGTGCCGTCGCCGCCCTTCGGCCGCTCGATGACCTTGGAGAGATCGACGTCGCGCTTCAGCTTGGAGTCGGCCCAGAAGTACGTCCCGATGGAGACGGCGAGCACCACGACCACCAGGGCCAGTGCGCCGATCTTGATCCGGCGGCGCCAGTTCGGCGCGGCCGACGGGCGGCCCTGGACGTATCCGCCGTCACCCGGCCCGCCGCCCTGACCGCCACCCCGGCCGCCGCCGTTGCCGCCGCCGTAGACCTGGCCCGTGTTGTAGCCGCTGTCGTACTGCGAGCCGTCGTCGTAGCCGCTGGACTGCTGCGGTACCTGCCGCGACGGTCCGGGGCGCTGCTGCGGCGGGGCGGGCTGCTGGGACGGGACGGGGCGCTGGACGTGCGGCATCGCGCGGGCGCTCTCGGGCCGGTCGCTCGCGCTTCCCTGCCCGTAGCGGTTGCCGCCGCGGTTGTCGTCGTTCCGGCCCTCGGGCCATTCGTTCATGCGACCCAGTGTGCAGTCCCGGACCACTGCTATTACAGGGTGTAAGTGAAATCGGACCTGGGCTGTTGCGAAGCTGATGCATTGCGACGGGCCGGAAGCCCCCGCATAAGGTGGAGGGCATGACAGATCAGGCCCCGCGCCCGGAGGGCGACATTCCGGGCAAGCCGACCGCGGCCTCCCGGACCACCCTCAGCCACATCATGACCGGCAGCGACACCAATCTGCTGGGTACGGTGCACGGCGGCGTGATCATGAAGCTGGTCGACGACGCGGCGGGCGCGGTGGCCGGCCGGCACTCCGGCGGTCCCGCGGTGACGGCCTCGATGGACGAGATGGTCTTCCTGGAGCCGGTCCGCGTCGGTGACCTCGTTCACGTCCGCGCCCAGGTGAACTGGACCGGCCGCTCCTCGATGGAGGTCGGCGTCCGGGTCATGGCCGAGCGGTGGAACGAGTCGACCCCGGCCCAGCAGGTGGGCAGCGCGTACCTGGTGTTCGCCGCGGTCGACGCGGACGGCCGCCCGCGCGCCGTACCCCCGGTGATCCCGGAGACCGAACGCGACAACCGGCGCTACCAGGAGGCGCAGATCCGCCGTACGCACCGGCTGGCCCGGCGCCGCGCGATCAGGGAACTGCGCGAGAAGCGCGCCGCCGACGGCATCGAGGACTGAGAGCTGCGGCCTGCGGCCCGAGAGCTGAGGGCCGGGGCTGTGGCGCTCCCGGCCCCGCCGCCTACGGGCAGACCACCTCGTCGCCCGTCACCGCGCCGAACCTCCCCGGATCGGACTGCTCGGCCCGGACCCGCGCCACCGCGGTGTAGTCCGCGCCCGCGATCACCTTCATCGTGGCGCCCTGGCCCTGCACCGCCTTCAGCTCCGCCCCCGGCAGCGCCGCCGCCAGTGACTTCGCGGACCGGTTCCAGCGCGGGTCGTACGTGACCAGGGTGTGCTTGAGATCGCGCTGCTCCCCGTTGAGCGGGTCCTTGGTGGTGTCGAAGCCGGTGCCGTGCAGCGCGGTGTCGACCGTGCCGCCGAGTCCGTCCTTCGGGGTCCCGTTGTAGACCTGGACCCTGATCTCCTGCGGCGGCACGTCCACCTGCTTCGCGGGCGGCTCCCCGGGCCGCTTCACCGCGAGCGGCGTGTCCTCGCGCAGCGCCCGGAACAGCTCCTTCGACTTCTCCGGGTCCCATTTCACCGTCGAGCCGATGCCCTTCACCTGGTAGGCGACATCGCCCATCGGCACCGAGGCGAATTCGGACGAGGCGGCGGAGAAGCCCCGCATCGCCTGGCCGAGGTCCAGCATCTGCTGCGTACCGAAGCCCTTGTCCGCCCGTACCGACTTCAGCATCGTCGAGGCGACCTCGCGGAACTTCACCGGGTTCAGCAGCACCCCGCTGCTGGTCGTCTGCTTGATCAGCGAGGCGAGGAACTTCTGCTGGCGCTGCATCCGGCCCAGGTCGGCGGCGCCGTCGATGTGCCGGGAGCGTACGTACTGGAGCGCCTCGCCACCGTTCAGCTCGTGGGTGCCCGCCGCGAGGTCGAGACCGGTGTACGAGTCCTTCATCGGCCGGGTGGTGCAGATCTTCACCCCGCCCAGGGTGTCCACCGTCGTCATGAAGCTGGTGAAGTCGACCTCCAGGTAGTGGTCGACCTTGACGCCCGTCATGTGCTCGACGGTCCGCACGGTCAGACCGGGCCCGCCCTCCGCGTAGGCGGCGTTCAGCTTCACCGGGTGGGCCGCGTGCTCCTCGCCGGTGGTCTGGTCCCGGTGCTCGGGGATCTCGGCGTAGCTGTCGCGCGGCAGGCTGACGATGCTGGCGCGCTCCTTGTCCGCGGACAGGTGCACCAGCATGACCGTGTCGGTGCAGTGGCAGGGCGCACCGCCCAGCCGGTACTTCTCCCTCTCCTCTTTGGTGATCTTGTCGCGGCCGTCGGTGCCGACCAGCAGCAGATTCATGCCGTGACCGCCCGCGGGCCGGTTCTTCATGTCCTTGAAGGGGTCGATCCGGTCGATCCCGGTCTCCAGATCGGTCACGAGTGCATGACCGATGCCACCGGCACCGAGGACCAGTACGGACAGCCCGGTCGCCATCCGCATGCCCCAGCGCGGCCTCTCGTCCTGCTTTCTGGGCCGGCCGGGCTGCGGGGGAGCAGCGCGGGGCCGCGGCGGACGGGGGGAGCGGTGCGGCGTGGGCACGGGGGGACACCTCCGCGGTGCAAGGGGGACCTGTCGCACGGTAGGCCCATACGATCTGCATCCCGGCCCGCGACCCGGCGGCGCGCACCGGGTTCCCCCATACGCGGTAACGTGGCGGCCGAATGACGCCGCCTGGTGGGGTTCGGACCCCCGGCGCCCCCGAGGACCCCCCGAGGACCACATGTCTGCCGCGCAGCACCCCGCCGTCTCCGTGATCATGCCGGTGCTCAATGAGGAGCGCCATCTCAGGAACTCCGTCCGGCACATCCTGGAGCAGGAGTACTCCGGTGAGATGGAGGTGGTGATCGCGCTCGGCCCGTCCACGGACCGCACCGACGAGATCGCCGCCGAACTGGTCGCGGAGGACCCCCGGGTCCACACCGTGCCGAACCCGACCGGCCGTACCCCCGCCGCGCTCAACGCCGCGATCAAGGCGTCCAGCCACCCCGTCGTGGTGCGCGTCGACGGCCACGGCATGCTCTCGCCGAACTACATCGCGACCGCCGTCCGGCTCCTGGAGGAGACGGGCGCGCAGAACGTCGGCGGCATCATGCAGGCCGAGGGCGAGAACGCCTGGGAGGACGCCGTCGCCGCGGCCATGACGTCGAAGATCGGTGTCGGCAACGCGGCCTTCCACACCGGCGGCCAGGCGGGACCGGCCGAGACCGTGTTCCTGGGCGTCTTCCGCCGCGAGGCCCTGGAGAGGGCCGACGGGTACAACATCGAGTTCATCCGCGCCCAGGACTGGGAGCTGAACTTCCGCATCCGCGAGGCCGGCGGCCTGATCTGGTTCTCGCCCGAGCTGCGGGTGCAGTACCGCCCCCGCCCCTCCGTCCGGGCGCTCGCCAAGCAGTACAAGGACTACGGCCGCTGGCGCCACGTCGTCGCCCGCTACCACTCCGGCTCGATCAACCTGCGCTACCTGGCACCGCCGACCGCCGTCGTCGCCATCGCGGCGGGCATCGTCGTCGGCGCCGCCGTCACGCCGTGGGCGCTGCTCGTCCCGGCCGGGTACGTCGCGGCCATCGTCGCCGGATCGCTGCCGGCCGGCCGGGGACTGCCGCTGAAGGCGCGGGCGCTGATCCCGGTGGCGCTGGCCACCATGCACATGTCGTGGGGGTACGGCTTCCTGACCAGCCCGCGCTCGCTGGCGAGGAAGGTCATCGCCAGTCGCCGCCCGGCGGTCAGCGAGCCGGGCACGGGCACCCCGGTGGCCTGACCCGCGCGAAGCGCCGAGCGCGAGGACATGAAGAGGGGGATGCCCGGTGCGAACCGGGCATCCCCCTCTTCACGCGTTCAGGGACGCGGCTACATCTGGCGGTACGGCCAGTACACGTCCATGCAGCCCGCCTTGGCGCCGTTGACGGCCTCGGTGCCCTCCAGCGGGTCGCTGTCGTCCTTCGCGGCCTTCGGGAACGTGGTCCCCGTCCGCCAGTCCGAGCCGACCGTGAGCGTCAGCGTGTCCCCGTCCGGCGCCTCCTTGACGACGCTGGACGGCATCGACATCGCCTTGGCGATGGAGAGCGCGTCCGACCTGCCCTGGGCGCCGGAGCTCTTCGGATAGGTCAGCTCGGTCGTCAGCGCCGATCCGGGATCGGTCGAGGTGGCCGCCTCGGTGAAGCCCTTGGCCCGCAGCAGGTCCCGGACGCCACCGGCACGGTTGCCGGTGGGTGCCTGGCCGTCGGCCGCCGTCCCGTTGACGACGCTCACGCCGATCGACGCGGGAGCGCCGGCGGCCGGACCGGTCTCCTTCTTCTTGTTCTTGGCCCGGTCCTTCGGGTCGAGCGACTGGTCGTCGCGGATCAGCGCCCAGAGCTTGTCCGCGGCGCCCGGCTTCGGGAGTACGTGGTTCTCGTCCTGGTCGTCGGTGATCCTCGGCATGGTCAGCATGTTCATCTTTTCCATCGGCACGCCCTTGAGCTGCATGCCGAGGCCGAACAGCTTCTTCACCGTACCGATCTCCTCGGAGACCTGGAGCGACTTGGTCGCGGTCTCGGCGAGACTCGTCAGCCGTCCCGTGTCCGAGAACGCGTCCTGGTCCTTCAGCTCACGGATGACGGAGTTCATGTACATGTGCTGGGCCTTGGAGCGGCCGAAGTCGCTCTCGAAGGCGTGCCGGGTGCGCAGCCACTGGAGGGCCTGCTTCCCCTTGACCTTGTGCGTGCCGGCCGTCAGCCTCAGGCCGGAGCCACCGGGCACGTTGGGCTTGGGCACGTCGTTGACGTTCTGCTTCACACACACGTCCGCGCCGCCCACCGCGTCCGCCATGTCCACCACGCCCGCGAAGTCGACCATCATCCAGTGGTCGATGTAGACCCCGGTGAGCTTCTCCCAGGTGTCCAGCGTGCAGCCGGGGCCGCCGCGGCCGAGCGTCTCGTTGATGAGTGTGTTGGTGGCCGGGTACTTCCTGCCGTTGTCGGGGTCCTCGCAGGCCGGGATGTCCACCCGGGTGTCGCGCGGGATGCTGACGACCGAGGCGTTCTTCCGGTCGGCCGACACATGGAGCAGCATCTGCACATCGGCGAGCGGAGATGCGCCGACGCTCGACTTCGAGCCGCCGAGCTTGAGGTTCGCCTTGGTGTTGCGGCTGTCGGACCCGATCATCAGGATGTTCAGCGGGGTCTGGCCGGCGGCGTTCGGCGCGGTCTTCTTCGCCGCGTTGTTGCCCGCGCTGCGGTGACCCTTGCGGAGGTTGCCGTTGAGGTGCTCGTACCAGAGATAGCCGGCCGCGGCGGTGCCGAGTATCAGCACCGCGAGCGCGAGGGCCGTCCAGCGCAGTATTCGGCTCTTCTTCCCCTTCCCGCCCCGGCGGGGGCGGCCGCGCCGGCCGCCGCCGTGGCTCGCGCCGCGGCGGGCGGCGTCCCCGTCTCCGTCCCCGCTCCCGTCCGGCGCCTGGGCGCCGGCCTTGTCGTCCTCGTAGAGGCCGTCGTCCCAGCCGAGTTGACCGGCATGCCGGACCCGTGGTCGCGTTCCCTCCCCTGGCGTGCTGCTCCGTCCCACCGGACCCCCCTGCTGCTCAGACTCGCGGTACGGCGCAGTGACCGGGTGTCACTTGGCGCACTCTGCCTTGTCGGCACTGGCTTTCGGAATGTCGATCTTGGCCGGCCCGGTGATCGGGGTGCCCGCACCCTCGAAGTCCGCGCCGAGCGTCAGCACCATCGCCTGCAGGCCCTCGGCATCGGTGGTGCCCTTCTTGAGCGCCGATCCGGGGAGCCCCATCATCGCGGCGAGGGCACGGGCCTGGTCCGCCTGGTTCGGCGCGTACTCCAGCGTCGTCTTCGCGGTCTTCGCCGGGGCGTTGGCCTTGTTCGTGGACTTCAGGACGCCCTTGGTGTTCTGCAGCCAGGTGACGGTCTGCTGAGCCCCGCCGGCGATCTTGCCACCGTTGTAGACATCGACGCGGACGTCGGCGGCGGCGGCCTTGGTGCCCTTGAGGAGGGCGTCCTGCTTGCTCTTCGCGGCCTTCTTCTGCGCGGCCACCTCGGTCAGTGAGGTGTCCTTGCGCATCATCGAGAACAGCTGGGGCGCCTTCACCGGGTCCACGACCACCGTGATCGGCTTGGGCTCGGCCGGGTTGTCGATCACCGGGACCGTGACGAACGAGATGTTCTTCGTGTCGATCTTGGTGAGTTCCTTGGCGAGCGTGGTCAGCTTCGGCACCGAGCCGATGGCCTTGTCGACCGTCAGGGCCTTCGTCGCCGCGTCCGCCAGCTTGAACAGCTTCGACGGGCTGGTCAGTGTGTCGTCCGACTTCATCTGCCGGATCATCGAGCCGATGAACTGCTGCTGGACCTTGATCCGGTCCAGGTCGCTCCCGTTGGCGAAGCTGTGCCGGGTCCGTACGAACGCCAGCGCGTCCTCGCCCTCGATCGTGCTCTCGCCGGCCGGCAGGTCCAGGTGGGAGTCCGCGTCCTTGACGGGCTTCGCGAGGCAGACCTTCACGCCGCCGACCGCCGTGGACAGCTCCTTGACCGCGTTGAAGTCGACCATCATGAAGTGGTCGACCTTCAGGCCGGTGATCTCCTTGACGGTGTTCATCGTGCAGCCCGGGTCACGGCCCTCCTGGCCGAGGCTGACGTTGAACCGGATGTTCTGCGTGCCCGGAATGATCTTGTCGCTGCCGTCCGGCTGCCGCAGCGTGCAGTCCGGGATGTCGGTGATGAGGTCGCGGGGGATGCTCAGCGCCGTGGCGTTGGTGCGGTCCTTGGAGACGTGGAACAGGATGTTGGTATCGGCGTGGCCGGTACTGCCCTTGTCGCCGTAGCCCTCGTTGCCCTTGCCGGTGCGCTTGTCCGTACCGATGACCAATATGTTCAGGGGCGCGTTGGCCGTGGCCACGTCCTTGTTGCCGGCGTCGCCGATGTCCACGGTGTTCAGATTGCCGTTGAAGTGCTGGTACAGCAGGTAACCGCCGGCCGAGACACCGACGAGCAGGAACGCCATCACGCCGCCCGTCCAGATCAGCGCCTTCTTGCGGCGGGCCTTCGGGGCCTTGCGCTTGCGGCGGCCGGTGCTCTCGTTCGCGGACGGGGACGCGCCCGAACCCGGTCCCTCCTGGCCGCGGGCCGAACGGCGACCGCCCTGTCTGGGCACCTCACGGCTGGGGCCGGCACCACGTCCGGCACCGTCGCGCGGGGAGTTCCGCCGCCGGGCGCCGTCCTCCTGGACGGCGTCCCTGCGCCGGGAGCCACGCGGGGCCGAAGTGCTCGGGCCGCCGCCCGAATCCCCTCCGGATTGGTTCAGTCGCAGTTCGTAGTCGCCGGTGTCCGGGTTGAGGACCCATTGGTCTGCGGGATCGATATTTTCCGCCCGCCCACGGCCTTGTGCATCCACGGTTGCTTGAGTCCTCCGTCGGTGCCACGCGAGGCGCCTCCCCCGATAAGGCGCTCAATCTTTCACTCCGGAAGCGCTCGGCCCGAGGGCCGGAAGTAACCGGATCGCGTCACACTATCCGTCCGGTTCGGCGCCGAGCGATGAGCGTGACACATTCCACGGCCCTTACAACCGGGCATTCTTCCCATTGCACGCCGAACGTTGATGTCCGCTTGGTAATTGCTTTACTGCTTACACAGGTCGGTCGCCGCGTTGTTACCCGAATAGGTGGGTGTGGGGCTGGGGCCCGGAGCGCCTGTAGCACCCGATTCCCCGTCCGTTGCCCCGTCGCCGGACCGGCTGTCGCTGTCTTCATCCTGTGAATGTTCCGAAGCCTCCCCGTGTCCGGTGTCCTTGCCGTCGTCGCCGTTGAGCTGATCTGCCGGAACCACCGCGAGCGGCTTGTCGTCGCGCAGTTGTTTGAAGAGCTTGCCCGCATCGGGTTGTACGAGTTCGTCCCGGTTCCGGTTCGCGGCGTAAGGCTGCCGGGGGACGGTCAGGAACTGAACCTTGTCGGTCGGTACGTTGCGCATGCCGCGTACCAGCTCGTAGAGATCCTTCAGGGTGTCCAGCCCCGGGTCCGTGGTGAGCGCCTTCGTCGCCGCGTCCAGCACCGGGTAGAGCCGGGTCGGATTGAGCAGGACGCCGTTGCTCTGCACCTTGTTGACGAGCGCGCCCAGGAACTGCTGCTGGCGGTCCATCCGTTCGGTGTCGCTGCCGTCGCCGATCGACTTGCGGACCCGTACGTACCCCAGGGCCTGCTCGCCGTCGAGCTTCTGGCGGCCCGCCGGGAGCTTGAGGTGGGCCGCGGTGTCGTTGATCGGTTCCTTGAGGCAGATCTCCACGCCGTTCACCGCGTCGACCATGTCCTTGAAGCCGTTGAAGTCGACGACCATGTAGTGGTCGATGCGGATGCCGGTCATCTTCTCGACGGTACGGATGGTGCAGGCGGTTCCACCGAGCTCGAAAGCCCAGTTGAACTGGGAGAATTGCGGGTTGCTGGAAGTTTTGTCCGACTTGTGGCAGGTCGGGATGTCCGCCATCAGGTCGCGCGGGATGGACATCGCGGTGGCGCTTTTCCGGTTCGCGGCCAGGTGCAGCAGGATCGTGGTGTCCGAGCGCTGGCTGCCGCCGTCGTCGCGGCCGTACTTGCGGTTGTCCCCGGCCCGGCTGTCGGAGCCGATGAGGAGGATGTTCTCCGCGTCATGGACGACGGACGCGGGGCGCTCCTTCTCGTACGTCTTGAGTTCGGCGGCGGCGGAGGTGTCCGTCTTGATGTTGCCGTCGAGCTTCTTGTACAGCCACCAGCCGGCGCCCGCGGCGACGAGGACGACGAACGAGGCCCCGAGCGCGGTCCAACGCAGCCAGTGCCGCTTGCGCTTGACGGTGATGTCGAGGGTCGGACCCGGCCCCGGGCCCGGGGGCGGTGCCCCGCCGGAAGATCCGCTGCCGGCGCTGCTGCCGGACCCGTTGCCGGACCCGGCTCCCGAGCCGCTGCGCGTCTCGCCGCCGGGGGCGCTCCCGGGAGCGCTCGCAGGGGTGTCCTCCGGGGCGTCCTTCGAGGCGATTTCCGGGGTGTCCTTCGGGGTGTCCACCGAGGCGGTTTCCGGCGCGGGCTTCTCGCCGCGCTCCGCACCGGGCGACCCGTCCGGCGTCTGGTCCTCGCCCGCGGCCGAGTCGTCGGGGTCGGCCGGAGTGCCGGCACTTTCGGTCACGTCTGCGTCCATCCTTCACGTTCGGCGGCGCGATGGGCCGCCGGTTGCAGAAGTAGACGGCTGAACCTCACGCTTGGTTGTGCCTTGAGTGGTCTGTACCGCAGATCATGTACCGGAGTTGACGCATCGCCCGGAGGGCTCGGCCCACGATGGGCCGGACGGGTGGTCCACGGACCGCTTGTCGTACCGCGGCGCCCCGCTGTCACGCGGAGCGCCGCCGCGCGGGCCCCTGTCACACGGTCAGAGTGACCCGCTCGCTCTCGACGCGCTGCGCCAGCCCGTCCTCGCCCAGCTCCCCGAGGTGCCGGCACAGGACCACCGAACCCCCGGTCGCCAGCGGCGCGAAGAGCCCGGCGCTGAGGCCGTCCCAGGTGTCGTACGTACGCCCCGAGAGCAGCCGCGATCCGGCGCCCAGGCCCAGCGCGGCGCCGTCCTCGCGGGCCCGCGCGACCAGCTGCGCCGAGCTGAGGGCGACATCGCCCACGGTCAGCGCCGGGGCGTCCGGGTCCACCGGGGCGAACGGCGCGAACCGGTCGCCCTGGCCCGGCACCTCCACCGCGTAGTCCGCGAAGCCCTCGGGCGGCTGCGGGAACCGGCCGCCCATCGGGCGCAGCGCCAGCGCCATCCGCTCACCGCGGCAGGCCCGCGCGGCCTCCAGCGTGTCCGGTCCGGTGACGACGAGGTCGGCGGACGCCGGGTCGCCCTGCACCTCGGCGACGACGCCGACCGAGGAGCAGGCGAGCAGCCAGACCGCGGACTGCCAGTGCGCGGGGAGCAGCAGCGCGATCCGGTCACCGGGCTCGACGGCGAGATCGCCCTGGAGCAGGTTGGCGGTCTTGGCCACCCAATTGGCGAAGGTGGCCACCGACAGTTCGACGCGTTCTCCGGTGGCGTCGTCGTAGAAAGTGACCATGGGGCGGGCCGGGTCCGCGGCGAGCGCGGAACGCAGCAGGTCGGCAGGGGTGCGGTCGCTGGCGTTCATCCGCGCAAGAGTACGTGGCGGTGGCGGGACCGGGCGGGTACCGCGGGTGCCTCGTACACCGGTTCGGCAGACGGGCCGTCACATGCCCGAAGAAACACCGGTCGCCGGAGTTGTCGGTTTATGTGAAGGATCATCTGTATGCGTGCCTTCATTGCATCCGCCATTGGTGTCACCTCCGCGGCAGCCCTCCTGCTGCCGCTCGCCGCGCCCGCGGGCGCCGCCCCCGACACCCCCGCCCACTCGACTGCCACGGGCTCCGTGCCCGCCGAGGCGTCCGAACCCGCCGCGCTGCCGGGTTCGACGCAGTCGCTGGCCCTGTCCCCCCTGTCCACCGCCTCCGCGCGGGCCACCGGTGAACCCGCCGCCGGACAAGGGCTGAGCGAGCGCGACGTCCACGCGTTCTCCATGGTCGGCGTCGTCTGGGACGACGTGAACGCCGAACTCCACGGCACCGCCCAGGTCCGCACCCGCTCCACCGGCACCGGCCGCTGGTCCGGCTGGCAGGACCTGGAGACGCACAACGCCGAGCACTCCGCCGACCCCGGCACCCCCGAACGCGAGTCGGGCGCCGTCCGCGGCTCCACCGCCCCGCTCTGGGTCGGCGCCTCCGACGGGGTCGAGGTCCGGGTGAACCCCGAGACCTCCGGCACCCGGGACGCCTCCGTACCGCTGCCCGCCGGGCTGCACCTCGAACTCGTCGACCCCGGCAAGGACCCGCAGGAGCTCCCCGCCACCGGCGCGGCCGGCGCCGGCCGCGCCGCACCGCAGGGCGCCACTGCGCTCCCCGCCCTGAGCAGGTCCGCGACCGACGCGGCCGCCGGCTACGCGCCGGGCGCCAAGCCGTACATCGGACCCCGGCCGCGCATCATCACCCGCAAGGGCTGGGGCGCCGACGAGAAGATCCGCGAACGCGCCTTCGCCTACACCAAGACCGTCAAGGCGGCCTTCGTCCACCACAGCGCCACCGGCAACAACTACAGCTGCTCCCAGTCGGCCTCGGTGCTGCGCGGCATCTACCGGTACCACGTCAAGAGCAACGGCTGGCGCGACATCGGCTACAACTTCGCCGTCGACAAGTGCGGAAACATCTACGAGGGCCGGGCCGGCGGCGTGACGAAGGCCGTCATGGGCGCGCACACCCTCGGCTTCAACACCAACACCATGGGCGTCGTGGTGCTCGGGACCTACAGCAGCTCCAACCCGCCCTCCGCGGCGGTCAACGCCGTCGCGAAGCTCACCGCCTGGAAGCTCGGCCTCTTCAAGGCCAACCCGAAGGGCAAGGTCACCCTGGTCTCCGGCGGGAGCAACAAGTACAAGAAGGGCAGGCAGGTCAAACTCAACGTCATTTCCGGCCACCGGGACGGTTTCGCAACCGAATGCCCCGGAGCACGTCTCTACAAGAAGCTCGGCACGGCCCGGACCAGTTCGGCCAAACTCCAGGGCCGCTGACACGGAAGGAACCGAAAAGGGCGCAGAGGGCGCCCGGGGCCTGCTGCGGGCCGCTGACCGAGGAGACCCCCTCCGGTCTGCATACACTGGCCAGCCGTAACCAGGCCCGGCCCCAGCAGGAAGCAGAGACAGTGCTGTGACAGAGGCAAAAGAAGCGATTCTCCTGGTCGGCGGCAAGGGAACCCGGTTGCGCCCGCTCACGGTGCACACCCCGAAACCCATGGTTCCGGCAGCAGGCGTCCCCTTCCTCACGCACCAGCTGGCGCGTGCACGGGCCGCCGGGGTCGAGCACATCGTCCTCGCGACGTCGTACCTGGCGGAGGTCTTCGAGCCGCACTTCGGTGACGGCTCGGAACTCGGCCTCCACATCGAGTACGTCACCGAACGCGAACCGCTCGGCACCGGCGGCGCCATCCGCAACGTCGCGGAACGGCTCCGCTCCGGCCCGGACGAACCGGTCCTCATCTTCAACGGGGACATCCTCACCGGCCTCGACATCCGGGCGCTGGTCACCTCGCACGCGGACTCCGGAGCCGACGTCTCGCTCCACCTCACCCGGGTCGACGACCCGCGCGCCTTCGGCCTCGTACCGACGGACGACACCGGCCGGGTCACCGCGTTCCTGGAGAAGCCGCAGACCCCGGAGGAGATCGTCACCGACCAGGTGAACGCGGGGGCGTACATCTTCCGCCGCTCGGTCATCGACACCATTCCGGCCGGCCGCCCGGTCTCCGTGGAGCGCGAGACCTTCCCCGGACTGCTCGCCTCCGGCGCACACCTCCAGGGCATGGTCGACTCCACGTACTGGCTGGATCTGGGCACCCCGCAGGCCTTCATACGCGGCTCCGCCGACCTGGTGCTGGGCCGCGCACCCTCCCCGGCCGTCCCCGGCCGGTGCGGCGACCGGCTCGTGCTGCCGACGGCCTCCGTCGCCCCCGACGCCAAACTCACCGGCGGTACGGTCATCGGCGCCGACGCGGTCATCGGCGCGGGCGCCAGGATCGAGGGCTCCACCGTGCTGGCGGGCGCGATCGTCGAACCCGGAGCCGTGATCACGGACTCCCTGGTCGGAGCCGGTGCCAGGATCGGCAGCCGTACGGTGCTGGCCGGCGCGGTCATCGGCGACGGGGCCAAGGTCGGCGCCGACAACGAACTGCGCGACGGCATCCGGATCTGGTGCGGCGCACACCTGCCCGCCGCGTCGGTGCGCTTCTCCTCGGACGAATGACCGGACGAATGACCGGACGAATGACCGGGGCGAGCCGCTCCTCACGGACGTCCCCGCTGGCCGGAAACAGCCGTACCCTCGACAGGCACCCCCGACTACCGAGGACCTCACCCGTGGCAGGACGATTCGCTCCCCGCAGCGCCCCGCACGCGGCTGTCCCGCGCCAGGTGACGACGCCCGAACCGACGGCGCTGACCCGCGACTGGACCCCGCCGGGCCCGTTCGACCTGCGGCTCGTCCTCGGCCCGCTGCGCCGGGGCCCCGCCGACCCCACCTTCCGGATGTCCGCGGACGGCTCCGTCCGCCGGGCCAGCCGCACCCCCGCCGGTCCCGGCACGCTCCACGTCGTCGCCCGCGAGGGCCGGATCGAGGCGGCCGCCTGGGGGCCCGGCGCGTCCTGGCTGCTGGACCAGCTGCCGACGCTGCTGGGCGCGTCCGACGAACCGGAGGCCTTCACCCCGCGCCACCGGCTGCTCGCGGTGACCCACCACCGGCGGCCGGGCCTGCGGCTGCTGCGCACCGGCCTGGTGATGGAGTCCCTGATCCCGTCGGTCCTGGAACAGAAGGTCACCACGGACGAGGCCTACCGCGCCTGGCGCCTCCTGGTCCGCAAGTACGGGGAGCCGGCGCCGGGCCCGCAGGAGTACGGCCTGTACGTCATGCCGGACGCCCGCACCTGGTCGCTGATCCCGTCCTGGGAGTGGCACCGCGCGGGCGTCGACAGCAAGCGCTCGGCGACGATCCTGCGCGCGGTCCGGGTGGCCCGCCGCATGGAGGAGGCCGCCGCCATGGAGCTGGCCGAGGCGATGGCCCGGCTCCAGGCGATCCCGGGCATCGGCCCCTGGACCGCCGCAGAGACCCTGCAACGGGCGAACGGCGCCCCGGACGCGGTGACGGTCGGCGACCTCCACCTGCCCGGCATCGTCGGCCACGCGCTGGCCGGCAACCGCAACGCCGACGACGAGGAGATGCTGGCCCTCCTGTCCCCCTACGAGGGCCAACGCCACCGGGCCACCCGCCTGATCATGCTCTCCGGCAACACCCCGCCCCGCCATGCCCCCCGGATGACCCGGGGCGACATCGCCAAGCTGTAGAACACGGGCCCGGCCACATCAAGCCTGTCAGCCCGGCACGTTCCACCGGACCCGGCCACATCAAGCCTGTCCGGCGATTGAGGACCGGGGGCCGGGGCAGAGCCCCGAAAACCGCCCCCGCCCCCGCACCACCTCACCGCACCGCGACGAACGACTCCGCATCACGAGCCCCCCGCGCCGGAGGCGACACCGCGGCCCGCCCCACCGCCACCGCCCCCAACGGATCCCACGACGCCGGCAGCGACAGCACCTCCCGCACGACATCGCGGCAGAACATCGTCGAGGACACCCACGCGGAGCCCAGCCGCTCACCGGCCAGCGCGACCAGGAAGTTCTGGATCCCGGCGCCCGCGGCGACCACGAACATCTCGCGCTCCGCGGTGTCCCGCCGCTCGTCCCCGTACGTGTGGGAGCCGTCCATCACCAGACACGGCACCACCAGATACGGCGCCCGGCGCAGCACGTCGCCCCGCCGCACCCGCTTGGCGACCGACTCCTCGCTCTTCCCGTCCCGCCGCAGATCCGCGATCCACGCGTCCCGCATCGCGTCCAGCAGCCGGGTCCGCGCGTCCTCGGACTCCAGCAGCACGAACCGCCACGGCGTCGTGTGATGCGGCGCGGGCGCCGTCACCGCCGCGGCCACGGCCCGCCGCACCGCACCCGGGTCCACCGGGTCGTCGGTGAACTCACGCACCGTGCGCCGCTGGGTCACCGCCTCCCGCACCGCCTCGGACGTCCCCAGCCGGAACATGTCGTCGGCCGCGCCCCGCACCATCGCCCGCGCGCCCCCGGCCCCGGCCGGGTCCACGACGTGGCCGAGCCCGCGCACCACCGCCACCGGCAGCCCGTTGGCCTTTCCCTTGACCAGATCCCCGGCAGCGGCCAGCTCGTCGGCGGTGGCGACGACGGTCGCGCTCAGCGGATTGCCGTACGCGTCGGTCCCGCCCCGCAGGTCGTCCAGCACCCGCACCCCGGACGCCCCGATCGCGACATCGGTCAGCCCGCTGCGCCACGGGCGCCCGAAGGTGTCCGTGACGATGACGCCGACGTCGACGCCGAGCGTGTCCCGCAGCCCCTCCCGGATCGTCCGCGCCGACGCGTCGGCGTCCTCGGGCAGCAGCAGGACCGTTCCGGCGGGGGTGTTGGAGGCGTCGACCCCGGCCGCGGCCATGACCAGGCCCTGCCGGTTCTCGACGATCCGCAGCGTGCCGCGCCGCGCCACCACCCGTACCGTCTCCGCGTCGATCGCCGCCTCCCGGTCGGTGGCCTCGACGATCCGGCCCTCCGCCTTGGAGACGATCTTCGAGGTGACGAGGAGGACGTCACCGTCGGCGAGACCGGGCCCGGTGGCGGCGATCAGCTTCGCGAGATCGTCCCCGGGCCTCACCTCGGGCATCCCGGGCAGCGCCCACACCCGGTAGGAGGGTGCGGCGTCCGGGACGGCGGTGCTCATGCGCGTACCTCTTCCGCGAGAACCAGTGCCTGCCGCGCCATCTCGGCCGTGGCGGCGACGTCGGTCATCATCAGCGGTACGGAGCGGCAGCGGATGCCCGCGGACTCCACCTCGGCCACAGCGCCCGCGTCCACGGTGTCGACGAGCCAGCCGTCGAGCAGCCCGGAGCCGTAGTGCTGGGCGACCGCCGCGGCCGTCGAGTCGACGCCCACCGCGGCGAGCACCTTGTCAGCCATCCCGCGCACCGGTGCGTCACCGACGATGGGGGAGAGGCCGACGACCGGCACCCCGGCCTCGGCGATGGCTTCCCGGATCCCGGGCACGGCGAGGATGGTCCCGATGGACACGACGGGGTTCGACGGCGGGAAGAGGATGACGTCGGCCGAGGCGATCGCCTCCAGGACGCCCGGCGCCGGCTTGGACTGCTCGGCGCCGACGGGCACGATCGCCCGCGCCGGCACGGAGGCGCGCAGCTTCACCCAGTACTCCTGGAAGTGGATCGCTCTGCTCTCGCCGTCGACATCGACCGCCACATGCGTCTCGATCCGGTCGTCGGACATCGGCAGCAGCCGGACCCCCGGCTTCCAGCGCGCACAGAGCGCCTCCGTGACGGCGCTCAGCGGATAGCCCGCGCCGAGCATCTGCGTACGGACGATATGGGTCGCGAAGTCACGGTCGCCGAGCCCGAACCACTCGGGCCCCACTCCGTAGGCCGCGAGTTCCTCCTTGACGTGGAAGCTCTCGTCGGTCCGCCCCCAGCCCTGGTCCTCGTTGATGCCACCGCCGAGGGTGTACATCACGGTGTCGAGGTCGGGGCAGACCTTGAGCCCGAACAGATGGATGTCGTCACCGGTGTTGCCGATCACCGTGATGTCCGCGTCGGGCGAGGCCTCCTTGAGGCCACGCAGGAAACGAGCACCACCGATACCGCCGGCCAGAACCACAATGCGCATGAGAAACAGTCTGTCAGGCGATGCCCGGTCGTTGTCGGGGTGGTGGCGGGCAGCCGGGTGGGATCGGCAGGTGGGGGCGCGCTGCCCGGTGGCGGGCCGTCAGACGGTGGCGGTCGCCGCGGCGTGCTGGGTGGAGTGCATCGGCATGTCGGTCAGGCCCGGGTAGTAGACGTGCATGCTGACGGCCGGTTCGAGGGAGTCGTTGATCACTTCGTGGACGTAGCCGGGAGCGAAGACGCGCTGGGAGCCGGAACCCAGCGTCCGCTTCCCGCGGTCCGTACGCTCCGTCAGTTCGCCTTCCAGCACGGTCAGTACGCCGGAGGAGAGGCCGTGGTCGTGCAGACCGCTGCCCTGGCCCGGGATCCAGCTGAGCAGCCAGACCTCGTAGCCGAGAGCCTGGGGATGGCCGAGCAGCCGGTGGTACCAGCGGGTGGTGGCGTCGTACTGGACGAGCGGGGCCCACCGGGAGCGGTCACCGGCGATGGAGCGGGCGAGCCCGACGAACTCCGCCACCGTGGCGGGGTGCTCACGGGCGGGGCGCAGGAGGTGCTGGACCTCAAGGAGGTCGCCGGCGATCTGGAGGTCGCTGTCGCTGTTCATGGGTGCGGTGGTTCCTCGGCAGGAGTGCACGCGAGTGCGGGTGCGGATGCAGGGGTGTCGCGAGGACCGCGGAACCGGGTGGCCAGGGGCCGCGAGGGCCGCAGGGAAGGGTCCGGGGGTCCGGGACGAGCTGTGTCGGGCTGGAGCGCGGGGGCTTCAACAGCCGAGACAGCTGGAACAGCAACAGCGAGCCTGGACAGCGCTACGGAACCCACGGATGTGGGTGACGCGCATCGCTGAGGTCACTGGCATGGCATCAAGGAGAACCGGAGAACCTTCGACTGTCAACCCAATGACCGATTTGGGGCTAATGTTTCACCTCTTCCGGTTACTCCAAGCGGAGAAAGGTTTGTGCAGCACCCGCGGCGGAGATGTGGCGCAGCAGACGTACGCGCAAACGTGGCCGCGGCGCCGTGACCCGACTGTGATCCTGATCGCTTCGGTGATCGAATCGCAACGTGTCCGCCCTCCGAGGAGTTCCTCTCTGTGGCGGGTGTGTGCGGAATGAAGCCCATGGCATATGTCAGGTTTTTGGTGATTTGAACACTTTCCGCATACGCTTGGTGCCGCAGAGTGAATACCGGGCCCAATAGCAGATCTGCGCTTGACTGGCACGAAGCTACACACTTGTAATTTCACTCGTGTCGTTCGGCCGATTCGATAACGGCCGCATCACGGGGACGCAAGAGACAGACGAGGGGCGCACATGACCGAGCTGTTCCAGCAACTGCTGGTCGAGGACGCGGACGAGGAACTCGGCTGGCAGGAGCGCGCACTGTGCGCCCAGACCGATCCCGAGTCCTTTTTTCCTGAGAAGGGCGGATCCACCCGCGAGGCCAAGAAGGTCTGCCTCGCCTGTGAGGTCCGGTCCGAATGCCTTGAGTACGCCCTTTCCAAAGACGAGCGATTCGGCATCTGGGGCGGTCTCTCCGAGCGCGAGCGACGCCGTCTGAAGAAGGCCGCGATCTGACCCACCCCGGCCGGTTCACCCACCCCGGCCCCGGTCACCCATGGCCCGCCGCCTGCACCCTGCCCGCAGGCGGCGGGCCATTGCCGTGCCCGCCCGCCCGCGCGCCGCCACCGCCGCCCCGGGCCCCGGCTCCGTCCGGTCCGCCGTCCTCCGCCGCTGTGCCGTCGCCCTCGCGCAACCGCTCCGCGCCACCCCGGTTATCCGTACCGTTAGTGTGGGGCCCCGTCCGAGACGCGCCAACGACCTGACAGGGCGCGCGTGTACACCGATGCAGCCCCCGGGGGTATTTTCCCCCCGGACCCGGCCGGAGGGCCCGTACCTCGATGTCCGTGCACAGCCATTCGACGGCGCCGTACGCGGCTGCCGCCGCCCCAGAGTTCCCCCGGCATGTCGTCACCGCCGTGCTCGTCTCCCACGACGGCGCACGCTGGCTGCCCGACGCGCTCGCCGGGCTGCTCGGGCAGGAACGCCCCGTGCAGAGCGTCGTCGCCGCCGACACCGGCAGCGCCGACGACTCCGCGCGGCTGGTCACCGAGGCGCTCGGCGCCGACCGCGTCCTGCACCTCGCGCGACGTACGGGCTTCGGCACCGCCGTCGACGAGGCGAGCCGCACCGCCGGCGTCCTCACCCCGGACGACCTGCCCTACCTGAAGCGCCCCAGCGGCTGGGACCCGGTCACCAGAACCTGGCGGGACGACGCCTACGACCTGCCCGAACTGCCGCACGGCGAACCGGTGCAGTGGCTCTGGCTGCTCCACGACGACTGCGCGCCCGAGCCCGACGCACTCGCCGAGATGCTCCGCGTCGTCGACAACGACCCGCACGCCGCGATCGTCGGCCCCAAGCTCCGCGGCTGGTACGACCGCAAGCAGCTCCTCGAAGTCGGGGTCTCCATCGCCAACAGCGGGCGACGCTGGACCGGACTCGACCGGCGCGAGCAGGACCAGGGCCAGCACGACCAGGTCCGTACCGTCCTGTCCGTCTCCACCGCGGGCATGCTGATCCGCCGTGATGTGTGGGAGGAGCTCGGCGGGTTCGACCGCAGGCTCCCCCTGATGCGCGACGACGTCGATCTGTGCTGGCGCGCCCACATGGCCGGGCACCGGGTGCTGATCGCCCCCGACGCCGTCCTGCGGCACGCGGAGGCGTCCGCCCGCGAACGCCGTCCCATCGACTGCGCCGGGCGGTCCGTATCCAGCCCGCACCGCGTCGACAAGGCCGGCGCCGTCTACACGATGCTCGTCAACGCCCGCGGCAAGCTGCTGCTCTGGGCGCTGCTCCGGCTGGTGCTCGGCACCCTGCTGCGCACGCTCGCCTACCTCGTCGGCAAGGTCCCCGGCCAGGCGGTCGACGAGGTCACCGGACTCCTCGGCACCCTGCTGCGGCCCGGAAGGATCCTCGCGGGCCGCCGCCAACGCGGCAAGGGCGTCATCGACCCGGCCGAGCTGCGCGGGCTCTTCCCGGCGCCCGGCGCCACCGTCCGCGCCACCGTGGAACAGGTCGCGGGGAACTTCGGCGGCTCCACGGAGGCCGAGTCCGGCGGCTCGCGGCACGGCGCCGTCGAGTCCGGACCGGGCGGCGACGACGCCGACTTCCTGGAGGTCGACCAGTTCGCCAAGTTGAAGCGGGTCGGGCGCAAGCCGGGACCGGTGCTCTTCGCCGTCCTGCTCCTGGTCTCGCTCGTCGCCTGCCGCAGCCTCATCGGCGGCGGCGCGCTGGCCGGCGGCGCCCTGCTGCCCGCACCCGGCGACGTCTCCGACCTGTGGGGCCGGTACGCGGACGGCTGGCACACCGTGGGCACCGGCGGCACCCAGACCGCACCGCCCTACCTGGGCATGATCTCCGCGCTCTCCGCGCTGTTCCTCGGCTCCACCGGATTCGCGCTCACCCTGCTGCTGGTCTGCTCGGTCCCGCTCGCCGGACTCACCGCGTACTTCGTCTCCCGCCCGCTGATCCCCTCGCGGCTGCTGCGGGCCTGGGCGAGCGTCGCGTACGCCTTCCTGCCCGCCGCGACCGGCGCCCTGGCGACCGGCCGCCTCGGCACCGCCGTCCTGCTCGTCCTGCTGCCCCTGATCGCCCGCGCGGCCGTCTCCGCACACGGGATGCGCGGCAGCGGTGACAGCCGCGGCAGCTGGCGCGCCACCTGGGCGTACACCCTGCTCCTCACCCTCACGACGGCGTTCACCCCCATCGTGTGGCCGCTCGCCGCGGTGCTCGGCGTCGGCGTGCTGGTGCTGCGCCGCAACGACATCACGGCCTACGGACTCCGCTTCCTCGCCGCCGTCGGCACCCCGCTGCTCGTCCTGGCGCCCTGGTCGTTCTCCCTCCTGACCGACCCCTCGTCCTTCCTGAAGGAAGCGGGCCTGGAGACCGGTACGGGATCGGCCTCCGCCCTCGACCTGCTCGGGATCAGCCCCGGCGGGCCCAAGGCGGCGGGCGGCGTCCTGCTGCTCGGCATCGTGCTCGCGGCGCTGGCCGCACTGCCGCGCGGGGAGCGGCAGTTCGCGGTCCGGACCGCCTGGGCCGTCGCCCTGGTGGGCCTGGCCTTCGCCGGGCTCGCCAACGGCTCGGGCTGGGCGGGACCGGCCACCCTCGTCTACGGCGCGGCGCTCATCGCCGCCGCGCTGGTCGGCGCCGACGGCGCCCGGGTCCGCGTCGCGGAGCTCAGCTTCGGCTGGCGCCAGCCGGTCGCCGTCCTGATCGCGCTCGCCGCCGGGATCGCTCCCGTGCTGGCCGCCGCGGGCTGGATGATCGGTGGC
The DNA here is from genome assembly GCF_044756945.1 of Streptomyces sp. NPDC091387. Taxonomy (NCBI): domain Bacteria; kingdom Bacillati; phylum Actinomycetota; class Actinomycetes; order Kitasatosporales; family Streptomycetaceae; genus Streptomyces; species Streptomyces sp. NPDC091387. The sequence continues at coordinate 15,113 of NZ_JBIVTZ010000012.1, read as the reverse complement.
GCGGCCGGCCCCCTGGAGCGGCGCGACCCGGTGCAGGTGCCCGCGTTCGTCGCGGAGGAGAGCAGCACCCGCGACCAGCCGCGCACCCTGGTCCTCGGCGGCACGTCGCCCTCCTCCGTCGCGTACACCCTGGTCCGCGGCTCCGGCGCCCGCCTCGGCGACGCCGAACTGGCCGCGGCCGGCGGCGGCAACAGCCACCTCGACAAGGTCGTCGCCAACCTGGTCGCGGGCTCCGGTGCCGACCAGGGCAGCCAGCTCAGCGGCTTCGCGATCCGCTACGTCCTCGTACGGGACGGGGCGCCGAAGCAGATGAGCCGGGTGCTCGACGCGACGCCCGGCCTCAGCCGGCTCAGCCAGCTCGACGGCAGCGCGCTCTGGCGGGTCGACCGCCAGGTCGCCCGGATCATGGTCGTCCCGTCCGACGCCGGTGACGAGCCGCTCCCGGTCGGCTCCCTCCAGGTCGAGGCGCACACCAAGATCCCGCCGGGTGGCGCGGGCCGGGTGCTGCGGATCGCCGACGCGGCCGACCCCGGCTGGCAGGCCACGCTCGACGGGCGGGCGCTGACCCGCAAGACCGTCGACGGCTGGGCGCAGGGCTTCGAACTCCCCACCGAGGGCGGTTCGCTGGACCTCACGTACGAGACGTCCTTCACGCACTCCGCGTGGATCTGGGCCCAGGCCGCGTTCGTCGTGGTCCTGCTGGTCCTGGCCCTTCCGGGCCGCCGCCGGGAGATCGACGACGACCTGCCGGAGGAGACCGAGCCGGTCCCCGCAGAGCCGGTCGCGGGCGAGGGACGCCGGGCGCGCAGGCTGCGCGCGGCCGCCCAGATGGAAGGCGAGGAGGACGGCGAGGACGCCGACACGGGCGAGGAGCGGGCGGAGTACGCCCCGGCCCACCAGCCGGCCGAACCGACGGAACAGCAGGCCACCGACGACCAGGACGCCTTCGTCCCGCAACAGGCCCAGGGCGACACCGGCCAGTACGCGGCGGTGCCGCAGCAGGCCGAGGGTGACACGGGGCAGTACGCCGCGGTGCCGCAGCAGGCCGAGGGTGACACCGGCCAGTACGCGGCTGTGCCCCAGCAGCAGTACGGGGAGTGGGACGCCCAGCAGTACCAGGGCGCCGACTACCCGCAGTATCAGGAGGGCCAGTACCAGGAGGGTCAGTACCAGGGCGGCCAGTACGGGGACGGGCAGCAGCAGAACCCCGCCGCCGGGTACGACCAGTACGGCTATCCGCAGCAGCAGGACGGCTACACCGCGTACGGCCAGGGCCAGTACACCAACGCCCCGTACGACGCGGCGAACCCGCAGTACGACGCCCAGGCCCCGTACGGGACGGGCGACCAGTACGGCGCGGGGGAGCAGTACGGCAACGCCCCGTACGACGCGAACGGGCAGTACGACCCCAACGCCCAGTACGGTGTCGGCCAGTACGGCGACCAGCGGCCGTACGACCCGCAGAACCCCGACCCCGCCAACACCCCGGCCAACACCCCCGACGAGAATCCCGACGAGAACCCCGCCCCGGGCCAGAACCCGTGGCCGACCGGTAACGCATCGCGAGGCGAGTCCGAGTGAAGTCCACCAGCCTGTCCCTCATCGCGGGGGCCGTGGCCCTCGCCGCCGTCACCGGATTCGCCGCGCTCACCGTGCCGGGGGACGGAGGTGCGACGGTGGCCGGGGCGGCGTCCCGGCTGCCCGTGGAGCGGTCCAGCCTGCTCTGCCCGGCGCCCGGCCTCTCGGATCTCGCGGAGACGACGTACACGTCCTTCACCCCCGTCGCGAAGAGCGGCGACGAGGCGGGCACGGCCGAACTGAAGTCACCCACGGCCGCCAAGAAGGACGACAAGGAGAAGACCACCAAGGACAAGCCCGCGAAGGACAAGGACAAGAGCCAGGACAAGGCGGCCGACACGGACAAGCCCGTCGTCGCTCTCAAGGAGCCGGGCAAGCCGGCCACCGCCGACGTGTCCGGTTCCGACGCCCCCGCCCTCGTCGGCACCGCCACCGGCCGCCTGGCCCCCGGCTGGACCGCCCAGCAGACCACCACCGTCGAGGCGGGCGACTCCCGGGGCCTGCTCGGCGTCAGCTGCACGGCACCCGACACCGACTTCTGGTTCCCGGCCGCGAGCACCGCGAAGACCCGCGAGGACTACGTCAACCTCACCAACCCGGACGACACCGCCGCGGTCGCCGACATCGAGCTGTACGGTCCGGACGGCACACTCAAGTCCGATGTGGGCGAGGGCATCACGGTCCCCGCCGGATCCGGCGTCCGGGTCCTGATCTCGACCCTCACCAGCAAGGCGGCCGACGATGTGACCGTCCACGTCACCACCCGCACCGGACGGGTCGGCGCGGTCGTCAGGACCGCGGACAGCAAGACCGGCAGCGACTGGCTCGCCGCCTCCGCCGCCCCGGCGGGCACCCTGGTGCTGCCGGGCATCCCGGCGGACGCGACCTCGGTCCGGCTGGTGGCCTTCGCCCCCGGCGAGGACGACGCGGACCTGAACGTGAAGCTGCTCGGCAAGACGGGCGCGTTCGCCCCGGTCGGGAACGAGGACCTTCACGTCAAGTCCCGGATGACGGCCGGTGTCGACCTGAAGAACATCACCCGGGGCGAGGCGGGCTCCTTGCTGCTGACCCCCGCCCAGAAGGACAGGGCCACCCCGGTGGTGGCCGCGCTGCGCGTGGTCCGGGGCAAGGGCGACAAGCAGGAGGTCGGGTACATCCCGGCGACCGGCCCGGTGGGCGCGCAGGCGACCGCGGCCGACAACCGGGCGAAGGGCTCGGTCCTCTCGCTCACCGCCCCGGGCGCCGCCGGCACCGTGAAGGTCACGGCGTCCGCGGGCAGCAAGGGCGGCACCCCGGTCAGCAAGACGTACAAGGTCGCCGCGGGCACGACGGTCGCGGTCACCCCGCCGGTCCCGACGGGCCTCAAGGGCACGTACGCGCTGACGGTCGAGACACAGCCGGGCGGCGGCCCGGTCCACGCCGCCCGCACGCTCACGCTGCCGCAGGACGGCATCCCGATGTTCACGGTGCAGACGCTGCCGGACGACGGCGGAACGGTCGAGGTACCGACGGCCGAACAGGACCTGTCGGTCCTGGACGACTGATCACCCGGGCAAGGGACGGGGGCGGGGCGGGGCATGAACGAGGTGGCCCCCGCCCCGCCGCCCTGCCCCGCTTCGCCCGCTACTCCTGCCCGTACCGCGGGTCGACCGACTCCGGTGCGAGCCCGAGCAGTTCCGCGACCTGCTCCACCACGACCTCGTGCACCAGCAGCGCACGCTCGTCGCGGTTCTTGGTGCGGATCTCGACGGGACGCCGGTAGATGACGATCTGCGCCGGCCGTTCCTTCTCGGCGGACAACGCGTTCCCGAGCGGAACGGTCTCCTCCCCGGTGCTCGGCACATCGAGGACCACGAAGTCGACCTCGGCCAGCTGAGGCCAGCGCCGCTCCAGTCGCTCCACGGAGTCCTGCACGAGATCACGGAAGCTGTCCGCCCGGCTGGCCGAGAGCGGCACCTGCGGCGGGGCGACGGGCCCACGCATGCCTCGGCCGTGTCGGTCTCGGCGCCGCGGTCGCGGCTCGGACGGGTGGGGCGGTACGGGACTGTCCATCACCGACGCAGCGTAACGCTCCGCGGGGCCGGCGGACGGCTGCTGCCCGGGGACGGACCTGCCTGTCCGCTCTTGAGTGATCCGGCCACGGGGGAGCCCGTTTCAGGCCCCGCTCATGACCGTTCGCCTTCCGTCTCATGACCGTTTTCGAGACGAGTGGTGACCCGAACCGTGGCCGTCATGACCTGCGGCCTTCTGCTGCCGCGCAGGTCGGGGGAGCCGCCGCCGGAGGCCGCCGTACCCCGGGTCACAGGGCGACACGGTGGGGTGAGCCGGGGGAGAGTCGTCGCAGCCCGCTCAAGAGTGCGGTAGCGTCCAACATCGTGAGCCCTGTACGTCGCTGTTCGCGCACCGCGTGCGGCCGCCCTGCCGTCGCGACACTGACGTACGTCTATGCCGACTCGACTGCGGTCCTCGGCCCGCTCGCCACCTACGCCGAGCCCCACTGCTACGACCTCTGTGCCGAGCACAGTGAGCGGCTGACCGCGCCACGCGGCTGGGAGGTCGTCCGGCTCTCCGACCCCTCCGCGCCCGTCCGCCCCAGCGGCGACGACCTCGAAGCGCTCGCCAACGCCGTACGGGAAGCGGCCCGTCCGCAGGACCGCGGCGACGGGCCCCGGGGCGGCGGTCCCCGTACCGCGGATCCGGCGGAGGTCGCCCGCAGGGGCCACCTCCGCGTGCTGCGCTCGCCCGACTCCTGAGCACGAGCCGTGGTGCTCCGCGTCCCCGGAGCGCGAGGTGATCCGGGCCGCCGGGTAGTTTGGCGGTCCGAAGAAACCCTCAGGAGGACCGTCCCGTGACTGCAGACCTGTCGCAGCTCGTGAAGGCGTACGACGTTCGCGGAGTCGTGCCCGACCAGTGGGACGAAGCCCTGGCCGAGCAGTTCGGAGCGGCGTTCGTCGAGGTGACGGCCGCGGCCGCGATCGTGATCGGCCACGACATGCGCCCCACGTCCCCCGCCCTCTCGGGAGCCTTCGCCCGGGGCGCCGCGGGCCGCGGCGCGGACGTCACGATGATCGGTCTGTGCTCGACGGACCAGCTGTACTACGCGTCGGGGTCGCTGGACCTGCCGGGCGCGATGTTCACCGCCTCGCACAACCCGGCGCGGTACAACGGCATCAAGATGTGCCGTGCGGGCGCCGCACCGGTGGGGCAGGACACCGGCCTCGCCGAGATCCGCACCCTGGTCGAGCAGTGGTCCGTGACCGGCGCCCCGCAGCCGACCGCCACCCCCGGCACGATCACCGCACGGGACACGCTCACCGACTACGCCGCGTACCTGCTGTCGCTGGTGGACCTGTCCGCGATCCGGCCGCTGAAGGTGGTCGTGGACGCGGGCAACGGCATGGGCGGCCACACCGTGCCCACGGTCTTCGCGGACCTGCCCGTCGACCTCGTCCCGATGTACTTCGAGCTGGACGGCACGTTCCCGAACCACGAGGCCAACCCCCTGGACCCCAGGAACATCGTCGACCTCCAGGCCCGGGTGGTGGCCGAGACCGCCGATCTGGGTCTGGCCTTCGACGGCGACGCGGACCGCTGCTTCGTCGTGGACGAGCGGGGCGAGGGCGTCTCCCCGTCGGCGATCACCGCCCTGGTCGCGGCCCGGGAACTGGCACGCAACGGCGGCCGGGGCACGGTCATCCACAACCTGATCACGTCCCACTCGGTCCCGGAGGTCGTACGCGAGAACGGCGGCACCCCCGTCCGGACCCGGGTGGGCCACTCCTTCATCAAGGCGGAGATGGCCGCGCACGGGGCGATCTTCGGCGGCGAGCACTCGGCGCACTACTACTTCCGCGACTTCTGGAACGCGGATACGGGCATGCTCGCCGCCCTCCACGTCCTGGCCGCTCTGGGCGGCCAGGAGGAACCCCTCTCCGCCCTGGTCGCCCAGTACGACCGCTACACCGGCTCCGGCGAGATCAACTCCACGGTCGACGACCAGCCGGCCCGCACGGCCCAGGTGCGGGCGGCGTTCGCCGACCGCGAGGGCGTGACCACCGACGACCTCGACGGCCTGACGGTCACGGCCCCGGACTGGTGGTTCAACCTCCGGGCCTCCAACACCGAACCGCTGCTGCGCCTGAACGTCGAGGCCCGCGAGGAAGAGACGATGAAGGCGGTACGGGACGAAGCCCTGTCCCTGATCCGGAGGCCGGAAACCACCGCCCCCGGCTCAAGCCAGTCCTGAGCGGGCCTTGCAAGACCCGCCGCGGGCGCGCCCACCCCCACCGCACCCTCAATAAGAGCCCCCCGGCCAGGCCGCGCCCCCGTCACCCCAGCGGTAGGCTGACGTCGCCCGATCCAAGAACAAGCAGCAAGAACAAGCAGCAAGAAACAAGAACACGCACTCGCGCCCGCCCGAAGGGACCCACCCCATGCCGCTCGAAGCCGGCCTCCTGGAGATCCTGGCCTGCCCGGCCTGCCATTCCCCCCTCGACGACCGGTCGGCGGCCGACAGCCCCGAACTGGTCTGCACGGGCAAGGACTGCGGCCTGGCCTACCCCGTACGCGACGGCATTCCCGTCCTCCTCGTCGACGAGGCCCGCCGCCCCGCGTAACCGGGCCCCACACCCCGCACGGTGATCAGCGTGTGATCGGAGGACCGTCCCCATGCTCGACGAGTCGTTGCTCGACGCCCCGGAAGCCCTGGCCCGAGCCGACCGCCGCGGTCTGCTGCGCGGAGCCGCCGAGGCAGGGGCGAGGGTCCGTACCGCCGCCCGGCACGCGACGGAGGCCGGAATCACCGCACTGAACCCGGAGGGCCGCCCGCGCGCCGTCCTGGTCGCGGGCTCCGGCACCGCCGCCTCCGGCGTCGCCGACCTGATCGCCGCCCTCGCCGGGGCCTCCGCGCCGGTCACACGCATCCACCCCACCGGCGTCGCCCCCGCCGCGGGCGCGATGCGCTGGACGCTGCCCGGCTGGGCCGGCTCCCTCGACCTGCTGCTCATCGCCACGGCGGACGGCTCCGAACCCGGCCTGGCCCTCGTCGCCGAGCAGGCCTACCGCCGCGGCTGCACCGTGGTGGCCGTCGCACCCCGGCAGTCACCGCTGCGCGAGGCGGTCGACGGCGTGCACGGCCTCGTCGTACCGATGGCCTCCGCCCCGCACGGCGAGTACGACGCCGAGACGTCGGCCGCGGGACCGGGCACCCTCTGGGCCCTGTTCACCCCACTCCTCGCGCTGCTCGACCGCGTCGGCCTGGTCACCGCGCCCCCGGAGACGCTGCAGAGCGTCGCCGACCGCCTGGACCGCACGGCGGAACGCTGTGGGCCGGCCGTCGCCACGTACAGCAATCCGGCCAAGACCCTGGCCTCCGAACTCGCGGACACCCTCCCGCTCGTCTGGACCGAGGGCGAGGCGGCGGCCCCGGTCGGACGCCGGTTCGCCGCGGTCCTGGCCGAGCTCTCCGGCCGCCCGGCCCTCGCGGCCGAACTCCCCGAGGCGCTCCCCGTCCACGGGGGACTGCTGGCGGGGGCCTTCGCCGCCGGAGCGGACCCCGACGAGTTCTTCCGCGACCGGGTCGACGAGCCGCAGGCCCTGCACGCCCGCGTCGTCCTGCTCCGGGACCGGCCCACCGGCGGCCTGAGCGCGGCCCCCGCGGCCCGCGAACTCGCCCTGGGCCACGAGACACCGATCAGCGAACTCGAACCGGAGGAGGGCAGCAAGCTCGAAGCCCTCGCCGAACTCCTCGCGGTCACCGACTTCGCGGCCGTCTACCTGTCCCTCGCCTCGGAAGCCCGTACCTGAACCACCACCACCGCGAGGCGCGGCACAGCAGGAGACCCGACCTCACGCACGCCGCAGGACCCGCGCACCCGAGAGCTCCACGCTCCCCGTCGCACCTCCACGAACCACGCATCCCACACAGCACGAGGACACACTCCATGGACCGGCTCTCCAACACCGTGCGCCCGTACGCCTGGGGCTCCACCACCGCCATCCCCGCCCTGCTGGGTGTCGCCCCCACCGGCGAGCCCCAGGCCGAGATGTGGATGGGGGCCCACCCCGGAGCACCCTCCCGGATGATCCGCACCGGCCCCGGCGCGGTCCCCGGCACCCCGCAGGCCGCCACCGAGCACCCCCTCACCGACGTCATCGCCGCCGACCCCGTCGGTGAGCTCGGCGCGGCCACCGTCGAGAAGTTCGGCCCCCGCCTCCCCTTCCTCCTCAAGCTGCTCGCCGCCGGAGCCCCGCTCTCCCTCCAGGTCCACCCCGACCTCGCCCAGGCACAGCAGGGTTACGCGGACGAGGAGCGCCGGTCCGTCCCGATCGACGCACCCCACCGCACGTACAAGGACGCCAACCACAAGCCCGAACTGATCTGCGCGCTCACCCCCTTCGACGGCCTGTGCGGCTTCCGCAAGCCCATCGAGGCGGCCGAGGCGATGGAGGCGCTGGGCGTCGACTCCCTCAAGCCGTACGCCGATCTGCTCCGCGCCCACCCCGAGGAGGCCGCGCTGCGCGAGGTCCTCACGGCGATCCTCACCGCGGACCCGGCACAGATGGCGGAGACGGTGACCGCCGCGGCAGTCGCAGCGGAACGGCTCGGCGGCGCGTTCGCCCCGTACGCGCGGATCGCCCACCACTTCCCGGGCGACGCGGGCGTCATCGCGGCCATGCTGCTGAACTACGTGCAACTCCAGCCCGGCGAGGCGCTGTTCCTCGGCGCCGGGGTCCCGCACGCCTACCTCGACGGCCTCGGCGTCGAAATCATGGCGAACTCGGACAACGTGCTGCGCTGCGGACTGACGCCGAAGCACATCGACGTACCCGAACTCCTGCGCATCGTCCGCTTCGAGTCGACCGATCCCGGGGTCCTGCGCCCCGAGGCGTCCCCGTCCGGCGAGGAGCTCTACGAGACGCCGGTCGACGAGTTCCGGCTCTCCCGCTTCGACCTCTCACCGGGCGCCGACCCCGTCGACCTGACCGCGGCCACACCGCAGATCCTGCTCTGCACGGCGGGCGCGCCCCGGACCGGCGACCTCGGCCTCGTACCCGGCGACTCGGTCTTCGTACCGGCCGGGGAGAAGGCCGAAGTGTCCGGCGCGGGCACGCTGTTCCGTGCCACTGTGGTGGCCTGACGTACCGTCCGCACCATGGACTGCAACAATGTCCGGCCGTACCGCGGCCACCGGAGCCGCAGCACCGAACGAAGGGACACCAGGCACCCATGAGTGCGTCAGGCGGAACCAAGGCGATCGTGGCGGCGCTCGGCGCCAACCTCGCGATCGCAGTGGCCAAATTCGTGGCGTTCCTGTTCAGTGGCTCGTCGTCGATGCTCGCGGAGAGCGTCCACTCGCTCGCCGACTCGGGCAATCAGGGACTGCTGCTGCTCGGCGGCAAGAAGGCCAAGCGAGAGGCCACCCCCCAGCACCCCTTCGGGTACGGGCGCGAGCGCTACATCTACGCCTTCCTCGTCTCCATCGTGCTGTTCTCGGTCGGTGGCATGTTCGCGGTGTACGAGGGCTACGAGAAGATCAAGCACCCGCACGAGATCGAGGCCTGGTACTGGCCGGTCGGGGTGCTGGTCTTCGCGATCATCGCCGAGGGCTTCTCCTTCCGTACGGCCATCAAGGAGTCCAACGAGACCCGGGGCGCGCTGTCCTGGACCGAGTTCATCCGCCGCGCCAAGGCTCCCGAGCTCCCCGTCGTGCTGCTGGAGGACTTCGGCGCGCTCATCGGTCTGGTCCTCGCCCTCGGCGGCGTGGGCCTGGCCGTCGGCACCGGTGACGGCGTGTGGGACGGCATCGGCACGCTCTGCATCGGCATCCTGCTGATCGTGATCGCGATCGTCCTGGCCGCAGAGACCAAGTCCCTGCTGCTCGGCGAGGCCGCCGGCACCGACCAGGTCGAGAAGATCAAGGCCGCGGTCGTGGACGGCGACACCGTCACCGGCATCATCCACATGCGTACGCTCCACCTCGGCCCGGAGGAACTGCTGGTCGCCGCCAAGATCGCGGTCCAGCACGACGACACGGCCCTCGAGGTGGCCAACGCCATCAACGCCGCCGAGTCCCGCATCCGCGAGGCGGTCCCGATCGCACGGGTCATCTACCTGGAACCGGACATCTACAACGAGGCCGCGGCCCGCTCCGGAACCAACCCCGCCAAGGACCACCCCGGCGCGGACCCGGCCACGGACCCGGCCACGGACCTGGCCAACGGCTCGGGCGGATCAACCGCCGTCGCCACCGAACCCGCATCGACCGAACCTCCATCGACCGAACCCACATCGACCGAACCCGACAAGGCGCCCGACACCCCGGCCGACCCGACCGAATCCGGCCATTGAACGCACCCGACGCGCCTTCGAGACCGCTCCCGGACCCGGTGGGCTGGGAGCGGCTGGGCCGTTCGGTGTAGATTCGAGTGCAGTGCCAGACGTCGCTGCTGATGGCGGTCGAGCGGTCCGTGGTTACGGACCGGCCGAGGGAGAGAGGGCCTCCGACGGATTGCGCTGCGAGCCGCTCGGGCATTCGTGTGCCCGGCGCCGCAGAGCCGCCCACCCACCCTCGACCCATCACGAGGAGCAGCCCGTTATGACGACGGTCGCCAATCGACAGGACTTCAAGGTCGCCGACCTCTCCCTCGCAGCCTTCGGCCGCAAGGAGATCAACCTCGCCGAGCACGAGATGCCCGGCCTGATGTCGATCCGCAAGGAGTACGCCGCCACGCAGCCGCTGGCCGGCGCCCGCATCACCGGTTCGCTGCACATGACCGTGCAGACGGCCGTGCTGATCGAGACCCTGGTCGCCCTCGGCGCCGAGGTCCGCTGGGCCTCCTGCAACATCTTCTCGACCCAGGACCACGCGGCCGCGGCCATCGCGGTCGGTCCGACCGGCACGCCGGACGCCCCCGCCGGCGTCCCGGTCTTCGCCTGGAAGGGCGAGTCGCTGGAGGAGTACTGGTGGTGCACGGAGCAGGCTCTGACCTGGCCGAACACCCCGACCGGCGGTCCGAACATGATCCTCGACGACGGTGGTGACGCCACCGTCCTCGTCCACAAGGGCGTGGAGTTCGAGAAGGTCGGAGCGGCCCCGGACCCGTCGACGGCGGACAGCGAGGAGTACGCCAACGTCCTCACCCTGCTGAACCGCACCCTCGGCGAGGACCCGCAGAAGTGGACCCAGCTGGCGTCCGAGATCCGCGGTGTCACCGAGGAGACCACCACCGGTGTGCACCGGCTGTACGAGATGCACCGTGACGGCTCCCTCCTGTTCCCGGCGATCAACGTCAACGACGCGGTCACCAAGTCGAAGTTCGACAACAAGTACGGCTGCCGCCACTCGCTGATCGACGGCATCAACCGCGCCACCGACGTCCTGATCGGCGGCAAGACCGCCGTCGTCTGCGGCTACGGCGACGTGGGCAAGGGCTGCGCGGAGTCCCTGCGCGGCCAGGGCGCCCGGGTGATCATCACGGAGATCGACCCGATCTGCGCCCTTCAGGCGGCGATGGACGGCTACCAGGTGGCCACCCTCGACGACGTCGTGGAGCAGGGCGACATCTTCGTCACCACGACGGGCAACAAGGACATCATCATGGCCGCGGACATGGCCCGGATGAAGCACCAGGCCATCGTCGGGAACATCGGCCACTTCGACAACGAGATCGACATGGCGGGCCTCGCCGCCATTGACGGCATCGTCAAGGACGAGGTCAAGCCGCAGGTCCACACCTGGACGTTCTCCGACGGCAAGGTCCTCATCGTGCTGTCCGAGGGCCGTCTGCTGAACCTGGGCAACGCCACGGGCCACCCCTCGTTCGTCATGTCCAACTCGTTCGCGGACCAGACCCTGGCCCAGATCGAGCTGTTCACCAAGCCCGAGGAGTACCCGACCGACGTCTACGTGCTGCCCAAGCACCTCGACGAGAAGGTCGCCCGCCTGCACCTCGCCGCGCTCGGAGTGAGGCTCACGACGCTCCGTCCCGAGCAGGCCTCCTACATCGGTGTCGACGTCGACGGCCCGTACAAGTCCGACCACTACCGCTACTGATCCCGTGACCGGGGCGGCCCGCCGGTCACCGGTCACAGCGACCACCGGTCGGTGACGGCCGGTCGGTGACGACCGGCCGCCGGCGGGCCACGCGGCCCCGGACCCCGAGCGCGCGGACGCGACAGCGTCAGCAGGCCCGTCGGCTCAGCAGCACAGCGCAGCAGCTACGAAGCAGGCCCCCGCACCCCCGTGTCGGGGGCCTGCTTCGTACCGCACCCGCACAGCCCGAGGAACCCGAAGGACCCCATGCCCCGCGGCCGATATTCGCTCCACGACCTTCACGACCACACCCCCCTCGGTGAAGAGCACTTCCACTGCGCCCCCGGCCCCTCCGGCTGGCGCTATGTTTCCCAGACGACCGCCCCGTCCGGCGACCACCTCGGATCCATCGATCTCACCCTGGACGAACTCGGCCGCCCGATCCGCCTCGAACTCCACGCCGCGAGCTGGCGGATCCGCGGCGCCGCCCTCGAAGGCGTCACCTGGGTCCGCTCCGATCCGACCGGCACTCACGCCGACGAAGGCAATGTCCGCGCCCACACCTTCACCGGCACTTCCCCCGCCTTTCTCATCGCGACCGCACGCCTGTTGCGCCTCACCCCCGATTCCCCCGCCACCCGTCTCCGCGTCGTCGCCTTCACGGATCCGGTCCTCGCCCCCCGTACTGTCGACCAGTCCTGGGCCCTGGTGAACAGTGAAACGCACGCCACTGACAACGGACCGCTGACCGTGGACGAATACCAGGTCAACGCCTTGGACACCGGCGAGCAGCACACCCTCCACATCGCCGGCGACGTAGTCCTCTCGGCCCCCGGCATCGAGCTCGAAGAGCTGGAATCCCCACCCTCGACGCGCTAGGCGGGCGGAGCGAACCCGGTAGCGGGCGGCCGCGCCCGATCCGCCCCGGGAGCCACCACGCCCCCGCTCCCCGCAGGGGCCACAGGGAACACAGGCGCCGGGTCTGCAGAAGGGGCAACAGGGGCGCCAGGAACAGCTGGGGCGCCAGGAACAGCCCCCGAGCCCCACGGCTGCTCACCCGCACCCCCGCCCGCCGGGCCGGGGCCGGAAGGCCCCATCCACGGACCCGTACCGCCGGGGCCGTCGGCGGAGGTACGGGAAGCGGCGAACATCCGGTGCGCATCCCGAGCCTGCCGTTCGTTCACCACGGCCGCCAGGTACGCGGCGGCGGGCACGCCCACCGGAGCCGGAACCCCGGTCCATCCGGCGAGCTCTCCGGCCAGCCGCCCCGCCATGGTCCGGCCCACATCGGCGTCCAGCTGGTGCATCCGCGTCAGGTACTGGCGCACCGCCAGCCACAGTCCGTCCGGAACCGCCGACAGGTCCAGCCCGGCGAAGCGTCCCACCAGCCAGGGAGGCGGCGGCGGAACAGTGGCGGCCCGGCCCGCCGGCAGCCGCTCCCGTACGACGAGCGTCCCCGCGAAGACGTCCCCGAGCCGCCTCCCACGCGCCGACACCAGCGACGCGACGGAGGCGACCACCCCGAGCGTCATGAGGATCTCCACGACACCCATCGCCCCACGCACCAGCGCGTGCCGGAACCGGATCGGCCCCCCGTCGTCCCGCACCACCCGCAGCCCGCACGCCAGCTTCCCCAGGGAACGGCCGTGGCTGAGCGTCTCCACCGCAATCGGCGCTCCCACCAGGACCAACAGGAACGTCGCCACGGAGATGGCGGCGGACGCCGCCCCGTCCAGTGAGGCCGTCGCCACGGTCAGTCCGACCGACACCAGGACGAACACCGTTCCCACTGCCATCAGATCAATGGCCAGAGCCAGCGCACGGCTCGGCAGTTTCGCCGGCCGCAGCCCCAGCACGACCGCGTCCCCGGTCACGAGCTCACTCATCGCCGCCCACCCTTCGCCGACCATCCCTGCCCCTCGGGGCCACAGTCTGCCAAGCTGACCCGCAAACGCGCCGCAGCAGTACGGACCCGTACGCACCCATGCCTGGAGCAGCAGCCGACCATGGACCTCGACGTCTTCGTCAACGCCCACCGCAGCGAGTGGGACCGCCTGGACCACCTCCTGCACCGCGGGCGCAGGCTCACGGGCGCGGAAGCCGACGAACTCGTCGACCTCTACCAGCAGACGGCCACCCATCTCTCCCTGATCCAGTCCAGCGCCCCCGACCCACTGCTCATCGCGCGCCTCACACAACTGGTGGCCCGCGCCCGTGCCACGGTGACGGGCACCCGCCGGGCCTCGTGGCGCGACGCCGCGCACTTCCTCACGGCAGGATTTCCCGCGGCGGTCTACCGCTCCAGGCACTGGTGGATACCCACAGCCGTCCTCTCCGCGCTCCTGGCCGCGCTGATCGGCTGGTGGATCGGTACCCACCCGGAAGTCCAGTCGGCCATCGCCGCCCCGGACGACCTCCGCCGCATGACCAGTCCCGGCGGCGAGTACGAGACCTACTACTCAAGCCATCCAGCGGCCTCGTTCGCCGCCCAGGTCTGGACGAACAACGCCCAGGCCGCGGCCATGTGCCTGGTGCTGGGCGCGTTCCTCTGCGTCCCGGTGATCTGGATCCTCTTCCTCAACGTGCTGAACCTCGGGGTGGGCATCGGGCTGATGGCCTCGGCCGGCCGGCTCGACACCTTCCTCGGTCTGATCCTTCCGCACGGACTGCTCGAACTCACCGCTGTCTTCGTGGCGGCCGGCACCGGCCTCCGTCTGGGCTGGACGGTCATCGACCCCGGCCCCTACACCCGGCGCACAGCCCTGGCGCAGCAGGGCCGCGCCGCGCTCGGCATGGCCATCGGGCTGGCCCTGGTCCTGTTCGTCTCGGGTGTCATAGAAGGCTTCGTCACCCCCTCCGGCCTCCCGACCTGGGCCCGTATCGCCATCGGCATCGCCGCCGAGCTGGCCTTTCTTGCCTACGTCTACATCCTGGGCGGCCGCGCGGCCCGAACCGGCGACACCGGCGACCTTGCCGACGCCGAACGAAGCGCCGAACTCCCGGTTGCCGCCTGATGTGCGTACGGCTCCTCTGACCTGCTAGTCTCCTCCTCGCCCCAAAAAACCGTTGACACGGCGGACTGGGGGAGGTAGATTCGAACGGTTGCCTCGAACTGGACAAGTTCGGGCCCAGCAGTTAGCGTCATCTCGCTCTCACCGGAAATTGAATTTCCGCAGAGCCATTGATTCCCACTCTCTGGATCACGAAGCCGATTAGTTCGGCGGAACTGTTTCTGATAAAGTCGGATCAGCCGAAAGGCAAGGCCACTTCAACGGCCACCGGAAATCAAATTCGAACCGGAAACGGAACGAAATTGAGTCTGGTAAGGTTGGAACCGCTGGAAAGGGAAACGCGAAAGCGAAGAACTGGAAAGCGAAACTGCGAGGCCCGCTTCGACCGGGAATCGGACACGAAAGAGTCTGATAGAGTCGGAAACGCAAGACCGAAGGGAAGCGCCCGGAGGAAAGCCCCAGAAAATGTTCTGGCGGTGAGTACAAAGGA